>NZ_JAAGLN010000039.1 GCF_010548145.1 Streptomyces sp. SID10853
CCCGGAACGGCCGGGGGCTCGGGGGCTGCTGGAACCGCTGGGGCCGGCGGGTCGGCCGGGGCGACAGGAGCGGTCGGGGCAGTCGGGCCGGCCGGGGCGCGTAAACGGCGGTCCTCCCGGCGCGGGGCGGCGCCTCAGCCCGTCACGGTCGTCTTCTCGCACGGCTACTGCCTCAGCCAGGATTCCTGGCACTTCCAGCGCGCGGCACTGCGCGGTGTCGTCCGTACCGTCCACTGGGACCAGCGCAGCCACGGCCGCTCGGAACGCGGCAGGGCGCAGGCCGACGGCGTACCGCTCACCATCGACCAGCTCGGCCGAGATCTGAAGGCGGTCATCGACGCCGCTGCGCCGGAAGGGCCTCTGGTGCTGGTGGGGCACTCGATGGGCGGCATGACGATGATGGCGCTCGGCGACCAGTTCCCCGACCTGGTCAGGGACCGCGTCGTGGGGGCCGCGTTCGTCGGCACCTCCTGCGGGAAGCTCGGAGAGGTCAGTTTCGGGCTGCCGGTGGCGGGCGTGAACGCGGTCCGGCGTGTGCTCCCCGGCGTACTGAAGGCGCTCGGCTCCCAGACGGAGCTGGTGGAGCGGGGGCGGCGGGCCACGGCTGACCTGTTCGCGGGACTGGTCAAGCGGTACTCGTTCGGTTCGAAGGACGTCGACCCCGCTGTGGCCCGGTTCGCGGAGCGGCTGATCGAGGGGACGCCGATCGATGTGGTCGCGGAGTTCTATCCGGCCTTCACCGACCACGACAAGGCGGACGCGCTGGCTGCGGTCTTCGGTGAGGTGCCCGCGCTCGTTCTGGCCGGTGAGAACGACCTGGTGACACCCAGCGCGCACAGTCAGATCATCGCCGATCTGCTGCGCGCGGCCGAACTGGTCATCGTTCCCGACGCCGGGCATCTGGTCATGCTCGAACATCCCGGGACCGTGACGGGCCGGCTGGCCGAGCTGCTGGCGAGGACGGGTGCACTGCCGGCAGACGCTAACGTTGGCCCGTATGGAAGCCCCGCACAGCCCGGCAGCTGACACGGCCGCCGCATTCGCCACCCGTCTGACCATCGACTCCCCCGACCATATGCAGGAGTTGGGCCGTCGCCTCGCCGTACTGCTGCGCCCCGGCGATCTCGTGATGCTCTCCGGTGAACTCGGCGCGGGCAAGACCACCCTCACGCGTGGCTTGGGCGAGGGCCTGGGCGTGCGCGGGGCGGTGACGTCCCCGACCTTCGTCATCGCCCGTGTCCATCCGCCGCTGGGCGCCGGTCCCGCACTGGTACACGTGGACGCGTACCGGCTGGGCGGCGGACTCGACGAGATGGAGGACCTCGACCTGGACGTCTCGCTGCCCGACTCGGTGATCGTGGTCGAGTGGGGGGACGGGAAGGTCGAGGACCTGTCGGACGACCGGCTCCGGGTGGTCATCGAGCGTGGCGTGGGCGACACGGACGACGAACGCCGCGTGGTGACGGTCAGCGGGGTCGGGGCGCGCTGGGCGGAGGAAACTCAGCGGGCGGGTCTCGACGGGCTCCGCGCGCTCGCGGAGGACTGAGGGCCGGGGGCGCGGAAACGGGGGAGGGCCGAAACGGCGGGGGGAGCGCCGAAACCGGTCGAAACGGGGGAGCGCCGAAACCGGCCGAAACGGGGGAGCGCCGAAACCGGCCGAAACGGGGGAGCGCCGAAACCGGCCGAAACCGGGGAGGCGGGGAGGGCCGAGAGGCCGGAGGCGGGAGAAGGGCCGGGTGTCTTCCGGCCCGAGGGTTTCGCGCACGCATGCGGAGATTCACCCCGTACTTTCCGACAAGCCGTCGGCAAGGTGTTGCACAGATCCCACCGGGCGTGGTCACATGGATACTAAGACCTGGTTAGGTCTACCTAACCATGCCTGACCGAGGAGGCAGCCATGTCCGCATCGGAGACCGAAGCGCAGTCGCCGTCCCCCATGTCGATGCGCGATCTGCTCGCCTCCTGCGAGGCGGCGAACGCCGTGTCCACACCGCCACGCGCCCCCGAACCGGAGCCCGCCTCCGTCACCGGAGAGCCCGAGGAAGAGCGCGACGCCGCGTAATCCGTTCGGGTTAGAGGCCGACAGCAGTCGGCGGCGGGTGCAACGGGGCGAACGGGGAGCCGTGAGCTTGTACGGCAGGCCGCAGGCTTGTAACGGTCCGCCCCCTGAACCACCGCACGGGAAGCCCGCGGACCGTTTGCAGGGGCCTGTCGTCCGGTCCATACGAGCCGAGCAGGCGGCTGCGCGGACGACGTGGCTACGGCACCACGACGATCTTCGTGCCGTACGTCGCGAGCGGCCACATGGCGTTGCCGTCGGCGCGCTTCATCCGGATCCCGCCGGTCTTCTGTTCCGGGTCGGGGCTCGACATCGAGTTGTCCGTAGCAGCGCTGAACCCAACGGTCACGCCATTGATGCTCGCGAAGCGAACCACGTGCTCGATCGGTACCCCGTCCGAGCCCACAGTGCTGCCCGTGCGCGACGTCACCTGGTACGACCCCGGCCGTGGGCTGACCGCGCTCGGCATGACCTCGAAAGTCCGTACGCCGGTACCGGTGTCGCTCACCAGCCACACCCGCTTCGCGCTGAGCGAGTACACGACGCGGGAGCCGGAGCCCGAGTTCGGTGGCACCGCGTGACTGTTCTGCTTTCCCGGCTTCGTCGGAGTGCCGGACGGGTTGGCCGGGGAGGACGCCGAGGACGAGGGCTTGGGGGACGAGAGATCGGCGGGGGCATTCGCCGACGCCTGGTAGGCGAGGAAGCCGACCACGGCAAGAGCTGCCCCGGTGAGCCCGGCCACGATTCCCGAGCTGCTCCTTGACACCTGAGGCTCCCATTTCTCGTACGTACGAATTCCCGGTGACGTTAGCAGCAGCGGGCTGACGGGACGGGGCGCCGTGCCCCCGTCGCGGGAGCCGTAGGCTGTTTGTGTGCTCCTGCTCGCCGTTGATACCGCCACGCCCGCCGTCACCGCTGCCCTCCACGACGGAACATCCGTGGTCGCCGAGTCCAGTCGGACCGACGCCCGCCGTCATGGGGAACTGCTGCTGCCCGCCGTCGACCATGTCCTCGCCGAAGCCGGGCTGAAACTGGACGCCGTCACGGGCATCGTCGTCGGCGTCGGGCCGGGACCCTACACCGGGCTGCGCGTCGGGCTGGTGACGGCCGCCACGTTCGGTTCCGTGCTGGGCGTACCCGTCTACGGGCTGTGCACGCTGGACGGCCTCGCCTACGCGTCCGGGCTCGACGGCCCCTTCGTCGTCGCGACCGACGCACGGCGCAAGGAGGTCTACTGGGCGCGGTACGACGGATTCCGTACCCGGCTGGACGAGCCCGTCGTGGACCGGCCCGCGGACATCGCCGAACAGGTCGCGGGACTGCCCGCGGTGGGGGCTGGAGCCCTGCTCTATCCCGACACCTTCCCCGACGCGCGAGCTCCGGAAAACGTATCGGCTGGAGCCCTCGCGGCACTGGCGGCCGAGAAGCTGGCGGGGGGAAACAGCGACGGCAGGATTGGTGCGGGCGGAATGGGTACCGACGGGATCGATGCTGACGAGGGGGGTGCCGACCGGGCCCGGGCGGAGCGGGGCGATGTGGTGGTCGCTGACGGTTTCCTGCCGGTCACACCGCTCTATCTGCGACGCCCCGACGCCCAGGTGCCCAAGAACTACAAGGTGGTCACCCCGCAGTGACAGCCGTACTGCGTGAGATGCGCTGGTGGGACATTGCCCCGGTGCTGGAGCTCGAACACGAACTGTTTCCCGATGATGCCTGGTCCGAGGGCATGTTCTGGTCCGAACTGGCCCACGCGCGTGGCGCCGACGCGACCCGCCGGTACGTGGTCGCGGAGACGGCCGACCGGATCGTCGGCTACGCCGGGCTCTCGGCTGTCGGCGGCATGGGCGACGTACAGACGATCGCCTCGGCCAGAGACCAGTGGGGGACCGGGCTCGGCGCCGAGCTGCTCAGCGATCTCCTCAAACACGCCACCGCCTTCGAGTGCGCCGAGATCCTTCTCGAAGTGCGGGTCGACAACATCCGTGCCCAGAAACTCTACGAACGCTTCGGCTTCGAGCCCATCGGCTTCCGCCGGGGCTATTACCAGCCGGGCAATGTGGACGCGCTCGTCATGCGCCTCGAACTGCGCCCGGAAATGGGCCTCGCACAAGGAACAGAGATCCATGGCTGACGAACCTCTCGTACTCGGTATCGAGACCTCCTGCGACGAAACGGGGGTCGGGATCGTCCGTGGCACGACGCTGCTCGCGGACGCTGTCGCATCGAGCGTCGACACGCATGCCCGCTTCGGCGGGGTCGTGCCCGAAATCGCTTCGCGGGCGCACCTGGAGGCGATGGTCCCGACCATCGAGCGTGCGCTGAAGGACGCCGGGGTGTCTGCGAGGGACCTTGACGGCATCGCTGTGACGGCGGGGCCCGGCCTCGCGGGGGCGCTGCTGGTCGGTGTATCCGCGGCGAAGGCGTACGCATACGCGCTGGGCAAACCGCTGTATGGCGTCAACCATCTGGCCTCCCACATCTGTGTGGACCAGCTGGAGCACGGGCCGCTGCCCGAGCCGACCATGGCGTTGCTCGTGTCGGGCGGTCATTCCTCACTGTTGCTGGCGCCCGACATCACTTCGGATGTCCGGCCCCTGGGCGCGACGATCGACGACGCGGCCGGTGAAGCCTTCGACAAGATCGCGCGGGTGTTGGACCTCGGCTTCCCGGGCGGTCCGGTCATCGACCGGCTGGCCCGGGAGGGCGACCCCAAGGCGATTGCCTTCCCGCGCGGACTGACCGGGTCGCGTGATGCCCCGTACGACTTCTCGTTCTCCGGGCTCAAGACGTCTGTGGCGCGCTGGGTCGAGGCGAAGCGGGCGGCGGGCGAGGAGCTTCCGATAAGGGATGTGGCGGCGTCCTTCCAGGAGGCGGTCGTCGATGTACTCACGCGTAAGGCGGTCCGCGCTTGTAAGGACGAGGGCGTCGACCACCTGATGATCGGCGGTGGCGTCGCCGCCAACTCCAGGCTGCGCGCACTCGCCCAGGAGCGGTGTGAGCGGGCCGGTATCCGGTTGCGGGTGCCGCGCCCCGGGCTGTGTACGGACAATGGTGCGATGGTTGCGGCGCTCGGTGCGGAGATGGTGGCGCGCAACAGGGCGTCATCGGACTGGGACCTGTCTGCCGACTCCTCCTTGCCGGTGACGGACCCGCATGTGCCTGGGGCGGCCCGGGGCAACGGGGCAGGCGGCCCCGCACATGATCATGATCATGTCCACGAAATCAGTAAGGACAACCTCTACTCATGACCGTCGCGCTGATGTGGGAGGCCCGCGCGACTGATGGCAGGGGCGCCGAACTGCTGGACTGGGTGCGGCAGCAGTCACAGGCACCGGCTCTCAGAGTGGGAGCGGGTGGAACGAGGGGGCCGCTGCACCGTGAGTTTCTGCGTGCTCCTCAGGACCGGGTACTGGTCCTCACCTGGTGGGACGCGCCTTACGATGCGGAGCTCCCCGAACTCCCGGAACCCGACGTCGGCTTGATCACCCGCGCGGTCCACCGTTGGCGCTTTGAATCAGTCGGGGTGGAGTAGGCCCGCTGTGGCTGTGGCTGTGGCTGTGCCTGTGCCTGTGGCTTGGATCTGTCGGCTGTCGCTGTTGCCACAGTGGGCCGGTTGTCGGTGTCAGTTGCCCTGTCGCCTTTGTTATTCGGCGTAGTTTCGCGGCGTATTGAGGTAGATATGGCCGGTCGGGCTGACCCAGGTGGTGATTCCGGTGACCGGGTCCCGTGTGACAGTCCAGTTGCCGCGGTGCTTCATCAAGTGGTGGCGACGGCAGATCGGGATGAGGTTCTCCGGCACTGTCTTACCGCCCGACTCGGGATGGTCGTGATCGAACTCCTGGATGTGGTCGAGGTCGCATCGCTGCGCGGGCATGCGGCAGGAGGGGAAGGCACACTGCTGGTCCCGGGCGACGACATGGCGTTCGGCTTCGGCGGTGGGGCGGTAGGTGGTGGGGTCGGTCTTGATGAGCAACCCTGTTTTCGGGTGAGTGATCAGGCGGCGCCAGATCGTTCCCTCGGCGAAGGCGATCGTGCGGGCCTGCAGGGCGGTGATGGGGCCGTAGCCCTTCAGCTCTGCCGGGTTTTCGCTCGCACCGACCAGTACGTCGAGGGGGACGGTGACGTGCACGAGTGCGGTGGCGGCGGGAGGCCGACCGGAGAGCCCTGCGGGTGTCTCGGCTTCCGCGGGCTTCTTGGAACTGCCCAGCAGAACCGGCCGGTTGAGAATGAGATCAGCCAGGGCGTCCACTCGGCGCTGACTGAGGGTGCGCTCGTCCGCGACGAGCGTCGTGGCATGGGCGTCGACTGCCTGGTCGAAGCGCGCTCCGAGTTCTGCCGGCACCGTGGCGCCCCATGTGATCATGCCGTCATCCTGCGGATAACGAACGATCTCCCGCTCTTTCGTCCGCAGTTCCAGTCGGCGCTGGTAGCCCTCGGGATCTGCCTTGATCACTTGTCGGCGCAGCGCTCGGGAACTCTGGCCGGTGGCCTGAGTGGGCATCCTCGTCGCCATGGCTGACTCAACTCGGGCTGCCGCCTCGGGTTCCAGGACCCGGCAGGCGTTGGCCAGGTTCCTGGCCTGCATGTAGCAGATTTCTCCGCCTTCGAGCAGACCGAGCGTGTTGGCGTACTGACCGGCCAGTTCCTTGGCGATCTGCAGGCGCTCGGTGGCGGTCGCGTTACTGATACGCAGCGCGCACGCCACCTCTTCGGCCGCGTAGTCCCCTTGGTTCAGGAGTTGCGTGTCGACGTCGCTGTCGCTGTGGCTGGAAGGCAGTGCGGTCTCGGCATGCGTGGCGATGTCCGCCAGCAGATGGACCTGCCGGGCAGCGAACCATGCTGCGTGTCGCTCCAGGACGGCCAGAGCATCGATACGTCCGCGTGGCGACAGCTTCTTCGATTCCAGGGCACCGAGGAGCGCTGCGGTCTGGGCTGACGGAGTTGTCTCCCGTAGGTGGGCGGCCCAGTCGTCGGCTGTCTGAGGGGCCGCTGTGTGAGGGTCGGCTGGCTTCGGTGGAGCTGATGATGTTGGGGAGGTTGGGGGAGTTGAGGGAACTGGTGGATCAGGTTGGGCTTCGGGTACATCGGGCAGTGGGAGCTGGGAACTTTTATCCAGTCCGTCCAGTCCGTCCAGTCCGTCCAGTCCGTCCAGTCCGTCCGGTTCACTGGGCTCGTCCGGTCCGGCCGACATACCAAGTGGGCCTGTTGAAGCGGTTGGTTCGGGCTTTGCCCTGTCCAGTACCGCAGTCTGGCTTGCGTGTGCCGACCGAGCGGACTCGATCCGCGCCGTCTGGACGGTCCGTGTTGCGTGGACGGGCCGAATTGACCGGCTGGTCCTTGCCATTCGGTTCGTCTGATCCGTCTGGATGGTCATGGCCCACACCCCCGTGATTGGCCTCAACTCTCGCCACCTCTTGGGCGAGTCACACTCCTATCGTTGCTCACTCTCCGTAGTAATGCCAGGTCGTGATGTGCTTTCACTCATTTGAATGGCAGATCCGGAACGTGGAACTCAACATCTCGACCCTCAGCCGCCCTGTGAGAGAGGCACGATGCCAGGAGGCAGGATGCCAGACAGTTCTGTCGCTCTTGTCGGCCTGTGAGGCCCGGGGACGCGCTGGACGAGACAGCGTTGGGACCGACGTGCTTTACGCTGTGGCGCCATGTCTCCCGTGCCGTCCGCCATGGACCTGGACCCGGTCCGCCGGGCTGCCTTCGCTCAGGAGTTGCAGAGTGCGCTCGCGGCGCGGTGTGCCGGGTCGGTGGCGGCGCTGCGTGGCTCGCTCGCCCGGGGTACGGCTGATCCGTACAGCGATATCGACCTTGCCTGGGCGGTGCCGTACGCGCAGTTCGATGACTGTGTGGCCGCCGTCGGTCCCTGCCTCGGAGCGGTTCGTGACGTCGTCTCGCTGCGCAGCGACCCGGAGGCCCAAAGGTCGTGCGACCGACGGCTGTTGTTTCTCACTTTCCGGGATATGCCGCTGTTCTGGCGGCTGGACCTGGAGATCACGGCAGTCGCCGACGGAGCGGTAGATCCACCGGGGGCGGTAGGCCCGACGGGCAGTGGGCGGGCGCAGGACGGCTGCACTCCAGCCGTGGTGGAGGATCCCGAGTGGTCTCTCGCGGCCAGCGCACTTGCCAACGCTGTGGCGGTCGTCAAGGCGGTGCTGCGCGGGCAGCCTGAGGTGGCAGAGGGGCTGCTGGAGCGTGGTCTGCGCCGGGTCGGCGCCGACGGGGCGGTGAGCGGCCGGTGGCGGGTGGACGTCGTCCGGCTGGCCGACGCGGCTGCCCACCACGAGCCGGCGCAGCGCCCCCTCGCCGACCAGGTCAAACGTCTCGCGACGGAGTTGCTGCAAGAGTGAGGCCCGCCCGGGCGTGCGGCCGCGCGCCCGGGCTGTGGAACGGCGTATACCGGTTCCCGTCTCTGAATCACCCGCCCCCTCCCCACCCGGGAGCCCCCGGCAGGAAGCCCCTTTCGGCGGCCCCCCGGAAGCCACCTCCGACGGCCCCCGGGAAGCCTCAGCCTCCGGCCCCCCGCCCCCTCAGGAGCAGCTGGTCCCGTACGCCGGCACCTTCCCGTCCAGCAGATACGCGTTCGCCGTACCGTCGATGCACGCGCTGCCGTTCCCGTACGAGCAGTGGCCCTCGCCGCCCTTCCAGGTGACCAGCACCCCGACTCCCTTCCCGAGCCGCTGCGCCATCGCCTTCGCCCCGCCGTACGGGGTGGCGGGGTCACCCGTATTGCCGATGACCAGAATCGGCGGTGCGCCCTTCGCGCTGACCTCCATGTGCTTCATGGCCCCCTTGACGGGCCAGTACGTGCACTGGTTCAGCGCCCACGCGAACTGTGGGCCGAACAGCGGCGACGCCTTCCGGAAGGCGGGCATCTGCCGCTCGATCTCCGTCTTCCCCACCGGAACGCCGAAGTCGACGCAACTGGTGGCCGAGAAAACGTTGTTGCTGTTCGAGTAGTGCCCCTTCGCGTCGCGGCCCGTCATGCTGTCGGCCATCGACAGCAGCGCCGCCGGGTTGTGGGTACGCAGGTATGCCGCGACCGCGCTCGCCATGCGTGGCCAGCCGGAATCCGGTGAGTACAGCGCGCCCTCGATCGCTGTCAGCGCGAGCGAGTCATTGAGCGTGCGGCCCCCTGCTGCGGCCGCCGGGTGCTTCTCCAGACCGGCCACGAGCCCGGTCAGCACCTTCTCCACCCCCTGAGGAGTGGAGCGGTGCAGCGGACAGAGATACGTGGCGGCGACGCACGAGCGCGCGAAGTGGTCCAGGGCCAGCTGAAAGCCTTTCAACTGGTAGAGGGCCCCTTGCGTGAAGTCCTTGTCGGGGTGCATGACACCGTCGAGCACCGCACGGCCGACCTTCCGCGGGAAGAGATGGGCGTAGGTCCCGCCCAGCTCCGTACCGTACGAGAAGCCGTAGTAGTTCAGCTTCTTGTCGCCCACCGCCGCGCGGATCCGGTCCAGGTCCCTGGCCACATTGGTGGTCGTCAGATACGGCAGGAGAGGGCCGGACTTCTTCGTGCACTGCGCCGCGAAGTTACGGGTCGCCTCCATCCACTGCCGGACCTCGGTGGGGGTGTCGGGCGTGGAGTCGACGGCGTTGAGAGCATCGGTCTCCGGGCCGGTCAGACAGTTGACGGGTGCACTGTTGCCGACTCCGCGCGGATCGAAACTCACCAGGTCGTAGCGGGTGTTGAGCTTCGCGAACGTGGGGGTGAACGCGGGCAGTGTGTCGACGCCCGAGCCGCCCGGGCCACCGAAGTTGTAGATCAGCGAGCCGATGCGCTTACCGGGGCCTGTCGCACGGTGCCGGATCAGCGCCAGCGGAATCGTCTTGCCGCCGGGCTTGGTGTAGTCGAGGGGGACGTACAGCGTGGCGCAGGTCCAGCCGGTACCCGGAGCCTTGCCCCCGCCCTGCGCCTGGGAGGGCGCGGGGCACGTGGCCCACTTCAGCGGGCCCTGAGCCGTGGGCGCCGCGGCGGTGCCGGCAGTGGCCGACGGCGTGGCTGCGGGAGGTGCCGGGGCGGCGGCGAAGGCTGGGCCGCCGAGCAGCAGAGAGGCGGCCGCGGCGCACCCCACGACCCGCCCGGCGGCTTTACGGGGCAGGCCGGCCCGCACCTGGCGGAGCGCATCGCCGGTTGATGCTCCGGTGGGCGTACGGAGCGCCATCCGGGATGCAGTACGAAGCGGCTTACGGGACGTCACGCGAAGGGACGGAAGGGGCCGCGTACGCGGCGTGCGCGGCGTCGTACGGAACGGTTTACGAGGCGGGGCCGCGATGACCGAGCGGACTGCAGGAAGGGCCGAGCGGACTGCCGCAGGAAGGGACGAGCGGGGCGACAAACGCGCCGACGGGCGCGACGGCTTACGAAGCGTCATGTTGATCATCCTCTGACGACCCGTCGGATACCGCCTGGCGCAAGGTCCGTACGGGGGACGGGCCGTCAGCCACCCCTGGTGAGCCACCCCAGGCCACCCCCGCCTCTTCGGCCACTCGCCCAGGCCACCCAGCCCAGCTCAGCCCGCGGCGCCCCTACGCAGCCCCCGTCCAGAGCTTCCCCGCCCAGCCCCTTCGGCTCTCGGTGTCCGTACGGGTAACCTTGAAGGCCAGGACACGGGCCGGGGGGAAGGGGCCGCGAGTGAACTGGTTCTGGTGGGTATTCATCTTCTTCATGGTCGGCGGATTCGGCTGGGTCGCCGACACGGGCCGCACCGCTCTGCGCACACGCCATGAGCGCCGGATGGAGCGGCTGGAGACGGCCGAGAGGGAACGCAGGGAGATCGAGGCGGCACACAAACCGCCCGAGCCGGTCTGCGGCTGCACGCACCACCTTGCCAAGCATGACCGGCAGGGCAAGTGCCATGAGACCGTCGAGGTGCCGACATCCTGGGACGAGAACAAGAAGCCGCTGAGTTTCGAGCCCGGGGTCTGCAACTGTCAGCAGTACGTAGGGCCGCAGCCGCTGTCCCAGGTGTACGCGGACGAGCTGACGGACCTTGCCTGACGAGGCACCGGCAAGCGTCTCCTGACGAGGCGCCGGCAAGCGTCCCCAGGCGAGGCGCCGGCAAGCGCCCACGAGGAGACGCCGACAAGCCTCCCCTCACGAGGAACGGTGAGCCTCAGGGGCCGGCGGCTCCGTCAGGGTTCGCCGGGTGTCCGATCAGCATCGTCGGCGCGCCGGCGACGCGGGTGAGGATCACGGTGGCCGCGTTCGGCCCCTGCGGCTTGACCCTGCGTCGTACCTCTTCGGGTTCCACCGCCGAGCCGCGCTTCTTGACGGTGAGGTTCCCGACTTCCCGCTCGCGCAGCAGGGCCTTGAGCTTTTTCAGGCCGAAGGGGAGCTCGTCGGTGATTTCGTAGGCCGTCGCGCAGTTCGTCGGGCGCAGTTCGTCCGCGGTGATGTAGGCGATGGTCTCGTCGATGAGCCCGCCGCCGAGTTCCTCGGCGACCTCGGCGACGAGGTGGGCGCGGATGACTGCGCCGTCCGGTTCGTACAGATACCGGCCCAGTGCCCGCACCGCGGGGTCGGGGAGTCCGCGGCCCGTGAGAGTGGTCCCTGACGGGAGCAGTGTGGCGCGGCGCAGGCCCGGTTCCGTGCCGAACCAGAGCACTGCTTCCTTGACGTCACCGTTGTCGGAGATCCACTCGGCCTCGGCGTCGGCGGGGATCATCTCGTGCGGGATACCGGGAGCGATCTTGATGGCTCCCGTGGCCGTCGCGCGTCCTGGTCCCCGGCCCGCTGCCGCTGCCGTTTCCTTTGCCCTTCCCGGTTCCCAGCCCGCTCCTGCCCCTGCCGCCTTGCGGTCCGGTCCGGCGGCCGGGCGGTCGGCCACCGCACCCGTGGCCCAGGAGAGCGGCGGTGAGTACGCCTCGGGGTTGAAGATCCGGCCGCGACCGCCACGCCGTGCCGGGTCGACGAAGACCGCGTCGTACGGGGCGGTGTCGATGCCTGCCACATCCGCGCACCGTACGTCGACCAGGCCGCTCAGCCCGAGGGCGTCGGCGTTGGCCCGTACGACTTCGGCCGTGAGCGGATCGCGGTCGACCGCCAGTACGGAGATCCCGGCGCGGGCGAGCGCCAGGGCGTCCCCGCCGATGCCGCAGCACAGGTCGGCGACGCTGCGTACGCCCAGCTCGGCGAAGCGGCGGGCGCGGTACTCGGCGACGGATCTACGGGTGGACTGCTCCACACCGTTGGGCGTGAAGAACATCCGGTACGCGTCGGCGGCGCCGAATTTCGGTACGGCCCGCTGGCGCAGCCGCGCCTGGGCGAGCGCGGCCGAGACCAGCTCAGTGGGGTACGTGCGGCGCAACCTGGTGGCGACGGCCAGTTCCTGGGCGGGGTCGTACTCCCGCAGTGATTCGAGCAGGGCGGCGCCCTCATCGGTGAACAGCGCGGTGAAGGCGTCGATATCGGTCACCTGTCCATTGTGGGCGATGGGCTGCGGGCGACCGGCCGCCCGCAGCCCATGGTGAGGCGCTGAACTGGCGGGAGGGGACCGCGGCATTGCCCCCGGCGGGGCTCCGCCCGCATCAGGAAGCCGACGACATGACCGACCACATTGGCACTCCGCTTGACCGAGTGCTAACTGCCGTCCTAGTCTCAGTTCTGGCACTCCCCACGGGAGAGTGCCAAATATGGCGACGGGCCGGTCCGGCACCCGCGACGACGGATCCATCCGGTCGCCACTCAGACAGTTCACCCCGTGAGATCTCCGAAGGGGGAGACCGGATCGTGTCGACAACCAGCTCCAAGGTTGCCATTAAGCCGCTCGAGGACCGCATTGTGGTCCAGCCGCTCGACGCCGAGCAGACCACGGCCTCCGGCCTGGTCATTCCGGACACCGCCAAGGAGAAGCCCCAGGAGGGCGTCGTCCTGGCCGTGGGCCCGGGCCGCTTCGAGAACGGCGAGCGTCTTCCGCTTGACGTCAAGGCCGGCGATGTCGTGCTCTACAGCAAGTACGGCGGCACCGAGGTGAAGTACAACGGCGAGGAGTACCTCGTCCTCTCGGCTCGCGACGTTCTCGCGATCGTCGAGAAGTAATTCACCGACGTATTTCTTGATCTGCGCCCCTGGCCCCGCATCTGCTGTGTTCGCACAAGTGTGTTCGCACAACGAGTGACGGGCACCGGGGGCGCAGTTCGTTTTTGAGAGGACTGAATCAGCTCCATGGCGAAGATCCTGAAGTTCGACGAGGACGCCCGTCGCGCCCTTGAGCGCGGCGTCAACAAGCTTGCCGACACGGTCAAGGTGACGATCGGCCCCAAGGGCCGCAACGTCGTCATCGACAAGAAGTTCGGTGCCCCCACCATCACCAACGACGGTGTCACGATCGCCCGCGAGGTCGAGCTCGACGACCCGTACGAGAACCTCGGTGCGCAGCTGGTGAAGGAGGTGGCGACCAAGACCAACGACATCGCGGGTGACGGCACCACCACCGCCACCGTGCTGGCCCAGGCACTGGTCCGCGAGGGTCTGCGCAACGTCGCCGCCGGCGCTTCGCCCGCCTCCCTGAAGAAGGGCATCGACGCCGCGGTCAAGGCCGTGTCCGAGGAACTCCTCGCGACCGCCCGTCCGATCGATGACAAGTCCGACATCGCTGCTGTCGCCGGTCTCTCCGCGCAGGACAAGCAGGTCGGCGAGCTCATCGCCGAGGCGATGGACAAGGTCGGCAAGGACGGTGTCATCACCGTCGAGGAGTCCAACACCTTCGGTCTCGACCTGGACTTCACCGAGGGCATGGCCTTCGACAAGGGCTACCTCTCGCCGTACATGGTGACCGACCAGGAGCGTATGGAGGCCGTCCTCGACGACCCGTACATCCTGATCCACCAGGGCAAGATCGGTTCGATCCAGGACCTGCTGCCGCTCCTCGAGAAGGTCATCCAGGCGGGCAGCTCCAAGCCGCTGCTGATCATCGCCGAGGACGTCGAGGGCGAGGCCCTGTCGACCCTGGTCGTGAACAAGATCCGCGGCACCTTCAACGCGGTCGCGGTCAAGGCCCCCGGCTTCGGCGACCGCCGCAAGGCGATGCTCGGCGACATGGCCACCCTCACCGGTGCCACGGTCATCGCCGAGGAGGTCGGCCTCAAGCTCGACCAGGCCGGTCTCGACGTGCTGGGCACCGCCCGCCGCGTGACCATCACCAAGGACGACACCGTCATCGTCGACGGCGGTGGCAAGGCCGACGAGGTCCAGGGCCGCGTCAACCAGATCAAGGCCGAGATCGAGTCCACGGACTCCGACTGGGACCGCGAGAAGCTCCAGGAGCGTCTCGCGAAGCTGGCCGGCGGTGTGTGCGTGATCCGTGTCGGTGCCGCCACCGAGGTGGAGCTCAAGGAGAAGAAGCACCGTCTGGAGGACGCCATCTCCGCGACCCGCGCCGCGGTCGAGGAGGGCATCGTCTCCGGTGGTGGCTCCGCTCTGGTGCACGCCGTCAAGGTGCTCGAAGGCAACCTGGGCAAGACCGGCGACGAGGCCACCGGTGTCGCGGTCGTCCGCCGCGCCGCTGTCGAGCCGCTGCGCTGGATCGCCGAGAACGCCGGCCTCGAGGGCTACGTCATCACCTCGAAGGTCGCCGAGCTCGGCAAGGGCGACGGCTTCAACGCCGCGACCGGCGAGTACGGCGACCTGGTGAAGGCCGGCGTCATCGACCCGGTCAAGGTCACCCGCTCCGCGCTGGAGAACGCCGCGTCCATCGCTTCGCTGCTGCTCACGACCGAGACCCTGGTCGTCGAGAAGCCGGCGGAGGAGGAGCCCGAGGCTGCTCACGGCCACGGTCACTCGCACTGAGGCTGACACGACGCACGCTTGAGGCCCGGCACCCCTTCGCTTCGAAGGGGTGCCGGGCCTCGGCGTTTATGGCGTTGTTACGGGGGCGGGCCGGGGCCGGGGCCGGGGTCGGAGGAGCCGAATGGCCGGGCCCGTGCCCCGCTAGGCCGAGCGCGTCAGGTCCGACGGGAGTACCGGATCGGCGAACTCCTGCCCCGACGCATACCGTTCGAGTTCGTCCAGCGCCTGATCCGCCATCCGGTGCAGCTCGCCGCCGAGCGATCCCGCCACATGCGGGGTCAGCAGGACGTTCGGCAGGTCGTAGAGCGGCGAATCCGGGTACGGAGTCTCGGGATCCGTCACATCCAGTACCGCGTGCAGCCGCCCGCTCGCCAGTTCCGGAACCAGCGCCTCCTCGTCGATCAGTGAGCCGCGGGCGGTGTTGATGAGCGTTGCCCCGTCCGGCATCGCGGCCAGCTGGCGGGCTCCGATCATGTGCCGGGTGGCGGGTAGCTGGGGGGCGTGCACGCTGACGACGTCACTGAGTGCGCACAGGTCGTCCAGCGGTACCGGCTCCACACCGAGCGCGGTGGCCTCGGCCGTGTCGACATACGGGTCGTACAGCAGGACCCGCAGGTCGAACGGGCGCAGCAGTTCGATCACCCGGCGCCCGATCCGGGAGGCGCCGATGATGCCGACGGTGCGGCGGTAGTTGCCCGCGCCGTCCAGCTCGTCCCGCCAGTCGTGCTCACCGCGCATCGCGCGGTACCGGTACGCGGACTGCAGGACCCGCTTGTTGGCGAGCAGGATCGTGGCGAGGGTGTACTCGGCCACCGGCAGGGCGTTGGCCGCCGCGGCCGAGGCGACGGTGATGCCGCGCTCCCAGCATGCCTCGGTGATGTGGTGCTTGACCGAGCCGGCCGCGTGGACGACGGCGCGCAGCCGGGGTGCCGAGTCCAGGATCCGGGCGGTGAGCGGGGTCGCGCCCCAGCAGGTGAAGAGGACTTCGGCCTCGGCGAGCGCTGCGGCGACCTCGGCCGTGGGTCTCGCCAGGTCGTGAGCCACGAGTCGGCTGTCCGTACGCGCCAGGGCGGTCAGCCGGCTGTGATGGCGCTCGGCGAACAGGCGCTCCATGATGCCCGGAGCCATCGCAAGCAGGACGCCCGGCCGATTGTCAGTGGCGTGGTGCATGGTGGTCCCAGTGCTCCTTCTTGGTTGCTCAGGGCGCAGCCCAGCAGGGGTCGGGCCGGCAGGGTTCGGCCCAGCAGGATGAGGCGAAGCAGGGGTGGGCACGGCGGGTATCGGCACGGCGGGATTCGGCACGGTGGGTCTCGGCACGGCGTGTTTCGGCACGGTGGGTTTCGGCGTGACGGGGGCGGGTCCCGGAGGTGCTGATCCGGGAGGTGTTGAACGAGGAGGTGTCGGTCCGACGGGGGCCGGCCCGGTCTGTGGGGGACCGGTCCGTGTCCGCCCGGTGGTGGTCATTTGACGCTGCCCGCGGTGAGGCCGGCCTTCCAGTGCCGCTGGAGGGAGACGAAGGCGACGATCAGGGGGATGACGGCGAGGAGGGATCCGGTGACCACGAGCGGATAGAAGCTCGGTTCGCCATGGGTGTTGGTGTTCCACGAGTACAGGCCGAGGCTCAGGGGGAAGAGATCGCGGTCCGAGAGCATGACCAGGGGGAGGAAGAAGTTGTTCCAGATCGCTGTGAACTGGAAGAGGAAGATCGTCACGAACCCGGGCATCATCATGGGCATACCGATGGACCAGAAGGTCCGCAGTTCACCGGCCCCGTCGATACGGGCTGCCTCCAGCGCCTCGTTCGGGATGTAGCCGGCGCTGAAGACCCTGGCGAGGTAGACGCCGAAGGGGTTGACCAGGACCGGGATCAGCACCGACCAGTAGGTGTTGACGATGCCGATCTTGCTGGCCAGCAGATACATCGGCAGCGCGAGCGCGGTGGTGGGAACCAGCACACCGAGCAGGACGAGCCCGAAGAGCTTCTCCTTGCCCCGGAACTCGTACTTGTCGAAGGCATAACCGGCGGCGACGCAGATCAGCGAGCACAGGACGGCGCCCACACCCGCGTACAGCAGGCTGTTGCCGTACCAGCGGAAGTAGACGCTACCCCCGTAGGAGGCCAGGTCGGAGAGGTTCTGGCCGAGGTTGAAGCCCTCGAAGGAGAAGGCGTTGCCGGAGAGCAGCCCGCCGGTGTCCTTGGTGGAGGCGGTGACCAGCCAGATGAGAGGGAAAAGCATGTAGACGACGGCGAGGACCAGCGCGCCGTTGACGGCGGTCTTCGACAGCCAGCGGTTCTTCGGTGCCGGGCGGGGGCTCATGCGTTCTTCCCCTTGCGGCCGGTGAAGCGGGTGACGAGGAACGACAGCAGTGCGGCCGTCAGCGCCAGGAGCACGGAGGCGGACGCCGCGAGCCCGTAGTCGTTGCGGGAGAAGGCGGCGGTGTACGCGTACATGTTCGGTGTCCAGGTGGAGGAGACGGCAGACCCGGCGCCGCTGTTGAGGATCAGCGGCTCGGTGAACAGCTGGAGTGAGCCGATGATGGTGAACAGCGCGACCATCACGACGGAGGCGCGGATCAGCGGGAGTTTGATGCTGACGGCGGTGCGCCAGCCGCCGGCGCCGTCCACGGTGGCCGCTTCGAGGACCGAGCGGTCGATGGCCTGCAGGGCGGCGTAGAAGATCACCATGTTGTAGCCGAGCCATTCCCACAGCGCGATGTTGACGACGGAGGGGAGAGCACCGGACGAGGAGAAGAAGTCGAAGCCGATGCCGCCCGAGTGCATCGCGGAGACCACCGGGCTCAGTCCGGGTGTGTACAGGTAGACCCAGATCAGTGCCGCGATGATGCCGGGAACGGCGTGCGGCAGGAAGAGGGCGAGCTGGAAGAAGCGCTTGGCGCGGGCCAGCGCGGAGTCCAGCAACAGTGCGAGTGCGAGGGCGCCGCAGACCATCAGGGGGATGTAGATGACGCAGTATCCGAGCAGTACGCCGAAGCCCTCGCGGAAGGCCCGGTCACCCAGCGCCGCCGCGTAGTTGTCGAGACCGGAGAACACGGACTCGGAGCCGCCGAACCCCAGTCCCGACTGCTTCTCGGTGAAGAGGCTGAGCCAGACCGCGTATCCGATCGGCACCAGCATTACAGCGGTGAACAGGACGAAGAACGGGGTCAGCAGGATCGCGGCGGCGCGGGTGCGGGCCTTCATACCGGTCAGCCCTCGACCTTCAGTCCGCGCTTCTTGAGTTCCTGCACGGTCGCCTCATGGCCGGCCTTGACCGACCCGCTGATCGTGGAGCCGCCACTGGCGACCTTGCCGAACTGGTCCTTGATCGCGGTGTTCGTGGTGCCGGTCGCCGGGCCCCAGGTCCAGCCCTGCTTGATGGAGGCGGCTGCGGTGCCGAACAGCTGGTAGATGTCCTGGCCGCCGTAGAACGAGGAGTCGAATGCCTTCTTCGCCGCGGGCAGCAGCTCGGTCGCGGCCGGGTAGGCGCTCGAAGTGCCCGAGGCGATGCGGGCCTTGATGCCGTCCTGCGTGGTCGACATCCACTTGGCGAACTCGACTGCCGCGTCGGCGTGCTTGCTGTCCTTGGTCACGGCCCAGGTGGAGCCACCGAGCATGCCGCTGGCGGCCTGCCCGTCCCAGGTCGGCATCGGGGCGATGGCCCACTTGCCCTTCTGCTCCGGCAGTGTGGACTTCAGGACTCCGGCTCCCCAGGCCGCGCCGAGGTAACCGATGGTGCCGCTGTTCTTCAGGGAGTTCGTCCACTCCGGGCTGAAGGACGCCTGCGAGCGGATCAGGTCGTCCTTGATCAGACCCTGCCAGTAACCGGCGACCTTGGTGGTGGCGGAGTCCGTGGTGTTGATCTTCCAGGTGTCCCCGTCCGCCTTGAACCACTGGGCCCCGGCCTGCCAGGCCATCGCCTCGAAAGTGGTCGGATCGTCAGGGAAGAAGGTGCCGATCCGGGCCTTCTTGTCGGCCTTCTTGATCTTCTCCGCGGCCTTGCGGAAGTCGTCCCAGGTCTTGGGTACGGCGACTCCGTACTTGCTGAACAGATCCTTGCGGTAGTAGAACGCCTGCGGCGACGCGTCGAACGGGACGGCCCAGTTCTTGCCGCCCAGCGTGGTCTGTTCGACGGCCTGCGGCAGGAACTTCTTCTTCACGTCGTCGGTCATGTACTTGCTGATGTCCTGGAGCGCGCCCTGGCTGACGTACTCCGGCAGCTGGGGGTACTCGATGGAGACCAGGTCGGGGGCGTTGCCCGCCTTGACCGCGTTGGAGATCTTGGCGTAGCCGCCGGCGTTTCCGGACGGGATCTCCTCGTACTTCACGTGGATGTTCTTGTGTGAGGCGTTGAACGCGTCCACGGTCTCCTTCGAGCCCTTGGCCCAGCCCCAGAACGTGATGGCCACGGGCTTGCCGTCCGTGCCCTTCGAGGAGTCGTCGCCGCTGCTGCCGCAGGCCGTGAGGACGGCCAGGGCAGTGGCGGCGCCGGCTATGGAAAGGGTCGTTCTGCTCCAACTGCGGCTCACAGCGAGACTCCTGAGCTAGCGGCGACATTGACGTTGGCCGTGATCCTTGGCCCCGCAATGACCGAAGTCAAGAGCGAAAGATTGAATGATCGAAAAAAGATCAGAGTGTTATCGAAATCCGGACCGGCCGGCGCCACTAACGGGCCGGCGCCGCTACCGGGTCGGCGCCCCTAACGGGTCGGCGCCCCTAACGGGCCGGCGCCCCTAACGGGCCGGCGCCACTACCGGGGCGCGGTAGCTCCGCAGGAATCCCGCACATGCAGCCTGGGCAGCAGCGCCAGATGCTGACCCGGTTCCTGCTGGCCCGGTTCCTGGCGGCCCTGGTGCTCCCGGTCCTGCGGCTCCGGCGTCCTGCCGCGTGGCCCCGTGCTCAGCCGCTCGACCAGCATCCGGGTCCCGTACAGCCCGACCTGGCGTTTCGGCGGTGCCACCGCGGTGAGCGGAGTGTCCGCGAGGGCGGCCACCTCGTCGTCGTAGGCGACCAGTGCCAGATCCTCCGGCACGCGTACGCCCAACTCGGCCAGGCGCTGCACCAGATGGATGGCATCCACGTCGTTGTGGACCAGTGCCGCCGTCACGCCGCCCGTGGTCACCGCGGTCTGTACAGCTCGTACGGCCTCCTCGAAGCGGCCCCGGTCGAGTTCGGCCGGCACGGAATCGATCACGGGGCGCGGCTGTTCCAGACCGAGTGCGCCCAGTGCCTCGTCGTAACCGGCCCGTACCGCGAGCGCGGTCGGACTGTCCGCGCGGGCGACCAGCAGTGGCGCGCCGTGCCCGAGGCCGACCAGGTGGCGCACGGCCAGCAGCACTCCGTGCCGGTGGTCGGAGCAGACCCGGTCCATGTCGTCGAGGGTGCTGCCCAGCGCGGGCTGCCGTTCCAGGAGCACGGCGGGCACCGGCAGCTCCGACATCCAGTCGCCGTAAGCCGCTTGGTCGCCGGCGGCCTGCCACCCCGGTGCGATCAGCAGCCCCTCCGCGCCCGCCGCCAGCAGGCCCTCGCTGCGGGCCTTGTCCTCCTTGGGGCGGTAGTCGGAGATCCGCAGGATCAGCCGTGCGCCGGCCTGGGCGGCCGCGTCGTGCGCACCTCTGATCACCTCGGCGAAGTAGTACGTGGCCGACGGGGCCAGCAGTCCGATGACCAGGCCGCCGCCTCCGGGCGGTGCGCCCGCGCCTGCGGTGGACGCCGCGGACCGCGGCCAGGAGACAGAACCGTGCACCCGGTCGAGCAGGCCGCGCTCCGCCAGCGTCTCGACGTCCCGCCGGACCGTGACGGGGGAGACGCCGAGCTGCCCCGCGAGGTCGGAGACGCGGGCCGACCCCTGCTCCCGTACGAGCTCAAGCAGTCGGTCATGGCGTTCGTCGGCACTCTCGCGCACGGCGGCGGTCCCCCTCGCGGTCTGGTGGCCGGCTGTGTGGTGCCCGGCGGTGTGTGGGTGTCTGGGTAGTGGTATGTGGCCGGTCGGGCAGGGACGGATGCCACGGTCAGACCCTAATGCAATTTGATCGAACGATGGGAGTTTCGATCATTCGTCACTCTTCCATTGACGTTCGATCATCCGTGGGTTCAAGATTCCGGGCGACGCCGAAGTCCGCCTCCAGGGAGCATCATGCTGAGCCCGAACTCGTCGAGCAGGCCCGGCCCGTCCGCCCCGCCCGGCCGGCTCAGCTCGTACACCGGCTGGACCCGCGCCGACTGGGAGGCCGCGGCCGATGAACTGCTGCTGGCCGTGCGGCCCTACGCGTCGCCCCGTCATGGTCTGATCAATCTCCCTGGCCACCGGCCCAGTTGGTCGGGCCCGCGCTCCGACGGCCTCGAAGGGTACGCCCGCACCTGGCTTCTTGCCGCCTTCCGGGTCGCGGGCGCGGAGGGCCACGACCCGCACGGCTTCCTCCCGCGTTACGCCGAGGGTCTCGCCGCGGGCACGTCGCCCGGCCCGGACGGGGCAGCCCCCGGCGATACCGACGCCCGCGATGTGGGCCCCGGGGACACGGCCTCCGGGGACGCGGACCGCTGGCCCCGGATCGCTGACACCCAGCAGGCCGTTGTGGAATCCGCATCGGTCGCGCTCGGGCTGCGCCTCACGCGGCCCTGGCTCTGGGACACGCTCGACGGCCGCACACAGCAGCAGGTCGTCGACTGGCTGCTGCCGGCGCTCGGCCCGTCACCTGTCAACAACAACTGGTGGCTCTTCGGCCTCACCGTCGCCGGATTCCTGCAGGACGCCGGGATCGAGACCGACCGCGCGCGGCAGACGATCGACCGTGCGCTGGAACGGATCGAGGAGTGGTGGCTCGGCGAGGGCTGGTACAGCGATGGCCCCAACCGTTCCTTCGACCACTACAACGCCTGGGCGATGCACTTCTACCCGGTCCTGCACGCCCATCTCGGTGGCGACGCGGAACTGCTCGCCCGGTACGGACCCCGGCTGCACGCGCATCTCGACGCGTATACCCGGATGTTCGGCGCGGACGGTGCCCCAATGCCGTACGGCCGCTCCCTCACCTACCGTTTCGCTGCCGCGGCCGCGCCCTGGCTCGGCGCCATGACCGGCCACACCCCGCTGACACCCGGCGCCACCCGCCGCCTGGCCTCCGGAACCCTGCGGTACTTCCTGGACAGGGATGTGGACCTGGACCTGGGCAGGGACGAGGGTGAGAACGAAGACGGGGGCGAAGACGGGGGCGAGGTCCTGCCGAATGGCTCTGGGCAGCCGAAACATTCTGGGCAGGCGAGCCCGGCCCAACCGGCCCCGGTCGCCAAGGAAGCCCCGGGCGACAGGGCAACCCCGGCAATTCCGGTAGGCCCGGCCGGCCCCAGCTCGTCGCCGCGCCGTCGCGCTACCGACGCACGCGGGCTGCTCACTCTGGGCTGGCACGGCCCCTGCGAGCCGATCATCCAGCCGTACTCGGGCCCCGCATCGCCCTACTGGGCGTCGAAGGGTTTCCTCGGGCTGCTGATGCCCGCCGGCCATCCGGTCTGGACCGCGGCGGAAGAGGCGCTGCCGGCCGAGACGGCAGACGCCGTGACCGTGCTGGGCCCGCCCGCCATGCTGATCCAGTCCACCGCGGCGGACGGGCTCGTACGTCTCCACAACCACGGCAGCAACCACGTCGGTGAGGACGACGACCCGGGGTACTCCCGTTACGCATACTCCACCCGCACCGGATTCACGACCACCGACCAGGCCGGCGCCCGGCCGGGCCGGCCGCTCGCCTCACCGCGCGACAATCACTTCGCGCTGATCATCGACGGCGAGTGCACGCCCCGCGGCCCGGCCACGCCCCTTGCCTCCGGGCCCGGTTGGGTGGCGTCCGTGACCGCACCGCTGCCCGGTGTACGGATTGTCTCCGCCACGATGGCCCACGGCCGCGCAGAGATCCGCGTGCATCTGGTCGTCGGAGCAGACGCGGGCACCCGGGTACGCCAGACCGGTTGGGCGTGCACCCCCGGCCGCCGGACCCATGGGGCCCCCGAGCGTCGGACCGGTAGGGCCTCCCAGCCGGCTGTCCAGCCGATCGCCCAGCTCCACCCCCTCCACGGTTACACAGGAACCGCCCGCCAACTCGTCGCAGGGCCAACCATGTTCGGCCCGGGCGCGCGGGTTCTCGCGCTCGACGGCGTCACCACCGCACCCGAGTCACTCTTCGTCAGCCTCGCCTCGCTCACCGCCGAGCCGGACCCCGCCCCCGCCGCAGCCCTCGCAGACATCCAAGTCGGCGGCCCCCGCACGATCCACGTGACCTGGCAGGACGGCACTACCGCCGTACTGCGACTCCCGGAACTCCCGGAGGAACGATGAGACTTCGCCCTGCGCACACCCCTCCGACCCCGGCCTCCCCCACCACCCGTGCGACGACGCGCCGGGGAGCATCCGGACTGGCACCGACCGGACTGGCAGAGACCGGACTGGCAGAGACCGGACTGGCAGAGACTGGTCGGGCCGCATCCGGTCGGGCCGCATCCGGTCGGGCCGCGTCCGGGCCGGGAGCGTCCGGTCTGGCCGCCACCGGGCTGGGAGCAGCGGGCCTGGCAGTCAGCTGCCTGGCCATATCCGGACTGTTCATGACCGGACTCGCCACCCCCGCCCAGGCGGCGGCCCCCCACCCCGGAGCCACCTTCCACGTCGACTGTTCGGCTGCACCCGCAGTCCCCGCCACACCCACATCCGCGGCCAGGAGCGACGGCACGGCGCGCCACCCCTGGACCACCCTTGACCAGGTCAACGCCCACACCTACGCCCCCGGTGACCGTCTCCTCTTCAAACGAGGCACGACGTGCACAGGTTCCCTCGCCCCGAAGGGAGCCGGATCGGCCCGCGCCCCCTTCACCATCGCCCCCTACGGCCCCGGCAAGGGCCGCGCCGCGATCGACGGTGCGGGCGCGCACGACGCCGTACTGCTCTCCAACACCCAGTACGTCCACCTGACCGGCCTGGAAATCACCAATGCCGCGGACCCCGGCAGCGAGCGCAACGCCGTCCGGCTCCGCCTCACCGACTACGGCACCGCTCACGGCTTCGAGATCGACCACCTCTACATCCACGATGTCCGCGGCGGGGACGCCAAGACCCTGACCGGTTCCAGTGCCATCCATATCGACGTCGAGGGCACGGCGAAGGCCAGCAGCTACGACGGCCTGGACATCCACCACAACCGCATCGAGGACGTCGACCGCGAGGGCATCTACTTCAAGTCGACCTTCTCCAAGCGCGATCTGGTCGGCCAGCAGCAGGACCCCACTGTCTACCCGGGCGCCTGGACGCCGTCCACCGGCGTCCGTGTCCACGACAACACCCTGAAGTCCATCGGTGGCGACGGGATGAAGCTGGACACCACCAGCGGCGCGGTCGTGGAGCGCAACCGGGTCGACGGATTCCAGCTGCGTTCGCCCTCCGCCAACGCGGGCATCTGGACGTTCAACACCGATGACACCCTGATCCAGCACAACGAGGTGTCGGGCGGCGGGAACAGCCACGACGGCATGTCCTTCGACGCGGACGGAGCCTCCAGCCACACCGTCTTCCAGTACAACTACAGCCACGACAACAAGGGCGGCTTCCTGCTGGTCTGCCCGTACAGCGGGGCGAAGACGGTCGACACGGTCGCCCGGTACAACGTCAGCCACAACGACGGCGCCCGGCTGCTCCAGAACTGCGCGGGCCCCATCCTCAACACCCAGATCTACAACAACTCCTTCTCCAACAAGGAGACCATCCCCGGATATCTGGTCCAGGACGACAACAGCAGCCCCGCCACCACCCAGCACGAGCAGCACATCCGCAACAACATCTTCGTGAGCGGCGGCACCGGCGGCTACGCCTTCTCCAACCCGACAGCCGGCCTGGCACTCGACCACAACGCGTTCTACGGGATCGACATGACCCGGCCCGACCCGGGCGGCATCACCTCCGACCCGCTGCTGCGCGGCGACTTCCGCCTGTCGAAGGGCTCACCCGCCATCGGCGCGGGAACGGCCGTCCCCGACAACGGCGGCAGGGACTACTTCGGCAACAGGCTGAAGCCGGGCGCACCCAACATCGGCGCCTACGCCGGGCCGGGCCTCGCCCGCTGAGCAGAGCCCGGCCGGCGGTCGTGGAGAAGCCGTTGCCCAGGGCGCCCGTTACTGCTGAGAGCCCGCATGTCTGCTGCGAGCCCGCGTGCCCGGAAGCCCTTACTGAGGACCGTACTTGCGGCCTGTCTTGGAGGTGATCCCTCCGAGCAGGCCGCGCGGCGCCAGCTTCACCGCGCCCATCATCGCCTTGTACCGGGGGTCGGGAATCGACAGCGACTTCCCGCGCGCGAGATCGGCGAGCGCCGCGGCCACCACCTTGTCGGCGTCCAGCCACATCCACCCCGGGATGTTGTCCGTCCCCATGCCCGCCCGCTCGTGGAACTCCGTACGCACGAAGCCCGGGCACAGCACCATCAGCCGTACGCCCGAGCCTGTCAGGTCCTTGGCCGCGCCCTGGGTGAACTGCACGACCCATGCCTTCGAAGCGCCGTACGTCCCGCGTGGCAGGAACGCCGCCACCGAAGCCACGTTGACGATGCCGCCGCGGCCCCGTGCCCGCATCGCCGGCACCGCGGCGGACGTCAGCCGCAGAACGGCCTCGCAGTGCACTTTGAGCATGGTCAGTTCGTCGGACATCGGAACGTCGAGGAACTGGCCCTTGTTGCCGAATCCGGCGTTGTTGACCAGCAGGTCGATCGCGTTCCGGGAATCCGCGAGACGCTTCTCGACGAGGGCGATGCCGTCATCGGTGCCGAGATCCGCCGTCAGCACCTCGGCCTCGATGCCGTGCCGGTCGTGCAGCTCGGTCGCCTGCTCCTGCAACCGTTCGGTGTTACGTGCCACCAGAACGAGGTTGTGGCCGTCCGTGGCCAGTCGCCGCGCGAAGGCGGCCCCGATTCCCGCTGTCGCGCCCGTGATCAGTGCTGTCGTCATGGGCGGAACGTTAGTCCGCCCGCCTGGTCCGCCACCGTGCCCCACCTCGGCGCACCACCGTGACGCACCACGGTGACCCAATCGCCGTGACGCACCGCCGTGACGCACCGCCGTGACCTACTGGCTCGGCCCACCGGCGTGGCCCACTGCCTCGGCCCACCGCCGTGTCCCATACCTCGTCAGGCCATACCTCGTCAGGCTGAACTCGCGTGCTTGTCCGCGTAGTCACGCGCCACACCCAGCAGCCCCGACTCCATCCACTCGGCCGCCACCAGCGTCCGGGGCAGCAGTTCGCGCTCGACCGTCGCCGCGCGGAAGAGCAGCGCCACGGTGATGTCGTGCTCCGGGCGGTGTACGACCTCGACCGGGTCGCCCGCGCTGAAAGCGCCCGGCCGGATCACCCGCAGCAGCGCTCCGGGCGCCCCGGCCAGAGTGAAGCGCTTGACCCACCCCGGCTCGCCCACATGCCCCTGGAACGTGCGGCAGGGAATGCGCCCACCGGTGACCTCGAGCACCACATCGGGGCCCACCCGCCACCGTTCACCGATGAGCGCGCCGCTCACATCGACACCGCTGGTGGTGAGGTTCTCGGCGAACGAGCCGTCGGCGAGCGGCCGCCCCAGCTCCTGCTCCCAGGTGTCCAGGTCCTCGCGCGCGAAGGCGTACACCGCACGGTCGTTGCCGCCGTGGAAGCGCAGATCGCAGACCGCGTCACCCTCGACCCCACTGGCCCCCACCCCCTTGCGGCCCGGCTGGAAGACCCGTACGGGCCCCTCGACCGGCCGTTTGTCGACGCCGGTCCTGCCGCCCTCGGCGTCCGTGTACGCGGCGGTTCTGGCCCGCCCCACATTCACTGACAGAAGTCTCATGGAAGGAGGCTAGAGGCTCGCTCTGCGAACAGCGCCACTCCATGGCCGCAGCGGTCATAGCCGGTGTATGTCATAGCCAGTACGCGGTAATCCGCACCCACCCCAAGAATCGCTTATGCTTGCCGCATGATCGAGGCCCGTCATCTCCGCGTCCTGCGAGCCGTCGCGACCACCGGATCCTTCTCCGCGGCCGCCCGCGAACTGGGCTGCACCCAGCCCGCGGTCAGCCAGCAGATGAAGGCACTGGAAGCGTCATCGGGCACGACGCTGCTGATCCGCACGGGCCGCGAAATGCGCCTCACACAGGCGGGCGAAGCGCTGGTCCGCCACGCCGGCGGCATCCTCGCCGGGCTCACGGCCGCAGAGGAGGAGGTCGCCGCCATCGCCGGTCTGCGCGCGGGACGGGTGCGGCTGGTGTCGTTCCCCAGTGGCAGTTCGACCCTGGTGCCCACCGCCCTGGCGGCGCTGCGGGCCGCCCATCCCGGCACCCGGGTCTCGCTGGTCGAGGGGGAGCCGCCGCGCTCCGTCGAGATGGTGCGTGACGGGGACTGCGATGTGGCGCTCGCCTTCCGCTACGGGCCCGCCACGGACGAGTGGGACGACCTGGTCGTACGGCCGCTGCTCACCGACCGCATGGTCGGCCTGGTTCCGGCCGGGCACCGGCTGGCCGACGCGGACACCATCACGGTGGGGGACCTGGCCGACGAGTCGTGGATCGCGGGGTGTCCGCGCTGTCGCCGGCAGCTGGTCGAGGTCTGCGAGAGCGCGGGCTTCACGCCCCGGATCGACTTCGCCACGGACGACTACCCGGCAGTGATCGGCCTGGTCGGCGCCGGGCTCGGGGTGGCGGTGCTGCCGGAGCTGGCGATCGAGTCGGTACGGCCCATGGGTGCGAGGACGGTATCGGTGGAACCGGCGGTCCAGCGCGAGATCGTCGCACTGACACTTCCGGACCTGGCCCAGGTCCCCGCCGTCGCGGCGACTCTGGACCGGCTGGCCCGCGCCGCCGCGCGCTGAACCGCTCACCGCCGAAACGGGGCCGGGCGCCGACCGGTCGCACGGACGCGGTCGAACGGATCTGGTCGAACGGACGCGGTGGAGCAGACACAGCGGGCGTGTGAAAGCAGGGCTCGCAGAAGCGGGCCCGCAGAAGCGGGCGTACAGAAACGGCCGTGCGGCAAGGCATACGGAGGCTGAGAGGCCGTGTTCACGAGACCGTGTTCACTCACGAGACGCCGTGTTCAGGAGACGGGTGCGTGCGCAGGAACGTTTCCCCTCAAGGCATCCTGCGCTGAACGCTAAGCGGGCCCGGACCCGTTCGGGGTCGCGGCGGTGATCAGTCGGTTGCGGGCGCGCCCCATCAGCTCCTCGCGTTCGTCCTCGGTCAGGCCGCCCCACACCCCGTAGGGCTCGCGTACGGCAAGCGCGTGCGCCGCGCACTCGGCGCGGACCGGGCAGCGCATGCACACCTCTTTGGCCGAGGTCTCACGCGCGCTGCGCGCTGCGCCCCGTTCGCCCTCCGGGTGGAAGAAGAGCGAGCTGTCCACCCCGCGGCAGGCCGCGAGGAGCTGCCAGTCCCATAGGTCGGCATTGGGTCCGGGAAGGCGGGAAAAATCTGCCATTGCTTGTCCCCTTGAAGCCGTTGCTGAGGCGGGGGCGGTGATGTCGACCGCACCCGCGACCGTACATCCACGATGTAAGTAGATGTAAATATGACTCATTACGAATCTAGCCATAGACACCAGCAAAATGGAAGAAAAGCAGCTGAACGGGTCATTACCTTTCAAACTAGACAATTGGGGTGTGGGACTCTGCTCCGCGACCACGTCCTCACGTAGAGTGTCGAAGGCGGCCGTCCGGCCCGTAACTCTTTCGAGTGACCATCGTTGAGAGTGCGTGGGCGGTTGAAACAACAAGCGCTCGGGCACATGTCCGAGAGGCGTCGACCGCACAGGTGACGATTAGTACCCAGCCTGGAGGCTCAAGGTGACGCGCATCAGCTGCGGAGGGCGGTCATGACATCCGTCCTCGTCTGCGACGATTCCCCGCTTGCCCGAGAAGCGCTCCGTCGAGCGGTCGCGACCGTGCCCGGCGTCGAGCGTGTGACGACGGCGGCCAACGGCGAGGAAGTCCTCCGCCGCTGGGGAGCCGACCGTTCGGACCTGATTCTGATGGACGTACGCATGCCCGGTCTGGGGGGTGTGGAGACGGTGCGCCGGCTCCTCTCGGCAGACCCCGGTGCCCGGATCATCATGCTGACGGTCGCCGAGGATCTGGACGGGGTCGCGCTGGCGGTCGCCGCCGGTGCCCGCGGCTATCTGCACAAGGACGCCTCGCGCGCCGAGCTGCGCGCGACGGTCACGCAGGCGCTCGCCGATCCGACCTGGCGGCTCGCCCCCCGACGGCTCCGTTCGGCCGAAATGGGCGCGGCTCCCACGCTCACTGCGCGTGAGATCCAGGTGCTCGAAGGAATGAGCCACGGCCGGTCGAACGCGGAGATCGGCCGGGAGCTCTTCCTCTCCGAGGACACGGTGAAGACGCACGCCAGGCGGCTGTTCAAGAAGCTCGGCGCCTCGGACCGTGCGCATGCCGTGGCGCTCGGTTTCCGATGGGGCCTGGTCCGTTAGACGGTGACCGGCAGTACCCCCGTCCGCTCGGTGGCGGACGGGGTGGCGGACGCCCCAACTCTGTTTCCCGCGCGATGCCGCATCCTTGAGGTGTGGAGTTCCTCGGGGACGAGTCGTTCGAGCGGGAGGGGAGGGCGCAGCGGATGAGTTCCGGCGCACCTGCTCATAACGCTTCGGTGCACAACTACGAGCGCGGTGAAGCGGAAGGTTCGGTGCCAAGGCACCATGGACCGATGCGTGACGACGAGGCTGCGAACGGCCAGGGAACTATCGGCGCGCTCGTCCATCTCGCTGTCGACGGAGACCAGCAGGCCACGCACGACCTGCTGGCGCACGTCCATCCGCTGGCCCTGCGCTACTGCCGTACGCGGCTGAACCGGCTGCCGGGCGACGCCCGCCACTTCGTGGAGGACCTCGCGCAGGAGGTCTGTGTCGCGGTTCTGATGGCACTGCCGCGCTACAAGGACACCGGCAGGCCCTTCGAAGCCTTCGTTTTCGCCATCGCCACTCACAAGGTCGCGGACCTTCAGCGGGCGGCCATGCGCCATCCCGGGTCGACGGCCGTGCCGTCGGACGAGATGCCCGAGCGGCCGGACGATTCGCTCGGCCCCGAGGAGCGTGCGCTGCTCAGCAGCGATGCCGCCTGGGCCAGGAAACTGCTGGCCAATCTCCCGGAGAACCAGCGCGAGCTGCTGGTGCTGCGGGTCGCCGTGGGGCTGACCGCCGAGGAGACCGGGCAGATGCTGGGGATGTCGCCGGGGGCCGTACGGGTCGCTCAGCACCGCGCGCTGAGCCGGCTGCGGGCGCTGGCCGAGCAGTAGGGGGTGCCTCGCCGAGCGGTCGGCGGTAGGCAGCAGTAGGCGGTAGGCGCGGGACCGGCCGCCAGAACAGGGACCGGCCGCCAGGACATTCGTCACAGCCGCCGGGCACCAGTGATCAGCTCCGGCTGCCGGATCCCAGAGGCAGGCAACGGTGGTCCGCTTCCGTTCGCCCCGTAGCCACCGGCAGACACCGGCAGTAGTCCGCGCCCGTCGGCGGGCCGGGCACCTCTCGGCACCCCGAGGCGCTCCGGTCGGTAGAAACCTCCAAGGATTCCGGATCGGGCTGATCGTGGAATGAGACGCCCTTCGGGCCCGTTAGCATGGACATCCGCACCGATCAAGGCCATTTGGGGAAGGTGTCATGACTGCAAACGTCGACGGAGTGCCCGAGAAATTCGCGACGCTCGGGCTGACATACGACGACGTGCTGCTGCTGCCGGGCGCATCGGAAGTGCTCCCGAACGCTGTCGACACCTCGTCCAGGATCTCGCGGAACGTCACCGTGAACATCCCGCTGCTGTCCGCCGCGATGGACAAGGTCACCGAGGCCCGGATGGCCATCGCCATGGCCCGGCAGGGCGGCGTCGGTGTGCTGCACCGCAATCTCTCGATCGAGGACCAGGCGAACCAGGTCGATCTGGTCAAGCGCTCCGAGTCCGGCATGGTCACGGACCCGATCACGGTGCACCCCGACGCGACGCTGCGCGAGGCCGATGAGCTGTGCGCCAAGTTCCGTATCAGCGGTGTCCCGGTGACCGACCCGGCAGGCAAGCTGCTCGGTATCGTCACCAACCGCGACATGGCGTTCGAGTCGGACCGCAACCGCCAGGTGCGTGAGGTCATGACCCCGATGCCGCTGGTGACCGGCAAGGTCGGCATCTCCGGCGCCGACGCCATGCAGCTGCTGCGCCGCCACAAGATCGAGAAGCTTCCGCTGGTCAACGACGCGGGCATCCTCAAGGGCCTGATCACGGTCAAGGACTTCGTCAAGGCCGAGAAGTACCCGAACGCGGCGAAGGACGCCGAGGGCAGGCTCCTCGTCGGTGCGGCCGTCGGCGCGAGCCCGGAGGCGCTGGACCGCGCCCAGGCGCTCGCCGAGGCCGGAGCCGACTTCCTGATCGTCGACACCTCGCACGGCCACAACAGCAACGCGCTCAACTGGATGGCGAAGATCAAATCGGGCGTCTCCGTGGACGTCATCGGCGGGAACGTCGCCACCCGTGACGGCGCGCAGGCGCTGGTCGACGCGGGTGTGGACGGCGTCAAGGTCGGTGTCGGGCCCGGTTCGATCTGCACCACCCGAGTGGTCGCCGGTATCGGAGTCCCGCAGGTCACCGCGATCTACGAGGCCGCGCTCGCCGCGCGTGCCGCCGGCGTCCCGGTGATCGGTGACGGTGGCCTCCAGTACTCCGGGGACATCGGCAAGGCGCTCGCCGCCGGCGCCGACAGCGTGATGCTGGGCAGCCTGCTCGCCGGATGCGAGGAGTCGCCCGGTGAGCTGCTGTTCATCAACGGCAAGCAGTTCAAGTCGTACCGGGGCATGGGTTCGCTCGGCGCGATGCAGACGCGCGGCCAGGCCCGCTCGTACTCCAAGGACCGTTACTTCCAGGCCGACGTGTCGTCCGACGACAAGCTCGTGCCCGAGGGTATCGAGGGCCAGGTGCCCTACCGGGGCCCCCTGGGCAATGTCCTGCACCAGCTCGTCGGCGGTCTGCGCCAGACGATGGGCTATGTGGGCGCGGCCAGCGTCGACCAGATGGAGAGCAAGGGCCGGTTCGTCCGGATCACGTCGGCGGGGCTCAAGGAGAGCCACCCGCACGACATCCAGATGACGGTCGAGGCGCCGAACTACGCACGGCGCTGAGGCGTACGTACCACCGCGGAAGCCCGCGGGCCGGACGGCCCGCGGGCTTCCGCGCGCGCGTCGGGGATACTGGAACGGCATACGTAGAGGGAAAGGCCACACATCGTGACTGAGATCGAGATCGGGCGCGGCAAGCGCGGCCGCAGGGCGTACGCGTTCGACGACATCGCCATCGTGCCGAGCCGGCGCACCCGGGACCCGAAGGAGGTCTCGATCGCCTGGCAGATCGACGCCTACCGCTTCGAGCTGCCGTTCCTGGCCGCTCCGATGGACTCGGTCGTGTCCCCGCAGACCGCCATCCGCATCGGTGAGATGGGCGGCCTCGGGGTGCTCAACCTCGAAGGTCTGTGGACGCGGTACGAGGACCCGCAGCCGCTGCTCGACGAGATCGCCGGACTCGACGAGGAGACCGCGACGCGTCGGCTCCAGGAGATCTACGCGGCTCCGATCCAGGAGGACCTGATCGGCCTGCGGATCAAGGAGGTGCGCGACTCGGGTGTGGTCACCGCGGCCGCGCTCTCCCCGCAGCGCACCGCTCAGTTCTCGAAGGCGGTCGTGGACGCGGGGGTCGACATCTTCGTCATCCGCGGTACGACGGTCTCCGCCGAGCATGTCTCGGGCGCCGCCGAGCCGCTGAACCTGAAGCAGTTCATCTACGAGCTGGACGTCCCGGTCATCGTGGGCGGCTGTGCGACGTACACGGCCGCGCTGCACCTGATGCGCACCGGAGCGGCCGGGGTGCTCGTCGGCTTCGGTGGCGGCGCCGCGCACACCACGCGCAACGTGCTGGGGATCCAGGTCCCGATGGCGACCGCGGTCGCCGATGTGGCGGCGGCCCGCCGTGACTACATGGACGAGTCCGGCGGCCGCTATGTGCACGTCATCGCGGACGGTGGCGTCGGCTGGTCGGGCGACCTGCCGAAGGCCATCGCCTGCGGTGCGGACTCGGTCATGATCGGCTCGCCGCTGGCCCGTGCGTCGGACGCGCCCGGCAAGGGGCACCACTGGGGCATGGAGGCCGTCCACGAGGACGTGCCGCGCGGCAAGCTGGTGGACCTGGGGATGGTCGGCACGACCGAGGAGGTCCTCGCCGGGCCCTCGCACATCCCGGACGGTTCGATGAACTTCTTCGGGGCGCTGCGCCGCTCGATGGCGACCACCGGGTACAGCGAGCTGAAGGAGTTCCAGCGCGTCGAGGTGACGGTGGCGGACGCCCAGCACAAGCGCTGAGCCGGCGGGGCGGTACCGGTCCGGTACCGCCTGCGTCGTGCTGTGTACAGGCCCGGACCGCGGCTGCGGTCCGGGCTTCGTGCTGGGTGCGCGAGCGCCGGCGGTAGGGGGGTGACTCAGAGGGCTCGCTTCATGCCGGCGAAGGACGCCCCCGCGGCGATGGCGATGAAGAGGTAGCTGAGGAAGTCGGCGTCGGCGCGCCAGGCGTCGTTGAGCAGGCCGAAGTGCTGGAAGAACAGCTCAGGGACGGAGACCGGGAGCTCCTTGGCCGCGACGATCGCCTCGCCGAACAGCTGCCCGAAGTAGACGGATGCCAGGGAGAGGACGGCGCCGACGGCCGCGAGTCCGACATGGTCGCCGCCGACCTTGCCGGTGGCGAAGCCGATGATGAACCCCACGGCGACCGCCGCGTAGCCGAACTCGTGCTTGGTGGCGCCGAGGATGCCTCCGTACGCCGCGCCCACGACCAGGGCGGTGATCACGGCGACCACGATGCCGCCCGCGATGTTGACCTTCGGCGGGGCGGCCTGCGGGGCCATCGGGAAGCCGTAGCCCGGCTGTTGCCCCGGCGGCCGGTCCCCGGGAGGTTGGTGCGAGGACGGCTCCGGCGAATGGGGCGGTGGCACGGGCTGGGTCATGATGTGGTCCCCCTGGATGGATGCGCACGGGTGTGCGAGAAGCGAACGTCGCACGCTAGCAGTCCCGACCGACATCCACACATCACATTCACATATGCCTTCACGTGCGCGTTCGCGTGCGGCTTCACCTGCGCGTTTGCGTGCGCATTTACATGCGCGTTCACGTGTGCCGTTACGACGTGTGCCGTCACGTGCAGCCGTCACAGGCGGTGGGCGGCTCCCACCGGCGTGGCTCCCCTGGTGTCGAGCAGGAGCTGGGCCTTCACGGCGAGGCCCTGCAGGTCGTACGTGCGGTGGTGCTGGAGCAGCACGGTCAGATCCGCGCCCGCCGCCGCCTCGTAGAGGGAGTCCGCGCGGGGGACCGGCACGTCGCGGATGCGCCAGTCGGGGACGTACGGGTCGTGGTAGCTCACCGATGCGCCCAGGTCCATCAGCCTGCGGGCGATCTCGCAGGCCGGGGAGTTCTGCTGGTCGGCGAGGTCGGGTTTGTAGGTGACGCCGAGGAGCAGCACACGGGCACCGCGCGCCGACTTGCCGTGCTCGTTGAGGAGGGTGGCGCAGCGCTGGATGACGTACTGCGGCATCCGGTCGTTGACCTGCTGGGCGAGTTCGACCATGCGCAGCGGGCGGACGGTGTGCGGGGGCCCCGCGGTGTCGACGGGGACGCCGTGGCCGCCGACGCCGGGGCCCGGCCGGAACGGCTGGAAGCCGAAGGGCTTGGTTTCGGCGCAGCGGATGACGTCCCAGAGGTCGACGCCCAGGTCGTGGCAGAGCACGGCCATCTCGTTGACGAGGGCGATGTTGACGTGCCGGTAGTTGGTTTCGAGCAGTTTGGTCATTTCGGCCTCGCGGGGGCCGCGTGCCCTGACGACCTTGTCACTCAACCGGCCGTAGAAGGCGGCCGCGGATTCGGTGCAGGCGGGGGTCAGGCCGCCGATGACTTTGGGTGTCGCCGCGTAGGGGTGGGTCCGGTTGCCGGGGTCGAGGCGGCTGGGGGAGTACGCGAGGTGGAAGTCCCGGCCGGCCCGCAGCCCTGAGCCCTCCTCCAGGAGGGGGCGCAGGATTTCCTCCGTGGTGCCCGGATAGACGGCCGATTCGACGATGACCGTGGTGTGCGGGCGGAGCCTGGTGGCGAGTGCGCGGGTCGCTTCGGTGACGGGGGCCAGGTCGAGTGCCCGGTCCTCGCCGAGGGGGGTGGGTGCGCAGATGACGGCGGTTCGCACCCGGCCCAGTTCGGCCGGATCGGTGACGGGCCGGAAGCCCCCCGAGAGCATCCGGCGGATGTCGGCCGCGCTGAGGGAGCCGTCGACGGGGGTGTGGCCGGCGGCGAGTTGCAGCAGGCGGCGCGGGTCGGTGTCGTAACCGATGGTTTCGAGACCGGTGGCGACGGCGGCCTGGGCGAGCGGCAGGCCGAGGTGGCCGAGTCCGATCACGGCGAGATCTGCGGGCATGGGTGATCCGTCCTTCCCAATAGCCGGAGGGGGACGAGTGCGCAACTCCTGTGGACAGCGCAATGTCAGGTTAGGAGTAAATATGACCGATATGCGGTATTGGGCGGGCCGGGATGTCCGTGTGTTGTCCACAGGCGGTGGCTGAAGTGGGAGATCGCGGACAGAATCGAGGGTGCACCGGACACCGCTTCGGCGGCCTGATCAACGGGAGGCAGCAGTGAGGACAGCGACACTGGGGCCCGAGGAGCGCGCACAGGCGCTCGCCGGGATGGCCGAGCGTGAACTGGACGTACTGGTCGTGGGGGGCGGTGTGGTCGGTGCGGGGACGGCGCTGGACGCCGCGACCCGCGGGCTGGCGACCGGCCTGGTCGAAGCGAGGGACTGGGCTTCGGGCACATCGAGCCGGTCGAGCAAGCTCATCCACGGCGGTCTGCGCTATCTGGAGATGCTCGACTTCGCACTTGTCAGGGAGGCGCTGAAGGAGCGCGGGCTGCTCCTGGAGCGCCTGGCACCTCACCTGGTGAAGCCGGTGCCCTTCCTCTATCCGCTGCAGCACAAGGGCTGGGAGCGCTGGTACGCGGGCTCGGGTGTCGCGCTGTACGACGCCATGTCGGTCTCGTCGGGACACGGCCGCGGGCTGCCGCTGCACCGGCATCTGACCCGTAAGCACGCACTGCGGGTGGCACCGGCCCTGAAGAAGGACGCGCTGGTCGGCGCCCTGCAGTACTACGACGCGCAGATGGACGATGCGCGTTATGTGGCGACGCTCGCGCGGACGGCCGCGAGTTACGGCGCACTGGTGGCGAACCGGGCCAAGGTGACCGGCTTCCTGCGGGAGGGCGAGCGCGTCGTGGGCGCGCGCGTGCAGGACGCCGAGGGCGGCGGGGAGTACGAGATCCGTGCCAAGCAGGTCGTCAATGCCACCGGGGTGTGGACGGACGACACCCAGGGGCTGATCGCCGAGCGCGGGCAGTTCCACGTACGGGCGTCGAAGGGGATCCACCTGGTCGTCCCGAAGGACCGGATCCACTCGACGACCGGGCTCATCCTGCGGACCGAGAAGTCGGTGCTGTTCGTGATCCCGTGGGGACGCCACTGGATCGTGGGGACCACGGACACGGACTGGGACCTCGACAAGGCGCATCCGGCCGCATCCAGCGCCGACATCGACTACCTGCTCGAACACGTCAACTCGGTGCTCGCCGTACCGCTGACGCGCGACGACGTGCAGGGGGTGTACGCCGGTCTGCGGCCGCTGCTGGCCGGGGAGTCCGACGCGACCAGCAAGCTCTCCCGGGAGCACACGGTGGCACACCCGGTGCCGGGCCTTGTGGTCGTCGCGGGTGGGAAGTACACGACCTACCGGGTGATGGCGAAGGACGCGGTGGACGAGGCGGTGCACGGGCTTGACCAGCGGGTCGCCGAGTGCGTCACGGAGAACGTGCCGCTGATCGGCGCCGAGGGGTACAACGCCCTGTGGAACGCGCGGGCGCGCGTCGCGAAGCGGACGGGCCTGCATGTGGCCCGGGTGGAACACCTGCTGAACCGGTTCGGAGCGATGACCCAGGAGGTCCTCGACCTCATCACCGACGACCCTTCGCTGGGCGAGCCGCTGGGCGGCGCGGACGACTATCTGCGGGCGGAGGTCGTCTACGCGGCCTCGCACGAAGGGGCCAGGCATCTGGACGACGTGCTCACCCGGCGCACGCGCATCTCGATCGAGACGTTCGACCGGGGCACGCGCAGCGCACGGGAGGTGGCCGCACTGATGGCCCCGGTGCTGGGCTGGGACAAGAACCGTGTCGAGGCGGAGGTGGAGCACTACGAGAAGCGGGTCGAGGCTGAGCGGGAGTCGCAGCGCCAGCCGGACGACCTGACGGCGGACGCGGCCCGGCTGGGGGCGCCGGACATCGTGCCGTTGGAGTGAGTGTGTGGCTGGGCGGCTGGGCGGCTGTGCGCTTGAGCGAGTGGGGGCTGATCGTCTGCCGGTGGGCCGGTGGGCCGGTGGGCCGGTGGGAAGGTCGGAAGGTCTGCCGGTCGGCCGGTCCGTTGGAACTCCTTGGCGGGCGTCGCCGTTTCAGGGTATGAGGCCGGGTCAGGTGCCTGGAGCGGGGTGGGACGCCGTGATGTGGCCGACGGGTTGGGGTGAGGCGGGCCGGGAAAGCGGGCCGGGGCGCGCGGGTTGGTGCGCGGTCCGAAGTGGTGGACGGGCTGCCAGGGCCAGTGACGGCCGGGCTGCGCGGGCTGAAGAGGTGGCGAGGCTGTGCGGGCCGAAGCGACGGCTGAAGTGGTGGCCGGGCTGTGCGGGCCGAAGCGACGGCTCGGGTGCGCGGGCCAGGAGGGCCGGGGTGCGCGGGCCGGCGACGGCCGGGCTGTGCGGGCCGAAATGACGGGACGGGGCGGGCTGAGTCAGGCCGAGCCGGGCTGAGTCAGGTTGAGTCAGGCCGAGTCGGGGCGGCTTCCGGTGGGGTCCGGGGCTGGTGGTGTGAGGGGTGGGCGGGCGCTGTGGGCCTGCTTGACCTCGGGTTATCCGGGCAGGGACTGGGCGGTGCTGCCGGGTGGTTCCGGGATCCGGCGCGGTGGCGGGCGGCGGCTGCGGCACAGGCGTGGCGGGAAACGTCTCCCGTATGGCCCATGATGGTCGCCCACGGACCCGGCACCATCTTCGGTGCCGGAGTGAGAGACAATGAACGCTCTGCCAGGGCGGGTTGAATGCAGAGGGGACGCATGTCGGAGGCGGAGCAGGCGAAGGACACCGAGGGGCGCCTCCTGGCTGGGCGGTACCGGCTCGGGGGTGTGCTCGGCAAGGGCGGCATGGGCACCGTGTGGCGGGCGGTGGACGAGACGCTCGGCCGCACCGTGGCGGTGAAGGAGCTGCGTTTCCCCTCGGCGATCGACGAGGACGAGAAGCGCAGACTCGTGACGCGTACGCTGCGCGAGGCCAAGGCGATTGCCCGGATCCGTAACAACGGAGCCGTCACGGTCTACGACGTGGTGGACGAGGACGACCGGCCCTGGATCGTCATGGAGCTCGTCGAGGGCTGCTCGCTGGCCGAGTTGGTACGGGAAAAGGGCGTCCTCACACCGGTGCGCGCGGCCGAGGTGGGCCTCGCGATTCTCGACGTGCTGCGCCTCGCGCACCGTGAGGGCATCCTGCACCGCGATGTGAAGCCGTCCAATGTGCTGATCGCCGAGGACGGCCGGGTCGTACTGACCGACTTCGGCATCGCCCAGGTCGAGGGCGACCCGTCGGTGACCTCGACCGGAATGCTGGTCGGCGCCCCCTCGTACATTTCGCCCGAGCGGGCCCGCGGGCACAAACCCGGCCCGCCGGCCGACCTGTGGTCACTGGGCGGACTGCTGTACGCGAGCACCGAGGGTGTGCCGCCGTACGACAAGGGGTCGGCCATCGCGACCCTGACCGCGGTGATGACCGAACCGCTGGACCCGCCGAAGAACGCGGGCGCCCTCTCGGAGGTCATCTACGGGCTGCTCGCGAAGGACCCAGCCCAGCGTCTCGACGACGCGGGTGCGCGTCGTCTGCTGAACGACGTGATCCACGCCCCGGCCGTCCCGGAAGCCGAAGCCGAGCCGGTCGCGGCGGACGCGACGCGGGTCGTGCCGCTGCCGCCGGTGCCCGATGAGGCCAAGGACGCGGGGGAGTCCAGACCCGCGAAGCCCGCCAAGGCGCCCAGGCTCGTCAAGGACCCGAAGCCGGCGAAGGAGCCAAGGCCACAGAAGGCCAGGGACACCGCCGCCGCGGCGGACCGGGTGCGCAGTGCGCTGAACTCCGTACGGAACGCCAGGTCCGAGCCCGCTCCGGCCAAGCCGGCCACCGCACCGGCCGGGCCGCCCGCCCGGGTCAGGGCGCCGCTCACCGATGTGGTGCCGCGCCGCACCCTGGTGATAATCGCGGCCGTCGTCGCACTCGCGGTGCTCGGCACTGTCCTCGCCTTCGCTCTCAACGGGGGCAATGACCAGGGCAATCAGAGCAAGTCCAAGGACGACAAGAGCGCTTCGAGTGGCGCGACGGCCGGGAGCGACGGCAAGAACGACAGCAAGGGCACGGACAAGGGGAAGACGGACGACCAGGGCAAGGGCGGCGATCAGGGCAAGGGCCAGAGCGGTGGCACCGCTTCGGCCTCACCCGGCGGCAAGGCGCCCGCGCCGCCCGCCGGTGACGCGCTGCCCAGTGGGTACAAGAAGGTCACGGACGACCGGTTCCGTTTCACCATGGCGATGCCTGCCGGGTTCCACCGCACGGCCATAGCGGGGGTGAGTTCGGGCGGCATCTACAACAAGTCCAGGGGCGGGTTCCCGCGCGTCCAGATCGACTTCAACGACTCGCCCAAGGACGACGCGGCGGCCGCCTGGCAGGCAGCGGTCGGTGGACTGTCGGCCAGCGTCGGCGGTTACAAGCACCTCGGCATACACAAGGTCGAGTACAACGGCTATCCGACGGTCGCCGACTGGTCGTTCGAGCGTGACCAGAACGGCCAGCGGGTCCGGGTGCTGAACCGGGGATTCAAGGTGGATGCCAAGCGTGGTTACTCCATCATGATCAGCTGCAAGGCGAGCGACTGGGACGGCAGCGAGTGCACCACGCTGCGTAATACGGCGTTCAAGACATTCGCTCCCAAGAAGTGACCCCGGCCACGTATTGTGAGAGGACGCGGACCGTACGCAGCCGCAATGGGCCGGTAATCGACCGTATTTGACGGATTGATAGGGATCGGTGCGGATTAACGTGGCCCCTGAGACCAGGGAACAGCGCGCTCCGGGGAGGCGTCGTGGACGAGTACGCGGGAAGGGTCCTTGCCGACCGTTACCGTCTTCCGCTGCTGCCCGGTGACGAGTTCGAGCCTGCGGAGATCCGCGCGTTCGACACCTACAGCGGACAGGAAGTCCTCGTCCGGCAGGTGCCGCTGCCGGAGGTCGTGGACGCGGAGATGCTCGACGAGGACGGCGCCGGCTCGGCCGGTGGGCCGGGCGCCGGGTTCTCCGAGGCGCGGCGTGCGTCGGCCCGTACCACACGCAGGCCCGCCGACCCTGCCGTACGACGGGCCATGGAGGCGGCGCAGTCCGCAGCGCAGATTCCCGACCACCCACGGCTGGACCAGGTCTTCGACGTCTTCGCCGAGGGCGGATCGCTCTGGGTGGTGAGCGAACTGGTCGAGGCCACACCCCTGGCCGCGATGCTCGCGGAGCGCCCCCTGAACCCGTACCGCGCCGCGGAGATCGCCTCCGATGTACTCACCGCGCTGCGCGTGCTGCATGCCCATGGCTGGACCCATCGCAATATCACCGCCCGTACGGTGCTGGTCTGTGACGACGGGCGGGTGGTCCTGACCGGGCTGGCGGCCGGAGCGGCGGAGGAGGCGCTGTGCGGTTACGACCCGGTGCCGCCGGCGGAGTTGGAGTTATCGCAGCCCGGAGGTGGAGAGGGCGGGGGACGGTCCGAGCGCGATTCTCCTACTGCGTCAGGGCCCGATGAGACGTATGGGGCGTACGGGGCGGATGGGCCCGGGGACGTGGTCGTGGACGGCCCGGTCGGTGGGGTCGTGGAGCCGGCCGTTGACCGGCCGTTCCCCTGGGAGCAGGCGCCGTCCGGTACGCCGGTATTTCCGGCCGGACCGGCGCTGCCGCCCGGCTACACCCAGGACCAGCGGCCTGGGCAGCTGGGTGGGCGGATGTACGACCAGCTTCAGGACCCGCCGCGCGAATCGGGGCAGGTGTCGGGGCCGTCTGCCTCTGGTGCGGCTTCCTCGGGACCTCCTGCCCCTGGAACGGCTTCGTCCATACCTGCTGTCCCTGGACCTGCTGTCCCTGGATCTGTTGCCCCTGGACCTGCTCTCTCGGAACCTGGTGTCCCTGGACCTGCTGCCTCCGGACAGGCTGCCTCTGGGCAGGCTGCTTCTGGACCGGATGCTCCCGGGGTGCCCGGCCCTGGAATGGCCGGCTCCGGTCCGGTCGGCTCCGGTCTGCCCGCTGCCAGGGATGGGGACGGTGCTGTTACGGCGGGGGACGTCCGTGCTGCGCGCGCTGGTGCCATAGCCGCCTACCGTGCGGGCGCACGAGCTGCCGCACGTGTCAGCGGGGACGAGCCGGGGAGCGACACCGGGTCGTTCGCCCGCCCGCGCCCCACGTCCGGCCCTCCGCAGCAGCCCGGCCCTTCACAGACAGGTACGTCACAGCCCGGCTCCGCGCAGTCCGGGCGGCAGGGGCAGTCCGGGCGGCAGGAACCGGCGGGCTCGGGCTTCTGGCCCGGGGCGCAGCCGAGTTCCGGCGCCGGGGACGGTATGCGCGCCGACGACCTGCGCGGCGCCCACGACCGGGCAGCTCAGGACCGGGCAGCTCAGGACTGGCAGGCCCAAGACCAAGCAGCCCAGGACCAAGCAGCCCAGGACCGGCAGGCCCGCGACCGGACAGCCCACGGCCAAGCAGCCCACGGCCAAGCAGCCCACGACCAAGCAGCCCACGGCCAAGCAGCTCAGGACGTAGCAGCCCGCGGCCGGTCGGCCCAGAATCCGGCCCAGAATCCGGCCTGGAACCCGGGGGCGGCGCCGCACGACCCGCTCGCCCCCCGCCCCCCTGCGGCGGCCGTCGCCGTGCCCGGCGGCTGGGGGCAGGGGCAGGTCCCTGCGAGATCGGA
>NZ_JAAGLN010000003.1 GCF_010548145.1 Streptomyces sp. SID10853
GTCCACCGGCTCGCCCGCAGGCTCGCACCCGGCCACCCGGCGGTCACCGGGCTCAGCACCGCCCGCACGCCGTCCCTGCGCCCCCTGCGGCCGGTCACCCTGGGCGCACTCGGCGCGGTGCTCGACGTGTCGGACGAGGAGCTGGCGTACGGCGTCGTCTACGACGAGCTCCAGACGATCGCGGCCGCCGCGCTGAAACTGCTGCCCGGCGACCCGCTCGACTCGGTGGCGTGGATCCTCGCCGCTGAGCCCGGGGCGGCCGCGGCGGTGGCCGAGGCCGTCGCCGTACGGACACCGGACGGACTGCCCGCCAGGGCGGGCCTGCTCACCGAAGGGTGGGCCCTCGAACACGACCGACGAGAACGGAGACTCTTCCTTGCCTGAGAACGCCCCCAGGTCCCTGCCTTCCCTGCCTCCCCTGTCGGAGAACGCCCCCGGGACCCAGCCGCTCAACCAGCACTTCAACGAACCGCTCAACCAGCCGCGTGCCCTGCGCCTCGGCGTCGCGGGCCCGGTCGGCACCGGTAAGAGCTCGATCCTGGCGACCCTCTGCCGTGCGCTCGCCGGTGAACTCTCCATGGCTGTGGTCACCAACGACATCTACACCGACGAGGACGCCCGCTTCCTGCGTTCTGCGGGTGTCCTGCCCACCGAGCGGATCCGCGCCGTGGAGACCGGCGCCTGCCCGCACACCGCGATACGCGACGACGTCAGCGCCAACCTCGACGCGGTCGAGGACCTCGAAGAGGCGTACGGGCCGCTCGACCTGGTGCTCATCGAGAGCGGCGGCGACAACCTCACCGCCACGTTCAGCCCGGCACTCGCCGACGCCCAGCTCTTCTGCATCGATGTGGCGGGCGGCGGCGACGTGGCCCGCAAGGGCGGCCCCGGCATCACCGGGGCCGACCTGCTCGTCATCAACAAGACCGACCTCGCGCCGCACGTGGAGGTCGATGTCGCGGCCATGGTCGCCGACGCGGAGGCCGCACGCGACGGCCTCCGGGTCCTCGCGCTGTCCAAGCACGACGCGGCGTCCGTGGCCGAACTCGCCGACTGGGTCAGGGCGTTGCTCGTACGCCACCGCTCCGGCACCCATGTGCCGACCGACCCGGGCCCGATGGCCCCGCACAGCCACGGCCCCGGCCCCGGCCCCGGTGACGGCGAAGGCCACAGCCACCCATGACCGGATCCGACGACGGCGGCGCCGACCCCACGGCCGTCGCCGTCGAGCGCGACGCCGATGGCCGCCATATCGCCCGCGAACTGCGCCCCGGCGCCTTTCTCGCGCCCCGCCCGCTGAGTCCGGCGTCCGACGGACTGCACCTCGCCCTGGTCGGCACCCGCGCCGGGCTCCTGGCGGGCGACGCGCTGACCCTGCACCTCTCGGTCGGCCCCGGCGCCCGGCTGCACATCGTCGAACCCGCCGGGCTCGTCGCCTACGACCACCGCGGCGGCGCATCGGCCTGGCGCGCCACCGTCGACATCGCCGAGGGCGGCGAGCTGACCTGGGACGCACAGCCCTTCGTGGTCGCGTCAGGGGCGAACGTCCGGCGCACCATGGACATCGCGCTGGCCGCAGGCGCCCGGATGCTCTGGCGCGACACCCTGGTCCTGGGGCGCTCAGGGGAACGGGGCGGCAGCATACGGGCGACGACCCGTGCCACGTACGACGGCCAGGACCTGCTGGCCGAGGACCTGGACCTGCGCGATCCGGAGATCCGGGAGCTGCCGGGCATCCTCGGCGCCCACCGGGTCATCGGCTCGGTCACCGCCCTCGGCGCCACCCCCGGCGGCCCCCGCCACCCGTACCGCACGGACCTGGCGGGCCCTGGAGCGCAGGTACGGCTCCTCGACACGGTGGCCCCGGCGATCGAAGCGGAGCTCACCGGGGTGTGGGAGCAGTGGCGCGGCGAGCGGAGTCCCGGCGCGTGACCCGGGGCTCCCTGCGTACCGGGCCCGGCGCGTACGGGACAATGGACCCCATGAGTCTTTTCCGTGACGACGGGGTCGTCCTGCGGACTCAGAAGCTGGGTGAGGCCGACCGCATCATCACGCTGCTGACCCGGGGCCACGGGCGGGTGCGCGCCGTCGCCCGTGGCGTGCGGCGTACGAAGTCCAAGTTCGGGGCGCGGCTCGAACCGTTCTCCCACGTCGACGTGCAGTTCTTCGCACGCGGCAGCGAGCTCATCGGACGCGGCCTCCCGCTGTGCACCCAGAGCGAGACCATCGCTCCGTACGGTGGCGGGATCGTCAGCGACTACGCCCGCTACACGGCCGGCACGGCCATGCTGGAGACGGCGGAGCGCTTCACCGACCACGAGGGCGAGCCGTCCGTCCAGCAGTATCTGCTGCTCATCGGCGGGCTGCGCACCCTCGCCCGCGGAGAGCACGCCCCGAATCTGATCCTCGACGCGTTCCTGCTGCGCTCGCTCGCCGTCAACGGCTACGCGCCTAGCTTCGAGGACTGTGCGAAGTGCGGCATGGAAGGGCCGAACCGGTTCTTCTCCGTGGCGGGCGGCGGGGCGGTGTGCGGCGACTGCCGGGTGCCCGGCAGCGTCGTACCCTCTGCGGAGGCCGTCGGGCTGCTCAGCGCACTGCTGACGGGGGACTGGACGACGGCCGACGCGGCCGAGCCGCGGCACGTCAGGGAGGGCAGCGGGCTCGTATCGGCCTATCTGCACTGGCACTTGGAGCGCGGGCTGCGCTCGTTGCGGTACGTAGAGAAGTAGTGAGAGGGAGACGAGCACATGGCACGACGCGGGATTCTGGGGCGTAACAAGCAGGAGTACAAAACCCCCGAACTGCACCCGTCGGGCGCCCGCCCGCCGAAGATTCCGGGCGAGCTGGTGCCGAACCACGTGGCGATCGTCATGGACGGCAACGGCCGCTGGGCCAAGGACCGCGGGCTGCCGCGCACCGAGGGCCACAAGGTCGGCGAGTCCACCGTGCTCGAAGTGCTCAACGGCTGTATCGAGATGGGCGTCAAGAATCTCTCGCTGTACGCCTTCTCGACCGAGAACTGGAAGCGCTCGCCCGAAGAGGTGCGCTTCCTGATGAACTTCAACCGTGACGTCATCAGGCGGCGCCGGGACGAGATGGACGAGCTGGGGATCCGGATCCGCTGGGTGGGCCGGATGCCCAAGCTGTGGAAGTCGGTCGTCGAGGAACTCCAGGTCGCCCAGGAGCAGACCAAGGACAACGACGCCATGACGCTGTACTTCTGCGTCAACTACGGCGGGCGCGCGGAGATCGCCGACGCGGCGCAGGCCATCGCCCGCGATGTGGCGGACGGCAAGCTGGACCCGTCGAAGGTCAACGAGAAGACCTTCGCGAAGTACATCTACTACCCGGACATGCCGGACGTCGACCTGTTCCTGCGCCCCAGCGGCGAGCAGCGCACGTCCAACTACCTGATCTGGCAGAGCGCGTACGCCGAGATGGTCTTCCAGGACGTCCTGTGGCCGGACTTCGACCGCCGTGACCTGTGGCGGGCCTGTCTCGAATTCGCCCAGCGGGACCGGCGGTTCGGCGGCGCGATCGAGGAGACGACCGGCTGAGGGAAGGCCGACCGGCCCTGCGCCGAGCGGCCGCCGGCGCAGGGCCCCGGCAGCGCAGGGCCCCGGCAGCGCAGGGCCCAGGCAGCGCAGGGCCCAGGCATGCGCAGGGCCCCGGCACCGCAAGGTCCAGGCATGCGCAGGGCCCCGACGACCCAGGGCCCCGACAACCCAGGGCCCCGGACGCGCTGGGCGTTCCGGGGCCGGGGTCTCAGCTCTCCGCGGCGGATGCCGCGCACTCCGCGCAGGTCCCGAAGACCTCCACCGTGTGCGCGACGTTCACATAACCGTGCTGTGCCGCGATGGACTCCGCCCACTTCTCCACCGCGGGCCCCTCCACCTCGACGGCCTTGCCGCAGGTGCGGCAGACCAGATGGTGGTGGTGCTCACCGGTCGAACACCGCCGGTACACCGACTCGCCGTCGCCCGTGCGCAGCACGTCGACCTCGCCCGCGTCGGCCAGCGACTGGAGCGTGCGGTAGACGGTGGTCAGCCCGACCGAGTCGCCCCGGTGCTTGAGCACGTCGTGCAGCTCCTGGGCACTGCGGAACTCGTCCACCTCGTCGAGCGCCGCGGCCACCGCGGCCCGCTGCCGTGTCGACCGGCCTCGTACTGGTGCTCCCGCAGTCACAGGTGCCTCCTCGCCGTGCGTCGCCCGCCCATGTGTCGGGCCATTGTGCCAGCTCCGTCAGGCGCCGGCCGATTCCGCGGGCCGCCGCGCCGCCGGAAGGCCGGGCCCGCACTCCGCCTCGGCCGCCTCCGCGGCCCGTGCCCGCCGCCTCGCCAGCGGTGCGGCGAGCGCGGTCAGCGCCACGAAGACCGCGATGGCCAGCAGAACAATGGTCGCTCCGGGCGGCACGTCCTGGTAGTAGGACGTGACCGTACCGGCGAGCGTCACCGCGGTGCCGATCACCACGGCCACCACGAAGGTGACCGCGAACGACTTCGTCAGCTGCTGCGCCGCCGCGACCGGGACCACCATCAGCGCGCTCACCAGGAGCAGCCCGACCACCCGCATGGCGACGGTGACGGTGACGGCGGCCGTGACCGCGATGAGCAGGTTCAGCACCCGCACCGGCAGCCCGGTGACCCGGGCGAACTCCTCGTCCTGGCTGACCGCGAAGAGCTGCCTGCGCAGCCCGAGCGTCACCAGGACCACGAAAGCGGCCAGGATGCAGATCGCGGTGACATCGCTCTGCGAGACGGTCGCGAGCGAGCCGAAGAGGTACGACGAGAGGTTGGCGTTGGAGCCGGTGGGGGAGAGGTTGATCAGCAGCACCCCGCCCGACATACCGCCGTAGAAGAGCATCGCCAGCGCCACGTCCCCGCGCATCCGGCCGTAGCTGCGGATCAGCTCCATCGAGACGGCGCCGACGACCGAGACCAGCGTCGCCATCCACACAGGGCTGGAATTGAGCAGAAAGCCGAGGCCGACCCCGGTCATGGCGATGTGGCCGATGCCGTCTCCCATCAGTGCCTGGCGGCGCTGGACGAGGTAGATGCCGATGGCGGGTGCGGTGATGCCGACCAGGACGGCGGCGAGCAGGGCCCGCTGCATCAGGGCGCTCTGGAGAAGTTCCATGGTCAGCTCAGCAGTCCTGTCCTGGCCGGCTCGGCCGGCGCGTGCGGGTGTACGTGGTCGTGGCCTGGCAGGGAATGCTGGCCCAGCGCCTCGGGAGGCGGCCCGTCGTGTGTGACGCAGCCGTCGCGCAGCACGACGGCGCGGTCGATCAGCGGCTCCAGCGGCCCCAGCTCGTGCAGCACCAGCAGCACGGTCGTCCGGGCGGCCACCTGCTCGCGCAGGGTCGAGGCGAGGATCTCCTGGCTGGCCAGGTCGACCCCGGCCATCGGCTCGTCCATGATCAGCAGTTCCGGTTCGGACGCCAGCGCCCGGGCGATCAGCACCCGCTGGTGCTGGCCGCCGGAGAGCGCGCTCACCGAGTCGCCCGCGCGGTCGCTGAGCCCGACCAGCTCGATGGCGCGGGCGACGGCCGCCCGGTCGGCCTTCGACGGCCACCGCAGCTTCGTACGGGCGAGCCTCCCGGACGAGACGATCTCGCGCACCGTCGCCGGCACTCCGCCCGCCGCCGTGGTGCGCTGCGGTACGTAACCGATGCGTGCCCACTGCCGGAACCGGCCCAGCGGGCTGCCGAAGAGTTCGATCGAGCCGCCGGTGAGGGGGACCTGGCCGATCACCGCGCGTACGGCGGTCGACTTGCCCGAGCCGTTGGCGCCGAGCAGGGCGACGACCTCGCCCCGGCCGACCCGGAGGTCGATACCGCGCAGCACGGGGCGCGAGCCGAGCGCGGCGGTGGCGCCGCGCACCGAGATGACGGGTTCCTGTTCCATGTCCATGGCGCGTGCCTCCGGTGCGGTCGCAGGTGCGGTCTCAGATGCGGACGGGCCTGTGCGGGGTGCGGTCACTTCGCGCCGAGGGCCTTCTGGAGCGCGACGAGGTTGGACCGCATGACCTGGATGTAGTCGCGGCCCCTGGACTTGTCCGTGATCCCTTCCAGCGGGTCCAGGACGTCGGTCTTCACATGCAGGTCGCCGGCGAGGGTCTTGGCCGTGTCGGGGTTCGCGATGGTCTCGAAGAAGACCGTGTTGACGTGGTGCTTCGCGGCGAGGCTGTGCAGGTCCTTCATGCGCGAGACGCTGGGCTCGCTCTCCGGGTCGATCCCGCTGATGGCCTCCTCGGTGAGGCCGTACCGCTCGGCGAGGTAGCCGAAGGCGGCGTGCGTGGTGACGAAGGTGTCGGACGTGCGGTGCTTCAGCCCGTCCGCGTACTGCTTGTTGAGGGCGTCGAGCTTCTTCACCAAGGCGTCGGTGTTCCTGCGGTAGTCCGCCTTGTGCTTCGGGTCCGCCGCGGCGAGCGTCTTGTCCACGCCCTTGGCGACCTGGGCGTAGCGCACCGGGTCGAGCCAGATGTGCGGGTCGAGTCCGGCTTCGCTCTCCGAGTGGGAGTCGTTGTCACCGGTCGTGTGGTGCCGGCCGTCGACCTCGGTGCCGTGCTTTTCGAGCGTGGTCATCGAGGCGGCGTCGGCGGTGTACTTCACACCGGACTGCTTGATCGCCTCGTCGACGGCGGGCTGGAGGCCCTTCAGATAGACGATCGCGTCCACGTCGGAGAGGGCGACGGTCTGCTTCGGGCTGAGTTCCAGGTCGTGCGGCTCGACGCCGGGCTTCGTCAGGTTGGTGACGGAGACATGGTCGCCGCCTATCTGCTGCGTCAGGTACTGGAGTGGATAGAACGACGCCACGACACGCAGCTTTCCGTCCTTGTGGTCGGCTGCGGAGGAGGAGGCGGAGCAGGCGGAGAGGGCGACCAGTCCGGCGGCGACCGCTGCGGAGACAGCTGTGGCGGGTATGAGGCGTCGTACGTTCATGACAGTCATTTTCAACGAAAGTGGAAACCATTGTCAACAACGGTTCGGTGTGACCCTCCGGAACGGCTCGGTGCGACCCCTCCGGCGACCCCGCCGCCCGGCCGTCGTGAAGGGGATCTCCGGCCCATCCCGGCAGGAACCGGTAACCGATTTGATCCGGGGGGCCCAGCCGCCGGTAACCTGAGGTATTCCGCTGTTCGCAATCGTCGTAATGAAGAGAGCACCGTGGCCGCCGACAAGATCGACACCATCGTCAGCCTGAGCAAGCGCCGTGGCTTCGTCTACCCCTCCAGTGAGATCTACGGTGGTCAGCGTGCCGCCTGGGACTACGGGCCGCTGGGTGTCGAGCTGAAGGAGAACCTGAAGCGCCAGTGGTGGCGTTACATGGTCACCGCGCGCGAGGACGTGGTCGGTCTCGACTCGTCGGTCATCCTGGCCTCGGAGACCTGGGAGGCGTCCGGTCACGTCGCGACCTTCTCCGACCCGCTGACCGAGTGCACCTCCTGCCACAAGCGCTTCCGCGCGGACCACCTGGAGGAGGCGTACGAGGAGAAGCACGGCCACGCGCCCGCGAACGGCCTCGCCGACCTCAACTGCCCCAACTGCGGCAACAAGGGCACCTTCACCGAGCCCAAGAACTTCTCGGGCCTGCTCTCCACCCACCTCGGCCCGACCCAGGACAGCGGCTCCATCGCCTACCTGCGGCCCGAGACGGCCCAGGGCATCTTCACCAACTTCGGCCAGGTGCAGCAGACTTCGCGCAAGAAGCCGCCGTTCGGCATCGCGCAGATGGGCAAGTCCTTCCGGAACGAGATCACTCCGGGCAACTTCATCTTCCGCACCCGCGAGTTCGAGCAGATGGAGATGGAGTTCTTCGTCAAGCCGGGCGAGGACGAGCAGTGGCAGGAATACTGGATGGAGCAGCGCTGGAACTGGTACCGCGACCTCGGTATGCGCGAGGAGAACATGCGCTGGTTCGAGCACCCGAAGGAGAAGCTGTCCCACTACTCGAAGCGCACCGCCGACATCGAGTACCGCTTCCGCTTCGGCGGCAGTGAGTGGGGCGAGCTGGAGGGCGTCGCCAACCGCACGGACTACGACCTCGGCGCGCACTCCAAGGCATCCGGCACCGACCTCTCCTACTTCGACCAGGAGAAGGGCGAGCGCTGGACGCCGTACGTCATCGAGCCCGCGGCGGGTGTCGGCCGGGCCATGCTGGCCTTCATGCTCGACGCGTACATCGAGGACGAGGCGCCCAACGCCAAGGGCGTCATGGAGAAGCGCACCGTGATGCGCCTCGACCCGCGCCTCGCGCCGGTCAAGGTCGCGGTCCTGCCGCTCTCCCGCAACCCGCAGCTGTCGCCGAAGGCCAAGGGCCTGGCGACCGACCTGCGCCGCAACTGGAACATCGAGTTCGACGACGCGGGCGCCATCGGCCGCCGCTACCGCCGCCAGGACGAGATCGGTACGCCCTTCTGCGTCACGGTGGACTTCGACACCCTCGACGACAACGCGGTGACGGTCCGCGAGCGCGACACGATGAAGCAGGAGCGTGTCTCGCTGGACCAGATCCAGTCGTACCTCGGCGGCCGGCTGCTGGGCTGCTGACCCGGCGCGGTTACTGCTCCACCCCCGCGTCGTTCTGACGCGACAGGGCCCCGGTCCCGCTTCGGCGGGGGCGGGGCCCTTCTGTTCTGCCCTGAATGTTCTGTGCTCTGTTCCGCGCTCTCTTTCCGCGCTGCGGTCGGCTCCGGCGGCCGGACGCCGGAGCGCCATGAGGAACCGCTCATTCCCTCTCGCGGTGCCGACCCATTGACGCGAAATCCTTGCGCGCCCTACGCTGTTCGAGATTACAGACCACGTCCGAAATCTCGAACAGGACTTCCATGGACAACACTCGAAGCTTTCTGCGGCAGCGCGGCCTGCTGCTGTCCGACGACGTGACGTTGCCGGCGAGCGAGGTGCGCTTCCCGGACGGCGGCCAGTACCGAGTCGAGATCCCGAGCGTCGAGGGGCCTGACGTCATGGCCGCCGTCATCGAGGAGGCGCAGCGGCGCGGCGTACCGCTGCACCGGCTCTCCCAGGGCAGCGGCGGTCTGCTGACCACCCAGGGCGAACTCGCCGACTTGGCCGGCATGGGGGCAGCACACTCGGTCGAGGTCTCCCTGTTCGTACGCCCGCTGGCCGGATGGGGGATCGGGGCCGGCGCCCTCGCACCCCTGGGGACGAGCGCGGCTCAGGCGCGGGGAGCGGATCAGCTCGTACACAACCTGGAAGACCTCCGCCGTATGACCGACGCCGGTCTCAGGGGGGCTCTGATCACCGACCTCGGTGTGCTGGAGGCCGCGGCGCTGATGCGCAGCGAAGGCGAACTGCCGCCGCGCGTGCGGTTCAAGGGCAGCGTCCAGATGGGCCTGTCCAATCCGGTGTCGATCGGCATGGGCGCACGCTGTGGTCTGGACAGCTACAACGTCCCGCCGGATCTGACCGTCGCTCATCTCGCCGAGATCCGCGCCAGGACCGACATGCCACTGGACATCTACATCGAGTCCCCGGACGACGTCGGCGGCTTCGTGCGCTACTACGAGATAGCGGAGATCGTGCGCGTCGCGGCCCCCGTCTACCTCAAGTTCGGCGTCCGCAACGCACCCGGCCTGTACCCCAGCGGCGCACATCTGCGGGACACCGCGGTCGCGCTCGGGCGCGAGCGGGTCAGGCGGGCGGACATCGGCCTGGAATTCCTGCGGCGTTACTACCCGGACGCGGTCGCGTCGGCGCCGGGAGCGCCGGATCTCGGGATTCCCGAGATCAGCGAGCGGGCGGTGGTCGCGTGAACCCGGCTGCACGGCTGACCCCCGAACGACTGCTGGCCGAAGGCGAATTGATTCTGCCCGCGGCGCCGGCGCCGTCCGGCCGCTACCGCCCGGCCAGACGGACGGGCGCGTTCCTCGATATCTCCGGGCAGGTTCCGCACCGTGACGGAGTGCTGACACGGACCGGCCGGGTGGGAGAGGACATCCACACCGACGAGGCCATCGCGCTGGCGCAGCTCTCCTGTCTGAACGCACTCGCGGTAGCACGCGCCGAGAACGGCACGCTGGACGGCGTCTTTGTCCACCGCGTCCGGGTGTTCGTGGCCTGCACGCCCGACTACGACGAGCAGCATCTCGTGGCGAACGGCGCGAGCGAGTTGCTGCTGGCGGTCTTCGGCGATGCGGGTGAACACGCCCGCACCGCGATAGGTGTCTGCGCGCTGCCGCTCGGTGCTCCGGTCGAAGTCGAGATCACGCTGGCTCTCGACGAGGTGAGCGCGGCGGAAGGCGCGGCGGCTTTATGAGGCGTACCGGTGCCGGAATTTCTTGCAAACCTCTGAACGCGTCGCACCACAGCCACGCCGGACCGGCTGCGCACAGCGTTGTCACACTCCTCGGAGAGCAGCATGAAAACAGACCCCACGCTCTACAGCGATGACTTGGCACCTGCGACCGACCGCAAGTGGAAGACTTTCGACCTGAGTTCGATGTGGATGTCCGTCATCCACAACCTGGGCACGTACACCCTTGCGGCCGGGCTCTACGTACTCGGCCTGACACCGGTGGAGATCTTCTTCGCGTACGTCGTCGCCTTCGCCATCACGCTGGTCGCGTGCAATGCGACCGGCCTCATCGGCCAGCGGCTCGGTGTGCCCTTCCCTGTCATCGCCAGGCTGAGTTTCGGGGTGTACGGGGCCCGGATCCCGGCGATGGTCCGTGGCGTCATCGCCATATTCTGGTACGGAATCCAGACGTATCTCGCCGCGATGGCATTGATATCCGTGCTGAAGGTGATGTCTCCCGGTATCAGCGGGTGGGAGGAGCGCACACCGTCGTTCCTCGGTCTTTCGCTCCTCGGCTGGATCTGCTTTCTCGGGGTGTGGGGGGTCCAGCTGTTCGTGGTCACCCATGGCATCGAGCGCATCCGTAAGTTCCAGAATCTCGCCGGCCCCGCGATCTGGATCGTGATGCTCGCGCTTTCGATCACGCTGCTGGTTCAGGCCGGAGGCCGGATCTCGTGGACCGGGACGACCGTGCCCGGACAGAGCGCGGGCGCGACTGTCAAGCTGTTCATGGTGGCTGTCTTCACCATCGTGGCATCACTGTCCACCCTCATTGTGAACGTCAGCGACTTCACGCGGTTCGCAGCGGACGAACGTTCCGTGAAGCGGGGTAACTTCTGGGGGCTGCCGATCAACGGCGCCATGTTCGGCGTCGTATCGGCCATGTGTACCGCGGGTGCGATCGCCGTGTACGGAAAGGTGTTCACCGACCCCGCCCAGCTCATAGCTCAGCAGAACAACAAGATCCTGCTCGTCGTCGGCGCCGTGCTGTTCCTCGGCGCCACCATGGGAACCAATATCTCGGCCAATGTCGTATCGGCGGCCTACGACCTGGCCAATATGTTTCCGAAACGCCTCAACTTCACTCGTGGTGCACTGGTGGCGTCCGGTATCGCCGTCGTGGTCCTGCCGTGGAAGATGTACTCGACCCCGGCGATCATCGTGTACTCGCTCGGAGGGATAGGTGCCTTTCTGGGCCCGCTCGTCGGAATCATTCTGTGGGATTACTACCGAGTGCGGAAAGGGGCGGTGGTCGTCGACGAGCTGTATGTGAGCGACGGTTCGTCCAGGTACCACTACAGCTCCGGCTACAACTGGGTGGCGCTCACGGCCTTCGCGGGAACATCCGCGGTCACGGCAGTCATCGCTCTGGTCCCCTTCTTCGATGCTGTCTCCGCCTATTCCTGGCCTATGGGAGTGGTGCTCGGCGCCTGTGTCTATGCGGCAGCGCTCACGCTTCTCGATCGCCGTACGGGTGTTTCGGAGGAGAGAGCAGAAGAGGTCCCGGGCGGGACGCATGCGAAAACCCTGTAGGTCTGTCCCTCTGTCCCTGAGATCTTCCACTGTAGTAACGGCGATTGGCAGGTAACCCCGTGGCGCGGAAACTGATGGTGGCGGCGGCTCAGATGGGGCCCGTCCCGCTCAGCGAGAAGAAAGAGGAAACCGTCGGCCGGCTGATCGGCATGCTGGTCGAGGCCGCCGCACGCGGCGCCAGGCTCGTGGTCTTTCCGGAAGCCGCGCTGACTCCCTTCTTCCCGCACTGGCTGATCGATGACGAGGCCGAGCTCGACAGTTACTACGAGACAGCCATGCCGAGTCCGGTGGTCGCCCCGCTGTTCGAGATGGCACGCGAGCTGCGGGTCGGCTTCTATCTGGGGTTCGCGGAACTCACCCCGGACGGCAGGCGGTTCAACACATCGATCCTGGTTTCGGAGCAGGGCGAAATCATAGGGAAGTACCGCAAGATCCATCTGCCGGGATATGCGACCCCCCGGCCGCACGAGCCGGTCCAGAATCTGGAGAAGCGGTACTTCGAGGTGGGCGACCTGGGATTTCCCGTATGGGACGGATTCGGCGGCAGAGTCGGTATGTGTATCTGCAACGACAGGCGATGGCCGGAAACCTACCGGGTGATGGGGCTGCAAGGGGTGGAACTCGTCATGGTGGGCTACAACAGCCTGCTGAATGTCCCCGCCATGGCGGAAGTGGATCACCTGCAGTCGTTCCACAACCATCTGTCGATGCAGTCCAACGCCTATTTCAACGGCACCTGGGTGGTGGCGTCGGCACGGGCCGGTGTGGAGGAGGGAATTCCCCAGCTCGGCCAGAGCGTCATCATCGCCCCGTCCGGTGAGATCACCGCGCAGGCGTACACGAATGGCGACGAGGTGATCGTCGGGTCGATCGACCTGGACGCGTGCAACATATTCAAGCGCTACATGTTCAATTTCAGGCAGCACAGGCGCCCCGAGCACTACGGGCTGATCAGCGCGCCGGTCGAGCAGTCCTGGGATTCAGGCCCTTTGCTCGGAGACTGATCCCTCGCATCTGCACCTGCCATGACGGCAGAGAAGCACACCGCACATGACTGGAAGCAAGTGGAGGACAACAATGGGCAGCTTGTTGCTCAAGGGCGGCACGGTCTGGACGTCCGAATCCGTCGTCGAGGCCGACGTCTTCGTCGACGGGGGAATCGTACGGGCCATCGGCAGCGGGCTCTCCCAGCAGGCCGACAGGGAGATAGACGTAGCGGGCCGGATCCTGATTCCCGGCGGTGTGGACGTACATACACATCTGGACGCGCCGGTCGGCGGCACCACAACGGCCGACGACTTCGAAAGCGGCACGACAGCCGCCGCCTGCGGCGGAACCACCACTATTGTCGACTTCGCGACGCAGGCGAAAGGGCAGACCCTCCAGGAGACCGTCGACACATGGCACCGTAAAGCCACCGGAAAAGCCGTTGTGGATTTCGGGTTCCACTTGTCCATCACCGATCTCTACCGGGACGCGATCGCGGATCTCGGCACTGTTGTGCGCGGTGGTATCACCAGCTTCAAGGTGTTCATGGGCTATCCGGGAACACTCATGCTGAACGACGGTGAGATCTACCGTGTGATGCAGGCGGGTGCACGTCACGGGGCTCAGGTGTGCGTCCACGCGGAGAACGGGTTCATCATCGACCGGATGGCCGAGGACCTGATGGCACAGGGCAAGCGGGGCCCCGAGTCGCACGCCCTGTCGCGGCCTCCGTCGACCGAGGCCGAAGCGGTCAGCCGCGCGATCCGTATCGCCCGCATGGCCGACGCACCGCTGTACTTCGTGCACCTGTCGACCGAGAGCGCGGCGCTGGCGCTCAGCGAGGCTCAGGCCACCGGGATGCCCGTGGCGGGCGAGACCTGCACCCACTACCTCACCCTGGACGAGAGCCTGTACCGCGCACCGGGCTTCGAGGGGGGCAAGGCAGTGCTCACCCCGCCGCTGCGGGGAGCCGTCGACCGGGACGCTCTCTGGCGCGGTCTGCGGACCGGGTCGCTGAGCGTGGTCAGCTCGGACCACTGCCCGTTCTGCTTCGCCCAGAAGAAGGCCGGCATCGACGACTTCAGACTGATCCCCAACGGGGGACCGGGTATTGAGCACCGTCTGCAGCTCATGTACGCGGAAGGCGTCGTCAAGAAGCGGCTGACGCCACAGCAGTTCGTCCATCTGACGTCGACATCGCCGGCCAAGGCATTCGGTCTGTACCCGGAGAAGGGCACCATCGCTGTCGGGTCGCATGCCGACATCACCGTGCTGGACCCGGACGGCAGCACCGGTATCTCACGGGACACACACAACATGAACGTCGACTACAGCCTGTGGGAAGGCTGGAACCTGCCCGGACGCGTCGACCGGGTGTTCCTCCGGGGCGACGAGATCGTCCGGGACGGGAAATTCCGGGGCCGCGCCGGAAGCGGACAGTACCTGAGCCGGAAGACGGTGTAGACGGATGAGGATTCTGGTGGTCAATCCGAACACATCACCGTCGATGAGCGCCGCCATCGCGACGGAGTGCCGGGGAGCGGCGCGTGCGTCGACAACCGTCGATGTGCTGAACCCGCGCCGTGGCCCGCGCTCGATCGAGTCCTACACCGAGGACTGCCTCGCCTCTGCCGCGACCGTCGAACTGGTCATGGAGCACCGCGACGCGTACGACGGCTATGTCGTGGCCTGTTTCGACGACCCGGCGGTGCGTGCGCTGCGCGAGCTGGTACGGGGCCCGGTGATCGGTATCGCTGAGGCGGCGGCCCACATGGCGTCGCTGGTCGCGGCGAAGTTCTCCGTCGTCACGGTGATGCGGCGCTCCAAGCCGCGCCTGGCCGAGTCCATCGAGCGGGCGGGGCTGGCCGGCCGGTGTGGTTCCGTACGGGCGGTCGACCTGTCGGTGCTGCAGATCGAGGAGGACCTCGACGCGACGAGGGCGATCATCGCGGCGGAGGCGCGGCGGGCCATGGAGGAGGACGACGCGGAGGCCATCTGTCTGGGCTGCGCGGGGCTCGGGCCACTCGACAAGTCCCTGCAGGCGGAGCTGGGAATCCCCGTTCTTGACGGTTGCGGATGCGCGGTCAAGCTGGTCGAGGCGTGTGTCGAATACGGCATCACGACCAGCAAGTACCTGTCCTACGCGGCCCCGCCGGAGAAGGAGTACGTGGACTGGCCGGTCTTCGACACGGCCGGGGCGGGGCAGCACTGACCGGACCGCGTTGACGGGACCGCACTGACGGGGCAGCACTGACGGGGCCGGGCCCGCCGTGACCCGCTGACGCGACTTGCTGACGCGGCCCGCCGAAGTGGCCCGCCGAAGGGCCCGCCGGAGTGGCCTGCTGGGCAATCAAGTGACCTCAGGGTCGGAACGGAATGGCGATCATGCAGGAATTCGAGGCCGGCGGCATGGGCGACGACCCGTGGGCAAGGGGCCGGGACGAGGCAGGCACCCTCGACGACTGGCGGGACCGCGGGCTGAACGTGACAGCCGGGGACCTCGGCTTCCCGGCTCTCGTGCTCAAGCGCAGGGAAGTCCTGCACAACATCGCCGCCATGGCGAAGTACTGCACCGCACAGGGCGTTTCGCTGAGCCCGCACGGCAAGACATCGATGATGCCCTGGCTGTTCCGCCGCCAGCTGGAGGCTGGGGCCTGGGCGATGACCGCGGCGACCCCGGCCCACTGCAGGACGTACCGGAGGTTCGGGATACCGCGGATACTGCTGGCCAACGTGCTCGTCGACAAGGACGCGATCGCATGGGTGGCGGCCGAACTGGACCGGGACCCGGATTTCGGATTCCTCTGCTACGCCGACAGTGTGGAAGCGGTCCACCTCATGGAGCGCGTACTCGCCGAGGTGAAGCCCCGCCGTCCGGTCGAGGTCCTGGTCGAAATCGGTTACAGAGGAGGCAGGACAGGCTGCCGGTCGCTCGACGACGCGCTGGCGGTCGGATCCGCGGTCAACGAGGCACGGTTCCTGCGTCTCACCGGAGTCTCCGGCTTCGAGGGGTTCTTGTCCGGCGACGCGTCGGTGGACGTGACCGACCAGTGCCGGAGCTATCTGGGTGAGGTGGCCGACGCCGTGCGCGCCCTGCGGGCGAAGGACTTGTTCGAGTCCGCGGAAACCATTGTCTCGGCGGGCGGCAGCGCGTATTTCGACACCGTGGTGGAGGTGCTGGGCCCCGACCGGTTCGACTTCCCCGTGCGCACCGTGCTGCGCAGCGGATGCTATGTGGCACACGACGAGGAGATGTACGGACCGACATCGCCGCTGGCCGGCCGGAGCGACCGGGCGCCCGAAGACCGGCTGGCCCCCGCCCTGGAGCTGTGGGCGACCGTCTGGTCACGGCCTGAACCCGGCCTCGTGATAGCCGGTTTCGGCCGGCGCGACGCACCGTACGATTTCCGGCTGCCCCAGGTGAAATCGGTCCACAGCGCGGCGGGCCCGCCCCGGGACGTCACGGGGCGTTTCCAGGTGACCGCCCTGAACGACCAGCACGCGTACGTACGGGTTCCCGAGGACGACTCCGTAGCGGTGGGCGACCAGTTGGTGTGCGGGATCAGCCATCCGTGCGGGGCGTTCGACCGCTGGCGCTGGATCCCCCTCGTCGATGACCGTTACGACGTGCTGGAAGGGCTCGGCACGTACTTCTAGGCCCGACAGCGGCATTGATACCTGATGACGGAGGGGAAGAATGACGACCGTAGTGTCCACCGATGCGCGCACCGGCGCGGTGACCCGGCTGGAAGTGACGGAGACCGGGGTGGGCGAGGTGGCATCGCTGACCGCCGCGGCGGCCCGCGCGCTGCCCTGGCTGGCCGAGCAGGGGCGGACGGGACGAGCCGCGCTGCTCGACGCCATCGCGGACGGGCTGGAGGCCGACGCGGAGCGGATCACTGCCGCCGCCGACCGGGAGTCCGGCCTCGGGCTGCCCCGGCTGACCGGTGAACTGGCCAGAACCGCCTACCAGTTGCGGTTCCTGGGTGACGTCGTCAGGGACGGCGGGTATCTGGATGCCGTCATCGACCGACCGGTGGCGGAGACCCCGGCCGGCCCCCGCCCCGACCTGCGCCGGATGCTTGTCCCGCTCGGCCCGGTGGCGGTCTTCGGCGCGAGCAACTTCCCGCTGGCCTTCGGGGTGGCGGGTGGCGACACCGCGTCGGCACTGGCCGTGGGAGCCCCGGTCGTGGCCAAGGCGCATCCGGCGCACCCCGAGACCTGCCGGCTGGTGGGCGCGGTGATCGCCGCGGCGGTACGCGAACGCGGCGGCCCCGCCGGTGTGTTCAGCCTGGTGTTCGGCCGGGACGAGGGAACCGCACTGGTCACCGACCCACGTATCACCGCGGTCGGGTTCACCGGCTCACTGCGCGGTGGCCGCGCCCTGTACGACCTGGCCTGCGCGCGTGAGACACCCGTACCGTTCTACGGGGAGCTGGGCGGGGTCAATCCGCTGGTCGTCACAGCGGCTGCGGCCGCTGAACGCGGGCCGGAAATCGGCGGCGGACTGGCCGGCAGTGTGTTGCTGGGGCAGGGCCAGTTCTGCACCAAGCCCGGGCTGATCCTGTTGCCTGCGGGCGCGGACGGCACGGAGGCCGTCACGGCGCTCGCGGCGGCGGTACGGGCGGCGCGCCCCGGCCACCTGCTCACCGCGTCGATCGCGGCCGCCTTCGCCCGTGAGACGAAGGGCATCGGTGAACTGCCCGGGGTGACCGTACTGGCGGCGACCGAAGGCGCGGACGGCACGACGGGCGCGCTGGTGGTGGAGGCGGATCCGGAAGCGCTGCTGTCCGGTGGGTCCGAAGCCCTGCTCGCGGAGCACTTCGGGCCGTTTGCCGTGGTCGTCCGGTACGCCGACCAGGCGCAGCTGGCCGCCGTGCTGGCCGCTGTCCCGGCCGCGCTGACCGGGACGGTGCACGGCGCCACCGAGGCCACCGACCCGGACTTCGCGGCGGCATTCCGGATGCTGGCGGCGCGGTCGGGCCGGGTCGTGGTGAACGGCTACCCCACCGGCGTCGCGGTGAGCTGGGCGATGCACCACGGAGGCGGCTACCCGGCGACCACGGCTCCGGGCGAGACCTCGGTCGGCGCGGCGTCGGTACGCCGCTGGCTGCGGCCGGTGACCTTTCAGGACGCGCCACAGGCCCTGCTGCCTGCCGAACTCGCGGACGGGCCGGTGCCGGGGCTGCCCCGCCGCATCGACGGGGTGCTCACCATCGACGGGTGCTGACCATCGGTGGGAGCTGACCAGCGACGGGGTGCTGCCCGTGTGGAATCCGGTGTTCTCCGAGGACATCGGGGGCCCGGACTCCGGCACCGGCCCTGCGGCGTTCAGAACGCCAGCCGGCTCCGTACGGTGGCTGCCAGCTCCCTGTCGGGCGGCAGGGGATGGTCCCGCAGCCCGGATTCAGCGACCTGGTCCAGGAGTCTGTCGAAGCCGAACAGGAACGACCTGTTTCCCAGGACCCGGTCGAACTTCTCCGCATTGGCGATGGACGCGTCGAACAAATCCCCCGATGCGAGGTCGATCCGGGGGAACTCCGGATTGGCCTGGTCCTGCGAGAGCCATTCGATGTGGGTGTGCAGATGGCCCTGCCTGACGAATGACTCCATATAGGAATCGGACACATTCACTTCGGACTGTGTCGTATGTACGCGCACCCGCTCGTCCAACAGCTGGAGTACGTGGAGGTTCTTCAGAGCGAGGTGCGCGGAGTCCATCACCGGCCACGGCAGCCCCGAGTTCTTGATGAACGGCACCATGGAGAGGAACGCGATGTGATCGCACACGCACTCCTCGATGAGCGGGCTGGACGGTGTCAGCCCGTCCACGAATCCGCTCAGGTCGAAGAAGGAGGGGGTGTCGGCGGATCCCGCGGAGAACCTTCCTGCCCATTCCCGTACGACGTCGAGCGAGTCCTTGCTGCTCCAGCCCGGCCCGGCCTTTTCCCTCTCGTTGCGCAGCAGGATATGGCACACCTCGTGCGCGATGGTGAACAGCTCCTGCGCGAGCGCAAGGGTCCAGGTGGCCTTCGACGGCGCGGGGACGGGAGCGCAGCGGTCGCGCAGGATGTTCTGGGCGATGGAGATGTAGTACGCCGAGTCGAGATGGCCGGTGAGGTAGAGCCGGTGGCCCGTCAGCCGGTACAGACAGGCCAGGACCTGGTCGGGCTCCGCCTCGTTGAGCGCCAGGTTGGTCAGGGCGCTGAAGATCCGGCCGAGTTGCTGGTCGTAGACCACGTACTCCCCGGACGGGCTCACGAAGTGGGACGGCCGGGCGTGAAAGGAATCGACGACCACGAAGGGAGGCGCAGTGCTGTCCACCTGCAGCAGGTTTGCTTCTTCCTCCCAGAACAGATGGAAGTAGTTCTCGTAATTCTCCGACCAGGCGGGCAGCACCCTGTCGAAGCAGTCCGCCCCGTACAGGGTCTTCAGATAGGCGCTATCCATCATGGCCGGGCGCCCCTTCGGGGATCTCGGCGATTTTCCCCTGCACGCGGTCCAGGATCCGGTTCACTTCTTTCTCCGTGTAGCCGCTGAGTTCCAGGCCGTCGACCACGACTTTGGTCTCTTTCCGCTGATCGGCGCGTGAGCGGATCCACGTCCTGAAGTACGGGAAAGTGGCCACGCTCAGCGCGATGAGCATCTGGAGAGCCGCCTCGCCGTCGAACGGCCGCTGCTCCGTCCGTTCCCCAGCCGTGGTGATGCCGTGGGCAAGCACTTCGAGCTCGTCCGCGGCCTGCGGCTCATTGCTGTTGATGGCTACAATGATGTGGATCGGCATGGATCCCTTCCGGGTGCGTTCGCGTCGGAGGTGACGTCAAGTCGGCGCCTGGGCAGGGTGGTTGGGCGCCGCAGCCAGAGTAGGCAGGTACGGGCCTCCGGGGCCGCGTCAGGCCGGGCCGTTCCCCCGCAGAGGTGAATCGGCGGCGAATTCGCGTGCGGGGCAAGGGCGGTGACCGAGCAGCGGAAAAGGGGGCGCCGCTTCGGCTCAGGGCTCAGCGGTCGAGTGTTCCGCGGCCGATGCCGGTGGTGCGGAGCGCGATGACGGAGAACGTCACGTACAGCAGGGCCAGGCAGAGCGGGAAGACCCGGTCGCGGCCCAGGGAGTCGATTTCGTTGTGCAGGGACAACAGCGAGGTCGATGCCGCCACAGCGCCGATGAACGCCGGTCCGGCCATGGTGGCCCGCAGCCGGGCCGGTACCGCCTCCGCCAGGGCCGCCACCGCGCCGGGAAAGAGGACAGCGACCAGGACCGCATCGGCGCACCGCAGCACCATGGCCACCTGGTACGACGCAGGCGTGGTGAGGGACACGGCCACTTCCAGTGCGGCGAAGGCGCCGCCGCACACGGCGAGTACGACGGGCCTTCGGCGGTCGGAGAGCCGTCCCAGCAGGGGAAACAGCAGGACCGCGAGCCCGGCGGGCAGCGAGGAGTGCCTGAGTTCTCCGGTGGAGGTGCGCATGGTGGCGTCCAGCCCTGAGCTGACTGTCCATCCGGCTCCCAGGGCGAGGAACCCGACCAGGACCGACAGCCGCTGGTGGTGGCGGAACGGCTCGTAGAGTGCGCGCGGCGGCGCATCGGACTGCTCCGCGCTACGCGGCTCCCACAGCCTCCGCCGTAACGCCAGCCCCAACAGAGCCAGCACCACGGCGGCCACGGCCGGTGCATCCCGCAGACCGGTGCCCCGGGCTTCGGCTCCGGCGACGCCGGACAGCGCCTCCGCCGCGTACAGGCCGCCGAAGTACCAGCCGAACAGCGCGGCCCTTCGGCCGGGCGCCGCCGTCTCCGCCAACAGCGTCACGGTCACGCCGAGTTCACCCCCGACGGCCAGGGACATCAGTAATCCCGAGGGGATCAGGACAACGAGCCCGGCCCCGGCCGTGAGCGGCAGAGCGGCGAGGGCGAGGAGCCCGGCCGTCAGCAGACCGGCCGGGCGACGACCCCAGCGGTCCGCGGCCGCGCCCGCGAGAACCGCACCCGACAACTGTGCGGGGATGCTCAGTTGCCACGGATATCCCGGCCCGTCTCCCGGCGCGGCGGGAGCGGCCGGGAGCAGCACGAGCATCAGCCCTTGCAGGGAACCGCACAGCAGGGCGGCCGCCAGTGCGCGCGCCCGCATCCGCCGGGTGGGCGACGATTCCTCGTCCGAGTGGAGCCCCAGCCGGGTGAGGACCGCGCGGAACCGCGTGTACAGCTGGAGCCTGATGTCCTCGCCGCCCCTGTCATGGAACCGGCCCGCGGTCTTCCTGAGATCCAGGGGGAGGAGGGAAGGCGTCCAGTCGTCGGCGAAGACCACCAGGGCCCGCAGGGGGTAGCCGTCGGCGTCCGTGCCCCGGCCCCGGCCCTCCGGCCCGGCCAGGTCGGGCAGGCGACGCCCTCCCGGCAGCAGGTGGTCGGCGACCTTGCGGAACTCGGCGTACTCCGCGGGGCTGGAGTAGACCAGCAGGACCAGTTCGGCCGGGTCCCGGCAGCACACCGCCTGTCCGAACTCCCAGAGCGTGCCGCGGGCCGGCCCGGTGCCCAGGACGACAAGCCGGGCCTGCCGCAGCAGAGCCAGGACGGTCGGCTCCCAGTTGTTCCACGGCAGATAGACCCGGTCGGCACCGGGCGGCGGGAGCGCTTCCTCCGGGTGCCCGACCGCCAGCAGGCGACCGGCGTGCCGCACCGACCAGGACAGCAACTCCTCGACGGTCAGGGTCGATCCGGTCAGATTGAGATAGCGGGGCTTACGAGCGAGACCGACGGGATAGGACGCGATCGGATCGTCCTTCCCGAACGGGCGGAGATAGAGCACATACGGCTCGCCCAGGCAGGCGGACAGCGAGTCGGGGACACCCACCCGATGGCGCCGCCCGCGCCTCAGGAAGAACGGCGCGGCCGTCTGCGCACCGGCCGCGAGCAGCAGAAGCCCGGTCGCCTGCACCGCAGCCCCGACATCGGTGCCGAGACGGTACTGGGCCTGGAGCACCACCTGGGCCACCCGTCCGAGCCCCGCCGTGTACGCCGAGACCGCGAGGACATTCCACCCGACACCGGCGACGATGAGCGCTCTCCCCAGGACCGGCCGCTGCCGGCGCCCCGGCCTCCCGAAGGCCGGGGTGTCACCGGCCGGGACAGCGAGGTCCGGCAGCTCGGGTGCGACGGGTGCGGGACCGGACGGGCGCACGACCGACATCACGTGACGGCGGTCGGCCCACCAGCCCACGTACCGCACGGCCAGGGCCACCGTCAGAGCACACACCGCGCCGAGTGCGGCGCGGGCCGGTAACGCCGCGGTGGCAGAGGTGGAGTCCAGGACCCTTCCGGTGCCGAGCGACCGTCGGGTGACCGGGTCGAGCAGCGGGGCGGTGACCGCGCCGATGAAGATGTCCGTCACGCATACCACCCAGCAGCTCCACCGGATCAACCGCAGGACCACTCCGACGCCGAGCCACCCGGTCACAACCCCCATGGCTCCTCGATACTCCGGGCACGGCACGACGTCCAGCCCCGGGGCGGGGGGAGGACAACGGCGACCAATTTTCAATCACTGATTGAGAATTGTCGTGAGCTGTGCTGTCATGCGGTGCCATGGCGACTGACACCACCCGGGCGCGACTGCTGGACGAAGCCGAACGGCTCTTCCTCGAACGGGGCTACGAGCTGGTCTCGATGCGCGCGGTCAACGCCGCCGCAGGCATGAATCCCGCCGCGGTCCACTACCACTTCGGCTCCAAGGAGGACCTGGTCGTGGCCCTGTTGCAGAGCCGTCTCGGTCCGCTGTGGGCCGACCGTCTCGCCGTCCTGACACGGCGCAGGGACGCCGGCTGGACCCCCGGCGCGGCCGAACTCGTCGACGTCGTCGTCCGCCCGCTGGCCGAACTGGCCGCCCGCCCCGAAGGGCGCATGCTGCTCCACCTGCTGGCCCGCACGGTGCTCCGCGACCGCGACCTGCCGTTCGACGACCCGTGGTTCCGGCACCAGCCCTATCGCGATCTGCTCGCCGCGGCCCGGCCTGACCTGCCGGCCCAACAGGTCGCCGACCGCTGGCGCCTCGCCTTCGATCTGCTGCTGCAGCTGTACGGAGAGCCCGCGGCGAACGTCGCCGACCTCGGCGCGGCACAGCCCCCGCCGGTCACCACGGTGATCGCGTTCATCACCGCCGGCCTGGACGCCCCGTCGGCCGGTCCCGAACCTCACGAAGGGTGATCCCCATGGCCAAGCCCCTTCCCCACCAGGCGCCGGACGTTCTCGCCCCGGCCGAGCTCGGTCCGCTCACGTTACGCAACCGGATCATCAAGGCGGCCACCTTCGAGGGCTGCACCCCCGACGCCCTGGTCACCGACGAGTTGATCGAGTACCACCGTCGGCCGGCCGCAGGCGGCGTCGGCATGACGACGGTCGCCTACTGCGCCGTGGCGCCTGAGGGGCGCACCGAACGTGGCCAGATCTGGATGCGGCCGGAAGCGATACCGGGGCTGCGGAGGCTGACCGACGCGGTCCACGCCGAAGGCGCGGCCGTCTCCGCCCAGATGGGCCACGCCGGACCGGTCGCCGACGCCAAGTCCACCGGGCTGCCCGCGCTGGCGCCCGGCCGCCTGTTCAATCCGCTCAGCATGCGGATGACCAGGCCCGCGACCCCGCACGACATCGACCGCGTGACCCGGGCCCACGCCGAGGCCGCGCGTATCGCCGTCGAGTCCGGCTTCGACGCCGTGGAGATCCACTTCGGCCACAACTACCTGGCCAGTTCCTTCCTCAGCCCGAAGATCAACCGGCGCAAGGACGATTACGGCGGCAGCCTCGACCACCGGGCCAGGGTGGCTTGGGGCATCGCACGGGCCGTACGCGACGAGGTCGGCGACCGGATCGCGATCACCGCCAAGCTCAACATGAAGGACGGCGTCCGCGGCGGCTTCGGCATCGAGGAGAGCATTCAGGTCGCCCGGCGGCTCCAGGACGACGGCTCTGTCGACGCGCTCCAGCTCACCGCGGGCAGCTCGCTGCTGAACCCGATGTACCTCTTCCGCGGCGACGCCCCGGTCAAGGAGTTCGCGGCGCAGTTCCCGCAGCCGCAGCGGCTGGGCATTCGGCTGGCCGGCAAACAGGTCCTGCGCGCCTACCCGTACCGGGAGGCGTACCTGCTGGAGTTCGCCCAGCGCTTCCGTGCCGCCCTCGACCTGCCGCTGATCCTGCTCGGCGGCATCACCCACCGGGAGACGATGGACCTGGCCATGGCCGAGGGCTTCCAGTTCGTCGCCATGGCCCGGGCCCTGCTGCGCGAGCCGGACCTGATCGCCCGGATCACGGCCGCCCCCGACACCGCCTCGCAGTGCACCCACTGCAACCTCTGCATGCCCACCATCTACACGGGTACGCACTGCCCGTTGGTGCCCTGACCCGGCTGCCTGTCGGGTCAGGCAGCCGCAGGCGTATCCCGGTGGACCGCGACCTCCAGATGCTTCAGGCCCCGCAGCCCGTTGTTGATCAGTGGTGTCGAGCTGAGGGTCTCGAAGCGGGCCACCTGGTCGGCAAGGCGCTCCAGGAGCGTGCTGAGTTCGAGCCGCGCCAGGTGCATGCCGACGCACACGTGCTCTCCGCGTCCGAAGGCCAGGTGGTCAGAGGGGCGGCGGGTGATGTCGAACCGGGCCGGGTCGGGATAGTGGCGCCCGTCGCGGTTGGCAGAGCCGTAGAGCAGGGCGACCCGGGAGCCTGCCGCGAGAGGGATCCCGTCTATCTCGTGGTTCTCCGTGAGCACCCGGCTGAACTGCGGGACCGGGGACTCAAGGCGCAAGGATTCGTTGATCGCGTGCGGGATCAACGACCGGTCGGCCCGCAGCAGCCCCCACTGGTCAGGGTGTTCCGCGAAGAGCGCGATCATGTTCGTGATCGCCAGGATCGTCGTGTCGAGGCTCGGAGTGACGTAGTCGAGCATCAGCGCCGGGCACGTCTCCTTGGATATCTCACCACGGTCGGCGGCCTGATAGAGATGAGCGGCCCAGCCGCCGGGGTCAATTTTCCCCGGCACCGCGTCATTCGCGGCGAACGCGAGGAACTCCTCGACCACCGGCATCGCTTCCGTGAACCGTGTGTTGGCCGGCCCCTGCACGTTCCAGATGGCCGCGGCCCACTCCAGCATCTTGGTGCGCCCCCGGTCGGGGAGACCGACCAGGTCGGACACGACGGTCATCGGCAGATGCTCGGCCAACTCCGTGGCGGCGTCGAACCGTCCGCGCTCCACCAGTTCTGTGACGACGCGGTCGGCCTCCGCCTCAAGCCGTGGCGTGACGTCGCGCATACGGTCCTGACGCAGGGGCCGGCCCAGTACCGACCGCAGCGCCGTGTGGTCGGGAGGGTCGCTGCACAGCGTGATGCCTTCGAGTTGGGCATTCATCAGCGGGTCGACGAATACGCTCCGCGCCGACGAGAAGGTCTGCCAGTTCGTGAGAGCCGCCCGCACGTCGTCGTAACGCGGCAGCGCGTAGAGGTCGTAGCGGGGCAGGTACACCACCGCTCCCGTCTCGCGGAGTTCCTCGTATATCGGGTACGGATCAACGCGCGCCTCTTCGGTATAGAGGTCGACATCACTGACTGGCATCGCGGACAAGGCATCTCCTGGGTACGGTCGGCTCCGAGGCCGGAGGCGACGGTTTCTCGGCTGTCTCGGCTGTCTCCGGTTTGATGACATCCGCGGTGTGTTGGTTCACCGGCAAGGGGGCGGCGGCGGATCGGCGGTCTGCCGAGCCGCGATGCCGTCCCAGGCGACCTCGTAGTACTTGACCCGCTCGTCCTGCCCGGTCAGCGTCATGCCGACGGCAGTCATCACGCGGTGGGACGCGGCGTTCTCGTGGTCGGCGTCCCCCTTCACTCGGGTGAAGCCCCTTGCTCGGGCGGAGTTGAGCACCGCCCGGACCGCCTCGGACGCGTACCCCTTGCCCTGCGCGGCCGGGACCAGGCCGTACCCGATGGTCAGGCTGCCCTCTTCGTCGGGCGGGCCGTGGAAATCCACACCTCCGATCGCGTATGCGTCGCCGCGCCGCCGGATCTCGTACGCGCCCGGGTGCGGAGCCCCACCCGCCGCGCAGGCGGCGAGGAACCGCCGGGCCGCGGAGATGTCCCCTGCCGTGGGGTATGCGGCTGCCCACCGGTCGCCCTCGGCCGCTCTGCCCGCCACCAGCCGCTCGGCTTCGTCGACGGTCAGCGGATGCAGCACGAGCCGCGCCGTCACAAGGTCCCCGGTGGAGGGGGACACACCGCCGTGACGGTCGAGTTCAGCGGCTGCCATCGGCCTTCATTGCCGCGAGGAAGGCGGTCCAGGCGGTGGGGGAGTGGTACGTGGTGCCGTACGCGGGGCGTTTGCTGTCCCGGACGGCGCGGCTGCCGTCGAGCGCCCCGGCCGCCTCCGCGCACTCTTGCCCGTCCGTGGACGAGCGGAAGGAGCACGTCCTGACAGGTGTCGCGATTCGCTTGTCGGCCATGGCGTTTCGGCTTCCTCGGGGATGCTGTTCAGCCTCTTCCGCGCGAATTCTATGGTCTGCGCGGGAGCCGGAGCAGTGGAACGGTGGAACGGTGGAACGGTGGAACGGAGAGTCTCGAACGGTTCCGGTGAACCTTGGCGGACGGCATGGGGCCGGTGGGCGCGGATTCCCGCATCACCGCAGCGAAGCGGGTCCTGGCACCCGGAGAGCTTCTCGCATCGGTGATCGATCCCGTGGCTACCCACCAGCCCCGACCGCGCGCCGGCAGCCCCGGGCCTGGAGCAGGGGCCGCAGGGAAGTAAGGTAACCCTAACTGGCTGGTCAGTGTCCCGCTGTGGCAGCCCTCTCACGGTACGGAGCACCCCCTTGTCGTACGTCGCGTCCCCGCCCGCCTCGCAGGCAGCGGTCCCCACCGCCTCGCCGGCCGCCGGCCGCACCGCCCTGGATTCGCTCGCCGGGGCCGTGCCCGTGCGGTCGGCCGATGAGCTGCGCGGCATCCTCGGTGTGCCCCACCCCATCGTCATCGACAAGGTGCACGACCGGCTCATCGACGAGGATCTGGACCTGCTGGCGCGTTCGCCCCTCTGCGCCCTCTCCACCTGCGACGCGGCGGGGAACTGCGATGTCTCCCCGCGCGGTGACGCCGCCGGTTTCACCCACGTACTCGACGACCGCACTCTCGTCCTGCCCGACCGCCCGGGCAACCGGCGGGGCGACAGCTTCCACAACGTCCTGTCCAACCCGCATGTGGGCCTGCTCTATCTGATACCCGGCGTGATGGACGTCCTGCGCGTCAACGGCCGCGCCCAACTCCTCAGGGACGCGCCGTTCTTCGACGCGATGACCGTGAAGGGGCGGCGGCCCGAACTCGCGCTGGTGGTCGAGATCGAGGAGATCTTCCGGCACTGCCCGGCATCGCTCCGCCGCTCGGGCGTGTGGTCGCCGGAGACCTGGGAGCGCGCCACCGGGACCGCGTCCGACTGACGCCCGCCCCTCTACCTGACGCGCCCCCCTCGCGCCGCTACCCCCTCGCCGCCGTTCCCCCGCTACCTCTCCCCCCTCGCCCGCCACAGCAGCCACCCGAAGTACGGGGCGCCGATCACCGCGGTGACGACCCCCACGGGGATCTGCGCGGGCGCGATCACCGTGCGGCCGACCATGTCCGCCACCACCACCAGCAGGGCGCCCATCAGCGCGGCCACCGGAAGGACCCGGGCGTGCCGCTGGCCCACCAGGGCGCGTGCCGCGTGCGGGGCCACGAGGCCGACGAAACCGATGACACCGACCGCGGCCACCGCCGCCGCGGTGAGCACCACGGACACCCCGAGCAGCGCCAGGCGCGTGGTGCCGAGCCGGATCCCGAGCAGGCGCGGTGTGTCGCCGTCCAGACCGATGATGTCGAGGTCGCGCCGCAGCACCGCGAGGACCGGCAGGCAGACGACGAGAGCGCCGAGCACCGGAAGGACCTCGGGGAACGTACGCCCGTACGTCGAGCCGGAGAGCCACACGAGCGCCTTGGTCCCGTTGTTCGGATCGGTCAGCACGATCAGCAGGCTGACCAGCGCGGCGGCCCCCGCGGACACCCCGATACCGATCAGCACCAGCCGGTTCTGCTCCAGGCCGTGCCGGGCCGCGAGCCCGAAGACCAGCGCGGTGGCGGCCGCAGCCCCGGCCAGCGCGGACCCGCTGATCAGCCAGAAGCTCGCGAGCGGCACGGCCGTCAGCGTGATGACGGCGCCCACCCCGGCCCCGCCGACCACGCCGAGGATGCCCGGTTCGGCGAGCGGGTTGCGCGAGACGGCCTGCACCACTGTGCCCGCCGTGGCGAGCGCGGCCCCGGCGAGCAGCGCCGCGGCGATCCGCGGCACCCGGGTGTCGAGCACGAACGTGACGAGCCGTCCGGACCGGCCGGTGAGCCAGTTCCCCACGTCGCCGAGCAGCAGGGTGGTGTCGCCGACGAGGGTCGCCGCGACCACCGCGGCGACGAGAGCGACGGCCGTCACCGCGAGGGTCAGGACGAAGGCGCGGCGGCCGCGCAGCCGGGCGAAGGCCGCGTCGGGACGGGTGGAGCCGCCGTCCCGGGACCGGTACGCCAGGAAGACGAGCACCACGGCGCCGAAGAAGCTGGTCACGATGCCGGTCGGTACGGCCGTGCCCGCCTGGGCCCCGAAGAGGGCGCGCAGCAGGACATCCGCGCCGAGCACGACGAATACGCCCGCCAGCGCGGACGCGGGGATGAACACCCGGTGGCGCAGGAGCGCCGGTACGCGGGCACCGATGAGCCGTACGATCGCGGGCGCGCACAGCCCGACGAAGCCGATGGGCCCGGCGACGGTGACCGAGACGGCGGAGAGGACCACGGCGAGGACGACGGCGACGGTCCTGGTCAGGCGCGGGTTGACGCCGACCACTTGGGCCTCGTCGTCACCGAGCCCGAGGATGTCGAGCCGCCTGCCGAGCGCGATCAGCCCGAGCAGCGCCACGAGTGCGACCGGGGTGAGCGGGCCGATGGTCTGCATACCGATCTGCGCGAGCGAGCCGTTGCCCCACGCGTAGAGGCCGCTGGTCTGCTGGGTGCGCAGCAGGAGCAGCATCTGGCTCAGACCGCTGAACCCGAGCGTGAGGGCCGAGCCCGCCAGGACGAGCCGGGTGGAGCCGGTCCCTGTCCGGGCGAGGCCCAGCACGATGGCCGCCGCGAGCAGCCCGCCGACCAGCGCCGTCCCGCCCGCCGGGAAGGCGGGCAGGGTGACACCGAACGCGGCCACGGCGACGACCGCCAGATACGCGCCCGCGTTCACGGCGAGCGTGTCGGGCGAGGCCAGGACGTTGCGCGACACCGACTGCAGTACGGCTCCGGCGGCCCCCAGGGTGCAGCCCACGACCAGCCCGGCGGCGAGCCGCGGCAGCCGGGAGGCCACCAGCACGGCGTCCGCCCGGTCCGTACTGCCGTTGCCGGTCCACAGGGTGGTGACGGCGTGCCAGAGGGCGTCGGGCCCGACGGCCGCCGTGCCCTGACCGATGTGCACGACCGCCAGGGCGAGCAGCGCGAGGAGTGCCCCGAGCGCGAGCAGGACGAGAGTGCCCCGGTGCGCGGGCCGTCGGCCGGTCCCGGGGGATGACGGCTCCTGCACCGGGGCGCTCGACGGCGTACGTACGGTCTCCGCCGGGCGAGTGGACACGTTCACTTGGTCAGCGCGTGCACGACGGCGTCGACGTACTGCGTCATCGACGCCGTACCGCCGAACATCCAGATGCCGTCCGGGAGGCGGTGGACGTCGCCCTTCTTGACGAAGGGCAGTGACTTCCACACCGCGTTGTCCTTGAGCCCGTCCGCGAACGGGTCCTCGCCGTCAGTGGTGTTGGTGATGTAGAGGAACTGGGCGTCGCCGATCCTGGTGAGGCCCTCCACGTCCGTCGCCGCCAGGCCGTAGCCCTTGTCGCCCTTCATGGTCCACGGGCTGACCAGGCCGAGTTCGGTGTTGATGTCGGTGAGCAGCGAGCCCTTCACATAGGGGCGCACCGAGACCTGGCTGCCTTCCTTCCACCCGTCGGCGAAGGCGACCTTCTCGCCCTTGAGCCCGGCGGCGGCGAGTTCCTTGCGGCCCGCGGCGATCTTGCCGCGGAAGGCGGCGAGTTCTGTCCTGGCCCGGTCCTCGGTCCCGGTGGCCTTGGCGATGAGGTTGACGTTGTCGGTCAGCTGGTCGATCTGGCGGCTCGCGTCCGCAGCCCGTACCACGATGAGGGGTGCCACCTTGGAGAGCTGCTTGATGGCCGAGTCCGACAGGTCGTTCGTCGCGACGATCAGGTCGGGTTTGAGGGCGGCGACGGTGTCCACGCTGGGCTCGCCGCGGGTGCCTATGTCCTTGACGCCGCTGGGCAGCGGCGCGGCGGTGTCGTACGCCTTGTACCCCTTCACATCGGCGGCGCCGACCGGGGCGACCCCCAGCGAGACGAGCGATTCGACGACGTCCCATTCGGTGCCGACGACGCGCTTGGCCGGTCCGTCGAGTGTCACCTTCTTGCCGCGTGAGTCGGTGAGCGTCAGCTTGGCGGCGGACGCGGACTCCTTCTTGGGCGCCTCGGATGTGCCGCAGCCGACGAGGGAGATCGCAGCGGTCCCGACGAGCAGGGACCATGCCCAGCGCTTTGCTGTCGGGGGCTTGGTCGCCAGGGGCTCGGCCGTTGTGGGCTTGGTCGTCATGAGGTGTTTCAGGGCCTTTCGGGGCGAAGGTGGTGTCTTCCCACCGCGCGGGTGCGGGGGATACCGGTGGCGGGGTCGGGTTCGACCTCGATACGGATGCCGTAGGTGTCGGTGAGCAACTCGGCGTCGTACACCTGGGCTGGGGTCCCGGCCGCGGCGACGCGGCCCGAGGAGAGCAGGACGACCTGGTCCGCCACGGCGGCTGCCTGGTCCAGGTCGTGCAGGACGACGCCGATGGTCACGCCGTGCGTGTCGGCGAGTTCCCGGACGAGGTCCAGGATCTCCACCTGGTAGCGCAGGTCGAGATAGGTCGTCGGTTCGTCGAGGAGCAGCACCTCGGTGTCCTGCGCCAGGCAGCAGGCGAACCAGACGCGTTGGAGCTGTCCTCCGGAGAGGCTCTCGACGCCCCGGTCGGCGAGTTCGGTGGTGTTGGTGACGGCCAGGGCGTGCTCGACGAGCCGCGCGCCGTCCGGGTCGCTTCCCCGCAGCCGGCTGCGGTACGGATGCCGCCCGAAGCCGACCACTTCGCGGACGCTGAGACCGGCCGGGGTGGTACGGCTCTGGGCGAGCAGCGTGATGCGCCGGGCGAAGTCCGTACGGGAGAGGGCGAGCGCGTCGATGCCGGTCTCGCTGTCGGCGCCCAGGGCCACCTGACCGGCGCGGGCCCGGTGCAGGCGGGCGACGGCCCTCAACAGGGTTGACTTTCCACTGCCGTTCGGGCCGATGAGCGCGGTGACCCGGCCGGGCGGCAGGCGGAGGTCCGCTCCGTGTACGACATCGGCGCCGTCGTAGGCGACCGTGATGCCGGTGGCGGCGAGGCCGGACGGCGTGCGGGTGCCTTCAGTGCGCACGGCGGACGTGGCGCTCTCGGCGCTCTCGGCGGGCGTGGCGGAACTCTCGGCAGACGTGGCAGACGTGGCGCGGGCATCTGCCGTGGCGCGTCGGGGCCGTTGGGTGTCTTCTCGGTCGGGTGCAGTCGCGGTCACCCGGTGAAGGTTAGCCTAACCTAAGTGATGGTCGACAGTCGGCCCCGATCCAGGCGCGATGGCCGGAAATAGACCCGGTGGGAAGGCGGACTCGCCTTCCCACCGGGTGCGCCGCGCCCCGGCCGACGGGCGCAGGGCGCGCGCTCAGGGTGCGCGCTCAGAGCGCGTGCGCAGGGCGCGTGTGCCGAGCGCGTGCTCAGGTTGCATGTTCAGGTTGCACGTTCAGAGTGCGGGCTCCGTGTTCGGCCGGGGCTCCGGGGTGGTGGCCGGCGGTGCGGTCGGCAGATCGCGGGAGCGGCGGATCGGGGAGAACCAGAGGAGTGAGGCGGCGAGGGGGATCCCGGCGATGGTGATCCACAGGGCGGTACGCGTCCCGAGCCCCTCGCCGAGCGCGCCGCCGATGACCGCCCCGAGCGGGATGGTGCCGTAGTTGAGAAACGCGGCCGAGGCGGAGATCCGGCCGAGCATCTCCTTGGGGCAGTACTGCTGGCGGAAGGTCGAGGCGAGGATGTTCCCGGCGATCACCCCGAAGGACACCGAGGTGTAGCCGGTCACGAAGAGCACGAGGCCGAACCCGGCCGTGGTCAGCGGGATCAGGAGTGCGAGCGAGGGCACTGCCACCTGGAAGAAGATCAGGGCGCGGGCGCTGCCCATCCGGGCGGCCACCCGGCGGGCCGCGAAGGCGCCGATGATGCCGCCGATGCCGCCTCCGGTCATCAGCGCGCCGATGACCCCCGACGAGAGGTGAACCTCGCGGACCAGGAAGACCACGAGGATCGACTGATACGCCATCAGCGCCAGATTGGAGGCGCCGCCCGCGACGGCCATGGCGCGCAGATACGGGTCGCCGAAGGTCAGCCGCAGGCCCGTACGGATCTCCCGGCCGAGCGCTCCGCGCGAACGCACCGTCACCGGGCCGCGCTCCTCGCGGTGGGTGATGCGCAGGACGCAGAGGAAGGACACCGCGAACGTCGCCGCGTTCACGAACAGCCCGTTGGCCGCGCCGAGCGCCTGCACCAGGAAGCCGCCCGAGCCGTTGCCGGCGAGCTGGGCCGCCGACTCGCTGCCGTGGAGCTTGGAGTTGCCCTCGGCCTGGTCCTCGGGGGCGACGAGGTGCGGGAGCAGCGCGGTGTACGCGGTCTGGAAGAAGACGGACGCCGTGCCGGCCAGCACCGCTGTGACCAGCAGATAGCCGATCGAGAGCAGCCCCAGCCAGGCGGCGACCGGTACCCCGGCGAAGAGCAGCAGCGCGGCGGCGTCGGCGGTGAGCATCACCGGGCGGCGCGGCAGCCGGTCCACCCAGGCACCCGCGGGCAGGCCGATGAGCAGCCAGGGCAGCCAGCTCGCGGCGGTGAGCAGGCCCACCTGGAGAGTGGAGGCGTGCAGCAGGGTGACCGCGAGCAGAGGCAGGGCGACGGAGGTGACCGAGGCCCCGTACTTCCCGGTGGTCGACCCCGTCCAGAGGAGGCGGAAGTCGCGGTTGCGCAGCAGGAGGCTGCGAGGGGTGGAGCGCGCTGGCGTACCCGGAGTCGGCATGCGTATGAAGATAGCTTGCAGAGAACTCTCTGCAAAGGGGTTTGCAGAGAGTTCTCTGCAATATGAAGAGCTGCTGGGGGCCGCGCTTACGGCCTCAACTCCTGCCCTCGTGGCGGGCGAAGGACTGGAGCTGCACGCTGACCGGCAGCGATCCCGGTGCGGCGGCCTCGCCCTCCGCCGGGTAGTACTTGTCGATCACGGCCATCAGCTCGTCGTTCAGCTCCCGCAGCCGCGTGGGAGTCAGCCGCAGATCGTCCCAGTTGGCGATGGTGCCCGCGCTCTCCCACTCGGCGGGCCACTCCTGCGCGGCGTACGCGGACGCCCGCTGGAAGTAGAGCTGGATGAGCTCCTGGACATACGCGTCCACGGCGACCCGCGCCGAGGGGTCCTCCTTGCTCAACTGCGCGGTGTGCAGCACCTGTCGGTCCTCCACTGCCCGCCACCAGCGCTCCCGCTTGGTGCCCCGCTCCACGTCCTCCTCGATGAAACGGTGCTCGGCGAGCTGCCGCAGATGCCAGCTCACGGTGCCGGTGCTCTCGCCGAACTCCCCGGCCAGCGTGGTGGACGTCGCGGGTCCGTCGCGGCGCAGCGACTCCATGATGCGCACCCGCAGCGGGTGCGCGAGGGCGCGCAGACTTCGGGCGTCGATGGTCCGTACGGGCTTGTGGCTGGCCATACCGGCAGCGTAACCGGCCCGGCGCGCGGCCCTGCCGGGTGCTGGGTGGCGCCGCAACCGCCGTCGCCCTCGCGGCCCCCGCCCAAGGAGGCGGGCCTCTCGGCGGGCCCCTCGGTGAGCACCTTGCTGAGCCGCTCGATGAGCCCCTCGATGAGAACTTCGGCGGGTTCCCTCGGAGAGCCGGCGAGCTTCGCTCAGCGGGCCCTGAGTCCGCTCAGCAGCAGGTTTCGTACGGCGGCGAAGTCGTCCTCGATGCCGGGGCGGCCCCACTCCGTCGCGTACGCCGGGTCGTGGAAGCGGCCCGTGGCCTGGAAGACCGCGCGGGCAGTCGTCGTGAAGTCGGTTGCGGGCGGGGTGAATTCGCCCTGGCCGCAGCCGTCCTCGATGATCCGGGCGAGTTGTGCGGTCAGTGCCTCGATGTGGCTGTCGACGACTCCGCTGTTCTCCTCGGCCAGCACGTCGAAGGTCGCGAACAGCTCGGGGTCGTCGCCCGCCTTGTGGCGCTTCGCCGAGAAGAGGGCGGCGAGCCAGTCCTCGAGACGGGCGGTCGCGGAGCCGGCCCGGTCGTCGGCGAACCGGGCCAGCTCGGTCTCCGACCGGTCAAGCCAGCGCTGGGTGACGGCCTCGCGCAGCGCCGCCTTGGTGCGGAAGTGGCGGTAGACGCTGCCGTGGCTGACCCCGAGCACCCGTGCCACGTCGACCACCGTGGCCTTGGCCGGCCCGTACCGGCGCAGCACGTCCTCGGTCGCCTCAAGAATGCGCTCGGGTGTCAGGGCTTCGGGCGTCATCGCGTCTGCGCTGCCTTTCGGTGCTGCGCTGCCTTTCGGAGGACGCGCTGCCGTGCGGGGGAGTGGAGCGCCCCCGACGGTACCGGGGAGTCAGCGCTCGCTGTCCAGGTGGGCCATCTGATCGGCCGCGTAGCGCTCGCCCGCGGCGGATCCGGCCGGGACGGCCTCCTCGATGGCGGCGATGTCGGCTGCGTCCAGCGTGACATCGAGGGACCCGATGGCCTCGGCCAGCCGGTCGCGGGTACGGGCGCCGATCAGCGGGACGATGTCGTCGCCCTGTGCCGACACCCAGGCGATCGCGGTCTGAGCGACGGTGGCGCCCTTCTGGGCGGCGACCTTCCGCAGTGCGTCGGTCAGTTCGAGGTTGTGCCGGAGGTTGTCGCCCTGGAAGCGGGGGCTCATGCTCCGGAAGTCGCCGGGGCCCAGCTCCTGGTCCCGGGTGAAGTGCCCGCCGAGCAGACCGCGGGAGAGCACCCCGTACGCGGTGATACCGATGCCCAGCTCGCGGGTGGTGGGCAGGATCTTCGACTCGATGCCCCGGGAGATCAGCGAGTACTCGATCTGGAGGTCCGTGACCGGCGCGGTGGCGGCGGCCCTGCGGATGGTCTCGGCGCCCACTTCGGAGAGCCCCACATACCGCACATGGCCCGCTTCGATCAGTTCGGCGATGGCGCCGACGGTCTCCTCGATCGGCACGTCCGGGTCGACACGGGCGATCCGGTAGATGTCGATGTGGTCGGTGCCGAGCCGCTGGAGTGAGTACGCGGCGAAGTTCTTGACCGCGTCCGGGCGGCCGTCGTAACCGGTGAAGGCCCCCTCGGGAGTCCGCAGCGCGCCGAACTTGACGCTGGTGAGGGCCTGTTCGCGGCAGGAGGCGGGGGCAGTGCGCAGGGCTTCGCCGATCAGCAGCTCGTTGTGGCCCATGCCGTAGAAGTCGCCGGTGTCGAGCAGAGTGACCCCGGCGTCGAGGGCCGCGTGGATGGTCGCGATCGACTCGGCGCGGTCGGGGGTGCCGTACACCGGGGACATCCCCATGCAGCCGAGGCCGAGGGTGGAGGTCAGCGGTCCTGCGGTGCCCAGCGTGCGGGCGGGAACGGGAGTGGCGGCCATTGAGGGCTCCTTCGCCGGAAACGGAAGCTGGCTGACGGAAGTCGGCGCACGGCGACTATGGCATGACGAATGACAGATTTCAACATCTGTCATTCGTCATGCGTTCGTCCGTCGTGGTCGCTTCCGGCCTCCTCCGGCTTCCGGCCTCCTCCGGTACTTCCCGTGCTTCCGGCACCTCTCGTCCCGGGCGGTGCGGCCTAAGTGGGTGAGCCCGAGCTGAACCGGCGTACCAGCGGCGACAGTACGAGGACGGACTTGGTGCGTTCGACGAACGGCTCGCCCGCGATGCGCTCCAGCACCCGCTCGAAATGGCGTACGTCCTCGGCGTAGATCTGGATGACCGCGTCCGCGTCGCCGGTGACGGTCGACGCGGACGCCACCTCCGGATACCGCGCCATGCCGCGGCGGATGTCGTCGGGTGAGGTGTTGTGGCGGCAGTGGATCTCGACGAACGCCTCGGTCTCCCAGCCCAGTGCGGCGGGATCCACCCGCACGGTGAAGCCGGTGATGGCGCCGGATGCGAGGAGCCGGTCGACTCGGCGTTTGACGGCGGGCGCGGACAGGCCGACCCGGGTGCCGATGTCGGCGTAGGAGCGGCGGGCGTCCTCGGCGAGGGCGTGGACGATGCGTTCGTCGAGATCGTTCAGTCGCAAGGCGGGTGGATCACACTTCTTCTCGGGCGGTCACTTGGCGGGCGGCCACTTGTCTGGCGGTCACTTCTCCGGCGGGCACTTCTCCGGCGGTCGCTCCGTGGTCAGTTCTCCGCGGTCGCTTTCCCGTGGTCACTTCTCCGCGGTCACTTCTCCGCCGGCGAGGCTTCGCGGGCGAGCTGGGAGCGGCGCATGCCGTAGCCGAAGTACAGCACGAGCCCGGCGGCCATCCAGATACCGAACCACACCCATGTCTGCGGGCCGAGGCTCGTCATCATCCACAGGCACAGCGCGAAGCCGATGGCAGGAGTCACCGGCGAGAACGCCACCCGGAAGTTCCGCGGCATGTCTGGCCGGGTCCGGCGGAGCACGATGACCGCCACATTGACCAGGGCGAACGCGAAGAGGGTGCCGATGCTGGTGGCGTTGGCCAGCTCGCCCAGCGGGACGACAGCCGCGAGGACCCCGCAGAACAGCGAGACGATCAGCGTGTTGGCGACCGGGGCGCCGGTCCGCGGGCCGACCTTGGCGAACACCTTGGGCACCAGCCCGTCGCGGGCCATCGAGAACAGGATGCGGGTCTGCCCGTAGAGCACCGTCAGCACCACACTGGCGATGGCGATGACCGCCCCGGCGGCGAGCAGCACGGCCCAGAAGCTCTGGCCGGTGACGTCGCGCATGATCTGGGCGAGGGCGGCGTCCGCGTTGTGGAAGTCCTGCCACGGCATCGCGCCGACGGCGATCAGGGCCACCAGGCAGTAGAGGGCGGTGACGATCAGCAGTGACAGCATGATCGCGCGCGGCATGTCGCGCTTGGGGTTGCTGGCCTCCTCGCCGGCGGTGGAGGCCGCGTCGAAGCCGATGTACGAGAAGAAGAGGCTGGCGCCGGCCGCGCTCACGCCGGTCATGCCGAGCGGCATGAACGGCTTGTAGTTGCCCGCCTTGATGCCCGAGGCCGCCACCGCGCAGAACAGGATCAGCGAGGCGATCTTGACGACCACCATGATCGTGTTGGCGCGGGCGCTCTCCTTGGCGCCGCCCAGCAGGAAGGCCATCGCCAGCAGGACGACGAGCAGCGCGGGGATGTTGACGATGCCGCCGTCGCCGGGTGGCGCGGACAGCGCGGTGGGGATCGTGACCCCGATCGTGCCGTCCAGGAACTCGTTGAGGTACTGGCCCCAGCCGACGGCCACCGCCGCCACGGACACGCCGTACTCCAGCATCAGACACCAGCCGCAGATCCAGGCGACGAATTCGCCCATCGTGGCGTAGGTGTACGAGTACGAGGAGCCGGCGACCGGAATGGTGCCCGCCAGTTCCGCGTACGACAGCGCGGAGAAGAGGGCGGTGAGCCCGGCGATCACGAAGGAGATGACGACGGCGGGCCCGGCCTTGGGGACCGCCTCGCCGAGCACCACGAAAATGCCGGTGCCCAGGGTGGCCCCGATGCTGATCATGGTCAGCTGCCACATGCCCAGCGAACGCCTGAGCCGGCCGCCCTCGCCCTGCCCGCCCTCGGCGATCAGCCGCTCGACGGGCTTGCGGCGCATCAGCCGGGAGCCGATACCGGGACCGACACCCCCGCCGCCGCCCTTGCCCCCGCCACCGCCGGACCCGGGACCGCCGCCCGGGCCGGCCCGGTCCCGGGTGTTCGGCGCTGCGTCAGGTCGTGCCACGGTGAGGCTCCTTCATCGCTGCCTGCTCCGGTGGCGGGGACCCGCGCGGACGGCACCGTTCCGCGCGTGCGCGTCCCGGCGCACAGCAGGAGGGGACCGCCGAGCCTGGGGTCTCCACCGCTCCACGTACAGGGCAGAACACTACGAGGCGCGCGTAGCGGCCCGTAATGCAGGTTCCTTGTCCATCTGCGGCGATTCATTGCGCGCATCGAGGGGGAACGGTTGATCGTGTACGCGTCGGCTGCGCGCCCCGTACGCACCCCGTACGCGTCGGCCGTAGCCCGGAGCGCCCCGAAAACCCGCTGCACCCGCAGCGACGCGCCCGGTACTCTGACCGGCATGGCAAAGAGTCGCAACAACCTTCTTGGCGTGGGCGGGCAGCGCAAGAAGATGCCCCGCTCCGGAGCACAGAGTTCGGCCGCCGCAGGCGCCGAGGACCGCAGGTCGGCAGCGGACCAGAAGCAGGAGCTGCTGCAGAAGATGCGTGAGCGGGCGGCGGGGACCGAAGCCGCCGGAACCCCCGACGCCGAGGGCTGACACCCGACGGGCGGACCAGAGCAAGAGCGCGACCCGGCAGAGCAAGAGCGCGACCCGGCGCACAGCATGTACGCAGTCCGGCACAGCAACCGCGCGCGCAAACCGCGCGCACCGCACGCAGCACGGTGGGCCCGGACCGTCTCCCTCACGAGACGGTCCGGGCCCACCGCCATGTCCGGGCCCCCGGGGCCCGCCTACCGCACCGTGCGGGGCAGCCGCAGGCTGAGCAGTGCCGTCACGGCGACCGCGGCCAGCTGCAGCAGCAGGGTCACCGCCAGCGCCTCCCGCATCCCCAGGGACGTGGTCAGTGACAGGAAGAGCGTGCCCAGTGTGGCCACCCCCAGCGCGAGCGACGCCTGCTGCGTCGTGGTCATCACGCCGCCGCCGACCCCGGCCCGCTCCGCCGGTACGTCGGAGAGCACGATCCGGAACAGCACCGGCAACTGGAGCCCCTGGCCGAACCCGGCCAGCGCGGTACCGGGCGCGAGGGCCGCGATGCCGAGCCCGTGCCAGCCCCACCACACGGTCGCCGCGAGCACCGCGACACCCACGGCCTGGATCACGCCGCCCGCGGTCACGACCCGGCTCGCGTACCGGCCGACCAGCCGGGGCCCGGCCAGGGACGCGGTGAAGAACGCCGCCGCCATCGGTACGAGCGCGAGCCCCGCCGTCACCGGGCCCATCCGCAGCCCCTGCTGGAGCGCGACCGCGATGACGAACATGAATCCGCCGAAGCCGATCGAGAACGGCACCACCAGCGTGAGCCCGCGCCGCAGCGAGTCGAGCCGCAGCAGACTCGGCGGCACCAGCGGCACGTCGCCCCTGCGGTCGGCCGCCCGCTCCGTGAGGTAGAAGGCCGCCGCGGCGAACGGGAAGACCGCCAGCGAGACCCAGGTCCACAGTGGCCACCCGGCGGCCCGTCCCTCGGTCAGCGGCGCGAGGAGCGTCACCAGCGAGAGGGCGAGCAGCAGGGTGCCGGGTATGTCGACGGGGGCGGGCTTCTCCGACCGGGTCTCCGGCACGGAGCGGACCGCCAGCACCAGGCCGAGCAGCGCCACCGGCACATTGACCAGGAAGATCGACCGCCAGCCGGTGCCTGCCACATCGGCCGCTACCAGGACCCCGCCGAGGATCTGCCCGGCCACCATGGAGAGCCCGGCCGTCGCCCCGTAGAGCCCCATCGCCTTCGCCCGCCGCGGCCCCGCCGTGGTGGCCTGGATGGTGGCGAGCACCTGCGGGAGCATCAGCGCCGACGAAGCGCCCTGCGCCACCCGCGCGCCGACCAGCGTCCAGGCGTCGGGCGAGAGCCCGCAGGCCAGCGAGGTCAGGCCGAAAGCGGCCATGCCGAGCAGGAAGAGCTTGCGCCGCCCGGCCATGTCCCCGAGCCGCCCGCCGAGTACGAGCAGCACCGCGTAGGCGACGCCGTACCCCGCGACGACCAGCTCCAGCATCGCGGGGCCCGCGGCCAGGTCGTGGTCGATGGTGGGCAGGGCGACGTTCACGATGAAGAAGTCGATCAGCGGCAGGGCCGCCCCCAGCAGCACCGTGAACAGCCCCAGCGTGCCGAGCACCGGGGTGGGGTGGTCGTGCCGGTGGACCGTACCGGGGAGGGCGGACGGAGTCCGTACCGTCGTAGCCGTCATGGCCGTCGTGACTTTCGTGCCTGTCGTATCGCTCACGGAGTTACTTACGGAACTACTCACGGAATTGCTCACGGAGTCGAGAGTCCTCCGCCGCTCAGCCTGGTACCAGAGTCTCCTTATCCTGGTACTAGGAGTACCTGGCAATGGGCTGCCCGGTACGGCACTCTGGAAGCATGACCACAGTGGCGCCGGAGACCGACGTACGCCGACACGAACTGGCCGACTTCCTGCGCAGCCGCCGCGAGCGCATCACACCCGAGCAGGCGGGGCTGCCGCGCGGGGCCAGACGCCGGACTCCGGGGCTGCGCCGCGAGGAGGTCGCCCAGCTCTCCGCGGTGGGCGTCACCTGGTACACGTGGCTGGAGCAGGCCCGCGACATCACCGTCTCCCCGCAGGTGCTCGACGCCATCGCCCGCACGCTCCTGCTCGATCTGCACGAGCGCGCGCACCTCTTCTCGCTGGCCGGTGCGGTCGACCCGTCGCCCGGCGCGATCTGCCCCTCCATCACCCCGGCGCTCTCGTCGCTGATCGAGCAGCTGGACCCGTTCCCGGCCTGCATCCAGAACAGCCGCTACGACATCCTCGCGTACAACAGGACGTACGGGCGGCTGCTCTGCGACCTCGACGCCGTAGCCCCCGAGGACCGCAACTGCATGCTGCTCTCCTACACGAACGAGGACTGGCGGTCGTCGGTCGTCGACCTCGACGCCATGTGCCGGGTGATGGCCGCCAAGTTCCGCGCATCGATGGCCGGGCACCTCGCAGAGCCCGCCTGGAAGACGCTGCTCAAGCGGCTGGAAGCGGCTTCGCCCGAGTTCCGCGAGATCTGGGCACGGCACGAGATCGTCGGCCCCGGCAGCCGGACGAAGCGGTTCCACAACCGGCACGTCGGGGCGCTGCTCCTGGACCACACCGACCTCTGGCTCGGCCCGGCGGCCGGCCCCCGCCTGGTCTCGTACGTACCGGCCAACGACGAGTCCAGGGAACGGCTTGAGCAGCTCTACGCGTTGGCGTCCGCCACCGTCTGAGCCGTCTCGGGTGCGTCGAGCCGCTCCGCGGTACGCCGCGCCGAGCGCTGCGCCCACTTCCCGCTGGTCAGCAGCCCGAAGACGAGGACGGCCAGCCCGCAGCCCGTGATGATCCACCAGGCGGTACGGCTGGCTGCGGCGAAGCCCGCCGTGTGCGTGGAGCCGCTCACTCCCGAGGCCAGCACGGCGCCGATCACGGCGACCCCGAGCGTCGAGCCGATCTGCCGGCTGGTCGACGCGACGGCCGCCGCCACCCCGGCCTGTGCGCGGGGCATCCCGGAGACGGCGGTGTTGGTGATCGGCGCGTTCACCATGCCGAAGCCGATACCGAACAGCACATAGCCGGCGAAGAGCAGCGCCGTGTGCTTCTCCGCGTCGAGCACCGCGAAGACCAGACCGCTCAGCGCCATCGCCACACCCGCGACCAGCAGCGAGATCCGCGGACCGCGGTTGCCCACCAGCCGTCCCGACAGCGGGGCGCAGAGGAAGGTCAGCACCGCCATCGGCAGCATGTACAGACCGGCGTGCAGCGCGGACAGACCGCGGACGTCCTGGAGGTAGAGCGTGTTCAGGAAGAGGAAGCCGCCGAGCGCAGCGAAGCCGCACACCGCGATGACGGTGGCCCCGCTGAAGGGCGCGCTGCGGAAGAAGCGCAGGTCGATCAGTGGTTCGGCGCGCCTGGGTTCGTACAGCAGCAGTCCCGCGAGCGCCAGCAGGGCCACCCCGGCGAAGGAGAGGATCAGCGGTGAGGTCCACCCGGACGACGGCGCCTCGATGATCGCGTACGTCACCGAGCCGAGCAGCGCGATGACGAGCAGCTGGCCGACCGGGTCCGGCCTGCGGCCCTTCGGGGCCCGCGACTCCGGTACGTAACGCCAGGTGAGCAGCAGCGCGGCCAGGCCCACCGGCAGATTGATCCAGAAGATCGAGCGCCAGCCGACCGAGTCCACCAGGAGACCGCCGACGATCGGCCCCGCCGCCATCGAGATCCCGACGACGCCGCCCCAGACACCGATGGCGCGGGCGCGTTCCCGCGGCTCGGTGAAGGTGTTGGTGATGATCGACATCGCCACCGGGTTGAGCATCGAGCCGCCGATGGCCTGCACCATCCGGAAGACGACCAGCGACTCCAGATTCGGCGCGATGGAGCAGAGCGCGGAGCCGAGGGTGAATATCACCAGCCCCGCCATGAAGACTCTGCGCCGGCCGATCCGGTCGGCCGTCGACCCGGCGAGCATCAGCAGCGAGGCCAGGACCAGGGTGTAGGCGTCGATCGTCCACTGGAGTCCGGAGACCGACGCGTGCAGCTCCTTCTGCATCGAAGGGAGGGCGACGTTCAGGACGGTGTTGTCGAGGCTGACGATCAGCAGACTCATGCAGCAGATCGCGAGCACCAGCATCCGCCGGCGGTGGTTGAGCTCGGGCATATATGAATAGTACGGTTAACTAACGACTTCGGTGTACGCGGCAAGCTGTCCAGGGCGAGTCGTACGCGACAATGGGTCCATGACCACGCTCTCCATCGGCCCGCACTCCGTGCAGCCGCCCGTCGTGCTCGCCCCCATGGCGGGTATCACCAACGCCCCCTTCCGTACGCTCTGCCGTGAATTCAGCGGTGGGAAGGGCCTGTTCGTGAGCGAGATGATCACGACACGGGCGCTGGTGGAGCGCAACGCCAAGACCATGCAGCTGATCCACTTCGACAAGACCGAGACGCCGCGCTCGATCCAGCTGTACGGAGTGGATCCGGTCACGGTCGGCAAGGCCGTCCGCATGATCGTGGACGAGGACCTCGCCGACCACATCGACCTGAACTTCGGTTGCCCGGTCCCCAAGGTCACCCGCAAGGGCGGCGGCTCGGCGCTCCCGTTCAAGCGGCCGCTGCTGCGCGCGATCCTGCACGAGGCGGTCTCCAACGCGGGCGCGCTCCCCGTCACCATCAAGATGCGCAAGGGCATCAACGACGACCACCTCACCTATCTCGACGCGGGCCGGATAGCGGTGGACGAGGGCGTCACTGCCGTCGCACTGCACGGCAGGACCGCGGCCCAGCACTACGGCGGGACGGCCGACTGGGACGCCATCGCCCGGCTCAAGGAGCACGTCCCGGAGATCCCCGTCCTCGGCAACGGCGACATCTGGTGCGCGGACGACGCGCTGCGGATGATGCGCGAGACCGGCTGCGACGGTGTGGTCGTGGGGCGCGGCTGCCTGGGCCGGCCCTGGCTCTTCGCCGACCTGGTGAGCGGCTTCGAGGGGACACCGGTCCGGCAGGCGCCGCCGCTGCGCGAGGTCGCGGCGGTCATGCTGCGGCACGCGACGCTGCTGGGGGAGTGGATCGGCGACGAGAAGCGTGGCGTGATCGACTTCCGCAAGCATGTGGCCTGGTATCTGAAGGGGTTCTCGGTCGGCTCCGAGATGCGCAAGCGGCTCGCCGTCACCTCCTCGCTGGACGAGCTGGGCAGCCAGCTGGACGAGCTGAACCTGGACCAGCCGTGGCCGGACGGCGCGGACGGGCCGCGCGGGCGGACTTCGGGCAACAACCGGGTCGTGCTTCCCGACGGCTGGCTGAAGGACCCGTACGACTGCTCGGGCGTGAGCGCGGACGCCGAACTCGACACGTCGGGCGGCTGAGGCCGCCGGCTCACCACTGCATCTCCTGCATCTCCTGGATCTCCGCCCCTCGCCCCTCCCGCTCATAAGAGCACGGGCGAGGGGCGGAGGTCTTTTCCCAGCGGAGAGCGCGAATCCGCGGCCTGTGCCCCGATGCAGGCGCGGCACTGAGTGCACGCTGCGCCGTTTTCCGGTGAGGTGTGTCCGCCTGGCGGTGCGGAGGGGTCCGCATAGTGGCCTCAGGACCGGGCGAGTGGCGTGATTCTCGCCACCTCTGATCGCGGTGTTGCTCAGATGAGCGATTAAACCCGGGGTGTACTTCTCAAAGGCTGGCACTGGGTGCCAGTCGTCAATCGTTCCCGCAGTGAACCCGATATCGCCAAGCGTGGCCGAAACTGTGCACAAGCGGCTACATACAGCTGTGATGCCTTCAAGAGTTGAACTAACGGCCTGTTGAAGGCACCTCTCGCGATCGCTTTCGATCTGCTGGCAGACGAGTGGTTACGGCCGTACGACGACCAGGTGGACGTACCCAGGAGCCTTCGATCTGGGTATGTTCCTCGCCGTCAGGGCAGCCAGTCCGCGAGGAGTCGAGTCCCGTGCCGGAATCGAAGAACGCAGAACCCCACGTAACTCAGGCGCAAGCGCCGCAGAAGTTCGTTTATGACTTCACCGAAGGCAACCGCAACCTCAAGGACCTGCTCGGCGGGAAGGGTGCGAACCTCGCCGAGATGACCAACCTCGGTCTGCCCGTCCCTCCGGGCTTCACCATCACCACCGAGGCGTGCAAGACCTACCTCGACAGCGGTGACGAGCCCGTCGAACTCCGCGACGAGGTCAGTGCGCACCTCGCCGCCCTGGAGAAGACGATGGGCAAGAAGCTCGGCCAGGCCGACAACCCGCTGCTCGTCTCGGTCCGTTCGGGCGCCAAGTTCTCCATGCCCGGCATGATGGACACCGTTCTGAACATCGGCCTCTCGGACAAGTCCGTGACCGGTCTCACCAAGCAGTCCGGCGACGAGCGCTTCGCCTGGGACTCCTACCGCCGCCTCATCCAGATGTTCGGCAAGACCGTCCTCGACGTCGACGGCGAACTCTTCGAGGAGGCCCTGGAGGCCGCGAAGAAGGCCAAGAAGGTCAGTGTCGACACCGACCTGGAAGCCGGCGACCTGAAGAAGCTGGTCACCCGCTTCAAGAAGATCGTCAAGGAGTCCGCCGGCCGGGACTTCCCGCAGGACCCCCGCGAGCAGATGGACCTCGCCATAAGGGCCGTCTTCGAGTCGTGGAACACCGACCGCGCCAAGCTCTACCGTCGCCAGGAGCGCATCCCCGGTGACCTCGGCACCGCGGTCAACATCTGCTCGATGGTCTTCGGCAACCTCGGCCCCGACTCCGGTACGGGGGTCGCCTTCACCCGCGACCCGGCCAGCGGGCACCAGGGCGTCTACGGCGACTACCTGCAGAACGCGCAGGGCGAGGACGTCGTCGCGGGGATCCGCAACACCGTGGCCCTCGCCGATCTGGAGCAGATCGACAAGAAGTCGTACGCCCAGCTCATGCAGATCATGGAGACCCTGGAGACCCACTACAAGGATCTCTGCGACATCGAATTCACCATTGAGCGCGGGCAGTTGTGGATGCTCCAGACCCGGGTCGGCAAGCGCACCGCGGGCGCCGCGTTCCGGATCGCCACCCAGCTCGTCGACCAGGGACTCATCGACGAGGCCGAGGCGCTCCAGCGGGTCAACGGGGCGCAGCTCGCCCAGCTGATGTTCCCGCGCTTCGACGACACCGCGAAGGTCGACAGGATCGGGCGCGGCATCGCGGCGTCGCCGGGCGCGGCCGTCGGCAAGGCGGTCTTCGACTCGTACACCGCGATCAAGTGGTCGCGCTCGGGCGAGAAGGTCATCCTGATCCGCCGCGAGACCAACCCGGACGACCTCGACGGCATGATCGCGGCCGAGGGCATCCTCACCTCGCGCGGCGGCAAGACGTCGCACGCGGCCGTGGTGGCGCGCGGCATGGGCAAGACCTGTGTCTGCGGCGCCGAGGAGATCGAGGTCGACACCAAGCGCCGCCGCCTGACCGCGCCGAACGGTGTGGTCATCGAGGAGGGCGACGTCGTCTCGATCGACGGCTCGTCGGGCAAGGTGTACGCGGGCGAGGTGCCGGTCGTCCCGTCGCCGGTCGTCGAGTACTTCGAGGGCCGGATGCACGCGGGCGCCGACGACGCGGACGAACTGGTCGAGGCCGTCCACCGGATCATGGCGTACGCGGACCGGCGCCGCCGGCTGCGGGTGCGGGCCAACGCGGACAACGCCGAGGACGCCCTGCGCGCCCGGCGGTTCGGCGCCCAGGGCATCGGGCTCTGCCGCACCGAGCACATGTTCCTCGGCGAGCGCCGTGAGCTGGTCGAGCGACTGATCCTGGCCGACACGGACGACGAGCGCGAGAAGGCGCTCGGCGCGCTGCTGCCGCTCCAGAAGAAGGACTTCATCGAGCTGTTCGAGGCGATGGACGGGCTCCCCGTCACGGTCCGGCTCCTCGACCCGCCGCTGCACGAGTTCCTCCCGGACATCACCGAACTGTCGGTGCGCGTCGCCCTCGCCGAGTCCCGCAAGGACGCCAACGAGAACGACCTGCGCCTCCTCCAGGCCGTGCACAAACTCCACGAGCAGAACCCGATGCTGGGGCTGCGCGGGGTGCGTCTCGGCCTGGTCATCCCGGGTCTGTTCGCCATGCAGGTACGGGCCATCGCCGAGGCGGCGGCCGCCCGCAAGGCGGCCAAGGGCGACCCGCGCGCGGAGATCATGATTCCGCTGGTGGGCACGGTCCAGGAGCTGGAGATCGTCCGCGAGGAGGCCGACCGGGTCATCGCGGAGGTGGAGGCCGCCACGGGCACGGAGCTGATACTGACCATCGGCACCATGATCGAACTGCCGCGTGCCGCACTGACGGCGGGTCAGATCGCCGAGGCCGCGCAGTTCTTCTCGTTCGGCACGAACGACCTCACCCAGACGGTCTGGGGCTTCTCACGCGACGACGTGGAGGCGTCGTTCTTCACCGCGTACCTGGAGAAGGGCATCTTCGGTGTCTCCCCGTTCGAGACGATCGACCGTGACGGTGTCGGCTCCCTGGTCCGCAGCGCCTGCGAAGCGGGCCGTGCGACCCGCCCCGACCTCAAACTGGGGGTCTGCGGCGAACACGGCGGCGACCCGGAGTCGGTGCACTTCTTCCACCAGGTGGGCCTGGACTACGTCTCGTGCTCACCGTTCCGCATCCCGGTGGCGAGGCTGGAAGCGGGCCGGGCCGCGGCCCAGTCGGACGGCAGCGACAGCCGCTGAACCCCCCAGGCCGCCGTCGGGTTCACCCTGACCCTCACCGACCCCGCCGACGGCCCGGGCGCAACAACGGAAGGGGCGGCACCCGTGCGGGGATGCCGCCCCTTCTGGGGTGTGCGGGGCACGCGTGTCAGAGGTCGTCGCAGTCGGCCTCAGCGGGCTCAGCTCCGTAGGCGGCGAGCCTGCGACCCCGGCTCTCGGCGACCCGGAGGACGTCGCGGAGCGATTCAGTCAGCCGGGCGGCCAGGTAGCGGAACTCGTCGGCGGATACGCCCTGTTCGGCGACCAAGGCGCGTGCGTGGCCGAGGAGCGGCTTCCTCTGTATTGCCCCATTGCCCCATTGCCCCGCAGAGGGTGACGCCTGTTCGGTTGTACGTGCGGATCAGCTGTCGAAGTCGTACTGGAGCACGTACGCCGCGGTGTCCAGCAGCATCCGGTTCAGTTCCACGGGGCGGTGCGCCGCGTCCCTGGCAGTGCGGCAGATCTCGACGACCGGTGTGCCCGTGAGCAGCGCCAGCTGCTCCGCTTCCTCCGGGGTGGGCATCCGTGCGCGCAGCTCCTCGGTGAACTCGGCGGGGCCGGCCCCGATCTCCGCGAGCCGGGCGTACGTTCCCCCAGGGCCCGGGTCCGGTTGCGCGATGCGCGTTTCTCGTACGAGCTCGGCCGGAAGGTAGGACGTGGCGAGCTGGACCGGCTTCTCGTCCACGAAATACCGGCGGCTGCGCACCAGTACCGCCGCGCCATCGTCCAGGTTCAGGCCCTGGGAGACCCATCGAGGTGCCGGAATCTCGTACACCTCGATGTCGCGGACCTCTGCCGTGCGACCGGTCGTCTCGGCTGCCCAGACGGACTGCCCCGAGGCCCAACCGGGGCGGGACAGCCGCTGGTTCGCCACGCGGCGGATCGGCTGAAAGTCCCGCACGTACGTACCGGATCCGGGGCGTGCGTAGGCGATGCCCTCCGCGATCAACAGCTTCAGTGCGCCTCCTGCGGTCATTTTGGCAACGCCGTACTGCTGGACAAGAGCAGGCTCTCCCGGCAACCGGGAACCGGCCCCGAACTCCCCGGAGCTGATGCGTGCCCGCAGGTCGTCAGCGATCTGGCGGGCTGTCTGGGGCATCGCGCGTTCTCCGGTATCTCCCTGGGGTGTCTACGCCCAGACACCCTAACTTCCGGCCCGCTACTCCGGCCGGCGTCCCTGCACACCCCACGGTGGAAAGGTCTGATCGGTCGGCGCGACGGAGCGACGTCAGCCGTGCGCCTTCGCCATCGCCGCGACCGCCTTGATGACCACATCCGGGCGGTCGGTCGGGATCTCGTGTGAGCTGCCCTTCGCGACGGTGTACGTCCGGTTGGCGGCGGCCTTCGCGAACCGGGTCTGGGCGTTCCGCCACAGCTGGGCGTCCTCGGGGGTGTCGAAGGGGGTCTTCGACGACGCGATCACCGTTGCGGGGACGCTCTCCGGCCAGGAGATCCGGTGGTAGGCGTGGTGCATCGGGCCGTAGTTGTCCGCCGTGGCCAACAGCTGGCGGACGGGCTTCGTCGAGACCTGGCCGTCCAGCTGGGCCACCTGCGCCTGGTTGGCGGCCTCGATCCGCGCCGTTTCGCTGTCCGTGTAGAAGTCCGGCAGGCTGGCGTCGACCAGGACGGCGCCCGCGAGCCACTTCGGGTGCTTCTTCGCGAAGTACGTGGCGACCTCGCCCGCCTGGGAGTGCGAGACGAGAACCACGTCATGGGTGGCGCCCAGCTTGGTGAGGCCGGCCTCCAGGTCGGAAGCGGCGTTCTCCGCGTTCCAGGCGCCGACGACCTCGTCGCTCTTCCCGATGCCGGCCCGGTCGTACGTGATGATCTCGGATCCGGTCTTCTTGGCCAGGGCAGGCGCGATCTTCTGCCACTGCGACGAGTCCTCACCGCCGCCCGCATCCAGGACGATGGCCGGCAGGTGGCCGGGCGTGACGTGGAAGGCCAGCTTGTGGCCGTTGTTCGTAATCATGTGGAGCGAAGAACCCGCGGCGGCGGTGGCCGCCGGCCGGCTCGACGCGGTCGGCGCGTCCGCGGCGGAGGCGGTGGAGTTCCCGCAGGCCACCAGGGCTCCGGTCACGACCGTGGCCAGGGCCGCTGTCGCGAACACTGCCGTACGGCGGCGCGGTGTCGTGCGTGCACTCATGAGCTGGCTCCTGAAGGGTGAGTACCGTGCGCCGGCCGGCTCGGCACCGGCTATCGGCTCTTTCGGCGGGTTCTGGTGAACGCCTTCAGTCTTGTCGGACCCCCGCCGCCGGGCGATGGGGCTGCCGGGTGAGTGCGGGTGTACCTGGACCCGGAACACAGGTGGTGCTGGCCCCCCGGCGGAGGGGGCCGGAACCGCCCGGTCAGTCGTCGATCCCCGACCGCTCCACGCCCGCCACGATGTGCCGCTGGAGCAGCAGGAACACCAGCAGCAGCGGCACGATCGACACCGCTGCCGCGATGAACAGCTCGTGGATATTGACCACTTGACCGGTCGTGAATGTCGAAAGCGCCACCTGCACCGTCCACGCGCTCTTGTCCTGGCCGATGACCAGCGGCCAGAGGAAGGCGTTCCACGCGCCGATGAAGACGATCGTGCCGACCGCCGCGAAGACCGGGGCCGAGTTCGGGACGACGATGCGCCAGTACGTACGCCAGTAGCCGAGGCCGTCGACCTTCGCCGCGTCCTCCAGCTCCTGCGGGAAGCCCAGGAAGTACTGGCGGAAGATGAAGCACGCGAACGCCGAGAACAGCGTCGGGATGATCAGGCCGCGCAGGGTGGAGATCCAGCCGAGCGTGGAGACCAGGACGAAGCTCGGTACGAACGTCACCGCCGCCGGGACCATCAGGGTGCCCAGGATCGCGTAGAACACCTTGTTCGCGTGGCGGTACGGGATACGGGCCAGGCCGTACCCGGCCAGTGACGCCAGCAGGACCGTGCCGAGGGTGGTGGTCACCGCGATCAGGGCCGAGTTCAGCAGGGAGCGGGCCATCGGGACCGCCGGGTCGTCGAACAGCTCGCGGAGGTTCGACCACTGGAGGTGGGACGGGAAGAACGTCCACGCGGGTGAGGTGATGTCCTGCTCGGTGGAGAGCCCGTTGCGCAGCAGCAGATAGAACGGGATGAGGAAGAGCGCCGCCAGCGCGATCAGCAGCACGGTGCGCAGCGCGCGCCCCGCCCTGACCAGGGCATCGTCGCGGCGGGTCGTTCGGGCCGTGCCGGTGCGGATGCGGGCGCCTGCTCCGGTGCCGGTGCGGCGGGACGTACCTGTGCTGGTGCCGGTGCCGGTGCCAGTCCCTGCTCCGGTGTCTGCGCCGGTTCGGGTGCGGGGCATGTCAGTCCTCCGTCCTGCCGAGCCCGAACCACCGGGCCTGGACGATCGTCACCACCGCGATGATCAGGGCGAGAATGACCGCCCCCGCACTGCCCAGACCGAGGTTCTGGCCCTGCCCGAGCGCCGTGTAGTAGAGGTACACGAGCGGTGGCCGCGCGTACGGCGGATAGCCCCTGGCATCACTCAGCAGGTTGTAGAACTCGTCGAACGCCTGGAACGCGTTGATCACGAGCAGCAGCACCACCGCGACCGATGTCGCCCGCAGCTGTGGGAACGTGATGTGCCGGAAGACCTGCCAGCCCGGCCGCGCACCGTCGACGGCGGCAGCCTCGTACAACTGCGGTGCGATCCGCTGGAGTCCGGCGAGGAACAGCACCATGTAGAAGCCCGCCTGGAGCCAGAGCCGCAGGGTCACGATCACCAGCCAGTACCAGGGCGGATGGGTGGTCGAGAGCCATGCGGTCTGGTCGGTGCCGAACCAGCCGAGCACGGTGTTGGCCAGCCCGAACCTGACCCCGTTGAAGACCGAGAGCTTCCAGATCATCGACGCCACCACATACGAGCAGGCGGCCGGGAGGAAGAAGACCGAGCGGAAGAAGGACTGCGCGAACCGCAGCCGGTTCACCATCAGGGCCAGGGCGAGCGACAGCGCGTACGTCGCCGGGACGATGAACAGTGAGAAGACCGCGAACGTCCACAGGCTGGAGGTGAACGCGCCGTCGGTCAGCATCGACGTGTAGTTGTCGAGACCCACGAAGTCCGTCGGCGAGACCGTGTTGTGGGCGTCGAAGAAGCTCAGATAGAGGCTCCACAGCAACGGTACGTACGTGAAGAGCGCGAGGCCGGCGGCGAAGGGGCCGACGAAGACCCAGAACCAGAGCGTGCGGTGTCTCACTGATCCCTCACGACTTCTTCTGTACCCGCTGGAGTTCGCTGTTGGTCTTGCGTACGACCGCCCTCACCTCGGTCTCCGCGTTGGCGCCGTCCTTGATGATCCGGTTGAGGGCGTCCTGGTACGCGACCTGGCAGGCGGGCGTCCACAGCAGCGGCTGGGCCCAGCCGCTGTCGGTCGCGTACCTGACCGCGTCCGCCGCCGCCCCCTCCCGCAGCTTCGCCGCCTTCTTCGCGAGGGAGATCCGGGCCGGGATGTGGAACCCGTAGGACAGCGCGAAGTCCTCCTGGTACGCGGTCCGGTCGATCCACAGCCACTTGGCGAACGCCTTGGCGTCGGCGCGGTGCTTGCTGCGCGCGCTGACCGCCGAGCTGTACGCCCCGACCGGGACCGATGGCTTGCCGGCCGCGCCGTCCTTCGGGAAGGGCAGGACACCGAAGTCGTCGCCCAGCGCCTTCTTGACCGCCGGGAGCGCCCACAGGCCGCACCACTGCATGGCGGTGAGGCCCTGGACGAGCGCCGACGGGTCGGACCAGTCGGCCGGCGCGCCGAGCAGCAGTGACTTGTCGGCGTACAACCGGTGGAACTTGGCCAGGGTGCGGGCCGCCGCCGGGTCGTCGAAGCCGGTCTTCCCGTCCTCGGTGACAAGGCTGAGCCCGGCCGCGTAGAGCGGGGTGCCGCCGAGGACGCCCGCGCCGCCGTCGTTGCCGAGGAACAGGCCCTTGACCTTCTTGTCGGTCAACGCCTTCGCCGTGTCGACCAGTTCGTCGAGGGTGCGAGGCGGCTGGACGTTCGCGTCCTTGAGCAGGCTCTTGCGGTAGTAGAGGAGCTGGGTGTCGATGGTCTGCGGGATGCCCCAGATCTTCCCGCCGTACGTCTTCGGCGCGAGCACCGCCTGGTTGAAGTCGGCCTTCACCCCGTCGAAGAGGTCGGTCAGATCGGTGACCTGGCCGCCCTGGATCTGGTCCAGGGTGGGGCCGTTGACCTCGAAGACGTCCGGGCCCGACGAGGACAGCAGCGCGGCGGCGGTCTGCTGGTCGTAATTGCCGGGCCGCCACTGGATCTTGACGGTCGCCTTGCGGTAGGCGTCCGCGTACCGCCGTACGGCCTGCTCGGTCCCGGCCTCGCCGTACTGGTGGTACCACTGCTGGAGTGTGGGCCCGCTGCCGCCCGAAGCCCCGCCGTCCCGGCCGGTGTTGGATCCGCACGCGGCGGCGAGCGCCCCGGTCAGTGCGAGGCTGCCACTGGTGGCGAGCAGTCGCCTGCGGCTGATGGTCATGGTGGGTCCCCCTGGCTCCGGTCGGGCGTCGTTCGTCGGATCTCCCGTTGTACGCCCCAACGATCAACCATGGTGCGGGATTGCGACAGGGGTGTTGCGCGGGGATGTCGGCCCGGCCGGGGCGGTTTTCCGTACGGCTTTCCGTACGGTTCGCCGTGGGCCCCTCCGCGCGCCCCCGTGCGCCCCTCCCGTACGCCCGTCCGTACGCCCCCCCGTGCGACTTTCCGTGCGGCCGATGAGTTCGCGGTCGGCCGGACGTCTACACCTCCGAAGGGCGCGCCGTAGGGCGGGCCACCGGACCGCTACGAGAGAAGAGCCCGTAATGCCTCAGATGATCTTCGTCAATCTGCCGGTCAAGGACCTTGAGGTCTCCAAGTCTTTCTTCACCGCGCTCGGCTACACGATCAACCCGCAGTTCACCGATGAGAACGCGGCCTGTGTCGTGATCAGCGACTCGATCTTCGCGATGCTGATCACGGAACCGTTCTTCAAGCAGTTCACCAGGAAGGAGATCGCCGACGCGAGCAGGACCACCGAGGTGCTGGTCTGTCTCAGCGCCGAGAGCAGAGAGGATGTCGACCGGCTGGTCGACACCGCGCTGGCCTCCGGCGGCTCGCCCGCGAACGAGCCCCAGGACCAGGGCCCGATGTACGGGCGCTCCTTCCAGGACCCGGACGGCCACATCTGGGAGGTCATGTGGATGGACCCGGCCGCGATCCAGGGCTGACGGACGCGGACAGCGGACGACGGGGCCTGACCGCGCCCGGACGGCGGGGCCTGACCGCGCCCGGGGGAGGGGCGACGGGCGGCGGAGGCGGGGGGCGACGGGCGGAGGTGGGGGGGAAGAGGCCGCGGTCAGGCTCCGCCGCCCCCTGTTGCGCCCGCGCCCAGGGTGTCGAGGCCCGCGTACGTCACGCCGGTGAGCTGCTCGGACGCCGTCCAGAGCCGCTCGCCCGCCACATCGTTCGTCGTCCACTTCGCCCGCCAGGAAGGCCCCGGGCCCCCGCGCCAGCCGAGGAACCTGGGGCCGGTGAAGGAGTCGGGCAGGACGCAGGGTGCGGTGGCCGCGTAGAGCGTGGGCAGCGCACCTGTCTCGGCGGACTGGGCGAACACGCGGTTCCCCAGCTCCACCGCCCGCTCCGCCCCCGTGCGGCCCTCCATCCGCACCCCCGCCGTCTGGAGATTGGTGGCCGCGTAACCGGGGTGCGAAGCGGCCGCGACCAGGCCGGACCCCGCGGTGACGAGGCGCCGCGTCAGCTCATGGACGAAGAGCAGATTCGCGGTCTTGGAGCGGCCGTAGGCGACCCAACGGCGGTAGTTCCGCTCGCTGTTGAGGTCGTTGATGTCGATATTGGAGATGACGTGGAGCCCGCTGGACACACTCACCACCCGGGCGTCCGGGGTGTTCAGCAGCTTCGGGACGAGCAGCCCGGTCAGGGCGAAGTGCCCGAGGTGGTTCACGCCGAACTGTGTCTCGAACCCGTCGGCGGTCGTGCCGTACGGCAGGGCCATGACGCCCGCGTTGTTGATGAGCAGATCGAGCCGCTCGGCCCGGACGGCCGACACGAACTCCCGCACGGACGACAGGTCCGCGAGATCCAGCCGTACGAACTCGACGTCCGCGTCGGGTACGTCGGCCCGGATCGTGGCTTCCGCCTCTCTGCCCCGGGTCTCACTGCGGCAGGCGAGGATCACCCGGGCACCGCGCCGGGCCAGCTCGCGGGCGGTCACGAGGCCGATGCCGCTGTTGGCCCCGGTGACCACTGCCGTACGCCCGCTCTGATCGGGAATGTCGCTCGTGTTCCAGATCTTGGTCATGGTTCCAGCGTACGACCGGAGGCGAGGGGCGGGGCCGGCCTGCGTACATGCCTGCGCACCTGTCCGCGTACGACCGGAGCGGCGTCAGGCGGCCGCGCCTCCGCCTACGCCGGCGGGGCGACCAGCGTGGCCGACTGGTGTGCGCGCCGCAGTGCGTCCGCGACGAATCCGCGGGCCTTCAGCTCCTCGACGAGGCCGCGCAGGAACCGGACCGTCTCCGGCCCGCGGGTCCTGGTCGTGCCCACCGCCTGCCTGATCTCCATGAACCGGTCCTCGATCAGCCGGACTTCGGGGTGGCCCGCGACGTATTCGGTCATCGGCTGCCTGATGCCGGCCGCTGCCTCCAGGTCCTGGGCGCGGAACGTGTCGACCCCTTCGTCTCCCCGTACGACGCCCGCGTGCCGGAGGGTCCTGGTGAGGAAGAGGTCGTAGGCGGAGCCGCGCTTCACGCCGATACGCACGCCCGCCCGGTCGACGTCGGCGGGGGTGACCAGAGGCGAATCGCGCGGTACGGCGAAGACGCCCTCGATCACGACGTACGGGGCGGTGAAGGCGACTTCGGCCTCCCTGGCGGGTTCCACGGCCAGGAAACAGATGTCGGCGTGGCCCGCAGCCATCGCCTCGTACGACTTCCGCGCCGCGTCAAAGCAGAGCAGCTCCACCGGCACGCCGAGCCGGGCGCCGATCTCCCGCGCGATGTCCACCGTGACCCCGGACGGCGCGGCCGGCAGGCCCTGGGCCAGTACCGGATTGCCCAGATTGATCGAGGCCCGCAGGGTGCCGGTGGGCGCCAGGTCCCGGGTGACGGCAGCGGTGGCGATGGTCATGCGGCGGAGTGTAGGGCACGTCCGCCGGAACCCACGCTTGACCTCAACCGCGCTTGATGTATGACGCTCTGGCCATGGACATCACCACGCACCCCTTGAAACTGACCGTCGTCATCGCCAGCAACCGCACCGGCCGTTTCGGCCCCACCGTCGCCGACTGGTTCCTCTCCCGCGCCCGGCTCCGTACCGACCTCGCCGTCGATGTGGTCGACCTCGCCGAAGTCGAACTGCCCACCGCGCTCTCCTACGATCCGCCGCCCGCGGTGCGCGAAGTGCTCGGCCAGGTCACCCCGCGGCTGGACTCGGCCGACGCCTTCGTCGTCCTGACCCCCGAGTACAACCACTCCTTCCCCGCGGCGCTCAAGAACCTCATCGACTGGCACTACGGCCAGTGGCAGGCCAAGCCCGTCGCGTTCGTCTCGTACGGCGGGATCTCCGGCGGGCTGCGCGCGGTCGAGCAGCTGCGGCAGGTGTTCGCCGAGCTCCACGCGGTCACCGTCCGCGACACGGTGAGCTTCCACAACGCGCACGGCCACTTCGACGAGGACGGTACGCACAAGGACCCCGAAGCGCCGGACGGGGCGGCCAAGGTCATGCTCGACCAGCTCGTCTGGTGGGGGCTGGCACTGCGGGAGGCGAAGACGGTCCGCCCGTACGGCGGCTGACCCGGGCGGTCCGCCGGTGGGGGCCGCGCCGGCGGGCGGGTGCCGAGCGTGTACCGGCCGTCGGCGCGGTCGCGGTCGCCGGCCGGTTCTGTCAGCGGTCGCCCAGGGCCCGCGCGACGCCGTTCTCGTGGGGGCCGAGGAAGTGCGGGTCCGGCTTGAACACGGCGTCCAGGGCCGCCTTCCCGGCCGCCAGGACTTCGCGGGCGCCGCCGTAGTACCAGGTCACATCGTGGGTGTCGGTCGCGCCGACGCCGTACGACTCGATACCGGCCGACCGGCAGAGCGCGATGGCCCTGCGGATGTGGAAACCCTGGCTGACCAGGACGGCCCGGCGTACCCCGAACACCTTCCTGGCCCGTACGCACGAGTCCCAGGTGTCGAAGCCGGCGTAGTCGCTGACCACTCCGGCGTCCGGCACCCCGTGCCGGACGAGGTAGGCCCGCATCGCGTCCGGCTCGTCGTAACCGGTCCGGCTGTTGTCGCCGGTCACCAGCACCACCTTCACCGTGCCCGCCCGGTACAGGCCGGCGGCCGTGTCGAGCCGGTGCGCCAGATACGGGGACGGCTTGCCCTGCCACAGGCCCGCGCCGAAGACCACGGCCACATCGGCGGCCGGGACATCGGCCGTCGTCCGTATCCGGTCACCCGCGACGGCGAACATCCAGGTCGCGGGGGTGAGCGCCAGTACACAGCCGAGCATGACGGCCTGCACGGCGAGGCGCCGGCCGCGCCGGGTCCTGGGCAGCCGCGGCTTCGACAGCGGCCACCTCGACAGCGGCCACCTCGGCAGCCGCACCTGTGGAAGCCGCGGCCGCACCCGTCGTGGGCGGGGCAGCGCGGGTCTGTGCATGGAGGGGCCTCCCGACGCCGAGTGCGGCCGAGTCTGGCCGGATGTGTCTGTCGGAAGGTCGGACGCACAAAAGGAGACGTCCGGTTCGCTCACCGCAGCGTGTACGTCAGATGCGTCACGCCGTCCCCCTCGGTCACCGTGGGCCCCTCCAGCGCGCGCGGCACGCTCTGCAGGTTGTCGAGGAAGCGCACACCAGCGCCGAGCAGCAGCGGCACCAGGTCGATCTGCAGCTCGTCCAGCAGCCCGGCGTTGATGCACTGCTGGGTCAGCTCCGCGCTGCCGATGGTGACCGTCTTCCCGCCCGCGGTCGCCCTGGCCTGCGCGATGGCGCTCTCCAGGCCGTCGGTGACGAAGGTCAGCGGGGTGTCCGCGCGGGGCCAGCCGTCCGGGATGCTGTGGCTGACGACGATCACCGGCTTGCCCATGGGATGGCCGCCGATCCAGCCACCCGAGTCCTCGAACGTACGCCGTCCATAGACCAGCACCCCGATCTCCTCCATGGCGCGGTTCAGCCGCTGCGCGCTGGCCTCCGACACCTGGAAGGTCATGTCGGGGTCGGCGGTCCTGACCGTGACGTCCCCGCCGCCGTACCAGCGGAACAGCTGGTCGATCCCGTCGGAGGGATGGGAGACGAACCCGTCCAGAGACATGGACATGTTGGCGGTCACCTTGGCCATCGGTTCTCTCCGCTCTGCTCGGCCGTCCTGGCTCCACATCGTTCCCACGCGTCCTGAGTCCTGCGCCCTGCGTTCTGCATTCTGCGTCCCGTGTCCCGTGTCTCTCGTCCTGCGCCCTGGGCCCCGCGCATCTCTCGTCCCCCGTCCCTCGTTCCACGGTCCTCCGATACCGGCCGTCCGGCGACCCGGAGCCTCCGCACGTACCTCCGCACGTACCCCCTGACCGGCCGCCTCCTGAACCGCCGCCTGGCGGGCCCGGCCGCGTCCGGGGCCCGTGACTCAGTACTGTCGGAGCATGGAAGGCACCACGTACACCCCGACCGACTGCGAGCGCTGGGACACCGAGCCGGACAAGAGGCCGGGCCGTACTGCCTTCCAGCGCGATCGCGCACGCGTGCTGCACTCCGGTGCGCTGCGCCGGCTCGCGGGCAAGACCCAGGTGGTCACCCCCGGCTCGTTCCCGCAAGCGGGCGGCGGCGTCCGGGCGGGGGAGACCGCGTTCCAGATCTGGGACTCGAGCCCGCGCACCCGGCTCACACACTCCCTGGAATGCGCCCAGGTCGGAAGGGAACTCGGCGCCGCGCTCGGCTGCGACCCCGATCTCGTCGAGACCGCCTGCCTCGCCCACGACCTGGGCCACCCGCCGTTCGGACACAACGGCGAACTGGCCCTCAACGACTTCGCCGCGGACTGCGGCGGCTTCGAGGGCAACGCCCAGTCGCTGCGCCTGCTCACCCGTATCGAACCCAAACGGTTCGTCCGGTCGCCGGAGACCGGCGAGCAGGTCAGCGTCGGACTGAACCTCACCCGCGCCGCCCTCGACGCGGCCACCAAGTACCCGTGGCCGCGCGGTGCCCACCCCACCGAGCCGGGCTCGGTGAAATTCGGGGTGTACGAGGACGACCTGCCCGTCTTCGACTGGGCCAGGAGCGGCGCCCCGGCCCACCGCAAGTGCTTCGAGGCCCAGGTCATGGACTGGTCCGACGACGTCGCGTACTCCGTGCACGACGTCGAGGACGGGCTGCACGCCGGACACATCGACCCCCGCTGTCTGACCTCGGGGCCCGAGCGGGACGCCATCATGGCGGTGGCAATCGGACGTTACGTACCGGCCGACACCGATCCCGCCGAGCTCACCGGCGCACTCGACGGCCTCCTCGCCCAGGAGTGGTGGCCGCACGGCTACGACGGGAGCGCCGTCGCGCAGGCCCGGCTGAAGGACGCCACCAGCCAGCTCATCGGCCGTTTCTGTCTGGCGGCCGAGAGCGCCACCCGCGCCTCGTACGGCGCGGGACCGCTCACCAGATACGCGGCGGAACTCGTCGTGCCACGCCGGGCGCGGCTGGAGTGCGCCGTCCTCAAGGCCGTCGCCGACCGCTATGTGATGCAGCGCGAGGAGCAGGAGCGGCTCCGCATCGACCAGCGTGTCGTGCTCGCCGAACTGGCCGGTGCGCTCACGGCCCGTGCACCCGAAGGGCTCGACCCGCAGTTCCGGGCCCTGTTCGAAGCGGCATCCGGCGAACGCGGACGCAAACGTGTGATCGTCGACCAGATCGCCTCACTCACGGACACCGCCGCGCGTTCGCTGCACGCGCGGCTGACCATCCGTCACTGAGGATGACCGCACGCAGTACGCCCGCACCGCCCCCGCGGTACGCCCTGCCGCCCGCCGCACGGGCACCGGTCCCGCGGGGCATGCCATCATGACCGGCCATTCCTGACCGTGCGTGAGCCTCAACACCTCACACCTCTTCCCCCATCACACTCCGTGCGGGACGCTCGCAAGTGGCGCCAGCACTACAAGGAGGCATCAAGTGGTCGACGCACATCTGACGTTCGTCATCATCGGCGGCGGGCTCGCGGGGGCGAAGGCCGCCGAAACCCTCCGGACCGAAGGGTTCGCGGGCCGCGTGATTCTCATCGGCGACGAACGCGACCACCCCTACGAACGCCCGCCCCTGTCCAAGGGCTTCCTGTCCGGCAAGGAAGAGCGCGACAGCGTCTACGTCCACGAGACGGCCTGGTACGCGCAGGCGGACATCGAGCTCCACCTGGGCCAGACCGTCGTCTCCATCGACCGCGAGGTCAAGGTCGTACGCCTCGGCGACGACACCGCCATCCACTACGACAAGCTGCTCCTCGCGACCGGCGCCGAGCCGCACCGCCTGGACATCCCCGGCACCGACCTCGCGGGCGTACACCACCTGCGCCGTCTCGCCCACGCGGACCGGCTGCGGAACGTCCTGGCCTCACTCGGCCGGGACAACGGCCATCTGGTGATCGCCGGAGCCGGCTGGATCGGGCTCGAGGTCGCCGCCGCGGCGCGCGGTTACGGGGCCGAGGTCACCGTCGTCGAAGCCCAGCAGACCCCGCTGCACTCGGTCATCGGTCCCGAACTCGGCCAGATCTTCACCGATCTGCACGCCGAGCACGGCGTCCGCTTCCACTTCGGCGCCCGCCTCACCGAGATCACCGGCCAGGACGGCATGGTCCTGGCCGTCCAGACCGACGACGGCGAGGAGCACCCGGCGCACGACGTCCTCGCGGCGATCGGCGCCGCGCCCCGCGTCTCGCTCGCCGAGGCCGCGGGTCTCGAACTGGTCGACCGGGCGGCCGGCGGCGGTATCGCCGTCGACTCATCGCTGCGCACCTCCGACCCCGACATCTACGCGGCGGGCGACGTCGCGGCCGCCCGGCACCCGCTGCTGGGCAGCCGGCTGCGCGTCGAGCACTGGGCGAACGCGCTCAACGGCGGCCCGGCGGCGGCCCGCGCGATGCTCGGCCAGGGCGTGGCGTACGACCGGATCCCGTACTTCTTCTCCGACCAGTACGACCTGGGCCTGGAGTACTCGGGCTGGGCGCCGCCCGGCTCGTACGACCAGGTGCTCATCAGGGGCGACGCGGGGAAGCGGCAGTTCATCGCCTTCTGGATGAAGGACGGCCGGCTGCTGGCCGGGATGAACGTCAATGTGTGGGACGTCACCGAGCAGCTCCAGCGGCTGATCCGCTCCGGCGCGACGCTGGACCCCGAGGCGCTCTCGGACCCGTCGGTCGACCTGGCCACGCTGGGCACCTGAGGTCCCGCCGTCGCGATCGGGCCGGGCGGGTCCGCCCCCGGGACAGCCCGGGACAGCCCGGGACAGCCCCGGGCCGGACCGCCCGGGGGCCTGCCCGGCGAGTGTCCCGTCGGCTGTCCCGTACGGAGTGTCCGAGCAGGACCGTAGACTTCACCCGTGGCAGGCAGGATCAACGATGACGACGTGAAGGCGGTCCGGGACGCGGTCCCGATCGACGCCGTCGTGTCCGAGTACCTCCAGCTGCGGAACGCGGGCGGCGGGAATCTGAAGGGGCTCTGCCCCTTCCACGACGAGAAGTCCCCCTCCTTCCAGGTGAGCCCGGGCAAGGGCCTCTTCCACTGCTTCGGCTGCCAGGAGGGCGGGGACACCCTCGCCTTCATCATGAAGATCGACCATCTCTCCTTCACCGAGGCGGTCGAGCGGCTCGCGGGCACCGCGGGCATCACCCTCCGGTACGAGGAGGGCGGCTACACCCCCAACAGCCAGCGCGGCGAGCGCATCCGGCTGGTCGAGGCGCACAAGGCGGCCGCCCAGTTCTACATCGAGCAGCTCGACAGCGCCGAGGCCGAGATCGGCCGGAAGTTCCTCGCCGAGCGAGGTTTCGACCAGGCCGCCGCCACCCACTTCAGCGTCGGCTACAGCCCGGCGGGCTGGGACCATCTGACCCGCTACCTGCGCGGCAAGGGCTTCACCGACAAGGAGCTCATCACCTCCGGGCTCTCCCAGGAGGCCCGCGGCGGCAAGCCCATCGACCGCTTCCGCGGCCGGCTGATGTGGCCGATCCGGGACATCAGCGGCGAGGTCGTCGGCTTCGGCGCGCGCAAGCTCCGCGACGACGACAACGGGCCGAAGTACCTCAACACCCCCGAGACGTCGATCTACAAGAAGTCCCAGGTGCTCTACGGCATCGACCTGGCCAAGAAGGAGATCGCCAAGTCCAGCAGAGCCGTCGTCGTCGAGGGGTACACCGACGTCATGGCCTGCCACCTGGCCGGGGTGACCACCGCCGTCGCCACCTGCGGCACAGCCTTCGGCACCGACCACATCAAGATCCTCCGCCGGCTGCTGATGGACAACGGCAGCGCCCGCGTGATCTTCACCTTCGACGGCGACGCGGCCGGCCAGAAGGCCGCGCTGCGGGCCTTCGAGGACGACCAGAAATTCGCGGCCGAGACCTATATCGCCATCGCCCCCGACGGGATGGACCCCTGCGACCTGCGGCTCGCCCAGGGCGACGAATCGGTGCGCGGCCTGGTCGAACCGCGCACCCCGCTCTTCGAGTTCGCGCTCCGCCAGATCATCTCGCGCTACGACCTGGAGACCCCGGCGGGCCGGGCGACGGCACTCGACGAAGCGGCGCCCGTGGTGGCCCGGATCAAGAACAGCGCCTCGCAGCACGAAGTGGCCGTCCAGCTGGCCGGCATGGTCGGCATCCTCGACACCCAGTTCGTGGTCAAGCGCATCAGCCAGCTCGCCCAGTGGGCCCGCGGCCGGGGCAACGCACCGGCGCCCTCGCGCGGCGGCCGCCCCCCGCAGCAGCAGGCCGAGGCCCCACGCCCCCCGTCGAGCGGCCCGGCGCTCCACCTCCGCAGCCCCGCCCACCGCACCGAACGCGAACTGCTGAAGCTGGCTCTGCAACGCCCCGAGCTGGTCTCCCCGGCCTTCGACGCCTACGGGGCCGACGAGTTCACCGCCCCGCCGTACGCCGCCGTACGCGAGGCGATCATGGAGGCGGGCGGCGCCGACGAGGGCATCACCGACTCCTTCGAGTACCTCACCCGGGTCCGCGCCGCCGCGCCGAACGACACGGTCAGAGCCGTGGTCACCGAGCTGGCCGTGGAGCCGATCATGCGCCGTACGGTCGACGAGCTGTACGCGGGCGAGCAACTGGTCCACGTCAGGCTGCGCGCCGTCGACCGGCGGATCGCGGACGTCCAGGGCACGCTGGCGCGGGCCTCCACACAGGGCGACGCGGAGCAGTACGCGGCAGTGCAGAGCGAGTTGTGGACCCTCCAGCAGTACGGCCAGTCCCTGCGCAACCACGGCGCGGCCGCGCTCTGAGCCGCCCAGGGCGCCGCACTGGTCAGAGGCCGTCGGCGCTGGGCTCAGCCGATCACCGGTGGCGGGCGGAGCCGGCAGCCGGCGCGGCTCCGAGCAGAGGCTGTCGGTGCTCCCGGTCGCCCGCCGGTGGCGTTCCCGTAACCGCCGGGTCACGGACCGGACTCAGAAAGTCACCGCACACCCCTCGTGGGCGGGCTGTGTCGTGCCCCACACTGGACTGCGGTGCACTGGACCGCGGTGCCTCGGAACTGCGGTGTCGCGGACCGACCGGCAACACCGGGGGCGGCGTCGCGGGTCCGGTGCGCGTATCTGTGGCGTTGCCGTCACCGACCGGCCGTGGGCCCCCGATCCGGCAGTCACTCTGGAGGCCGTCCCGTGCAGACCCGGACCCTGACCGAAACCGATGTGGCCCCGGCCGTCCCCCAGCAGGGCCTGCCCCCCGGCCACCCCGAGACCGTCCCCGGCCCGGGACCGGCCGTACCCAGGGCCGTCGTCGAGTACCCGGACGAGGAGCCCCCACCCGCCGCGCGCACCCGAGCGGGGGCGGACACCGCAGGACCGTCGTCCGACCTCTTCCGCCAGTACTTACGGGAGATCGGCCGTATCCCGCTGCTCACGGCGGCCGACGAGGTGGAGCTCGCACGCCGCGTCGAGGCCGGCCTCTTCGCCGAGGAACGGCTGGGGAGTTCACCCGACCCGGACTCCGGCCTCGCCGTGGACCTGGACCGTCTGGTGGTGCTCGGCCGGATGGCCAAACGCCGGCTGATCGAGTCCAACCTGCGTCTGGTGGTGTCCGTCGCCAAGCGGTACGTGGGCCGCGGGCTGACCATGCTCGACCTGGTCCAGGAGGGAAACCTCGGCCTGATCCGGGCGGTCGAGAAGTTCGACTACACCCGGGGCTACAAGTTCTCCACGTACGCGACCTGGTGGATCCGCCAGGCGATGTCCCGGGCCCTGGCCGACCAGGCCCGGACGATACGGGTGCCGGTCCATGTGGTCGAGCTGATCAACCGGGTGGTACGGGTCCAGCGCCGGATGCTCCAGGAACACGGCTGCGAACCGACCCCGGAAGAGGTCGCCGCCCAGCTCGAACTCACCCCGGAACGCGTGGGGGAGGTGCTGCGGCTGGCCCAGGAACCGGTGTCCCTGCACGCCCCGGTGGGCGAGGAGGACGAGGTGGCGCTGGGCGACCTGATCGAGGACGGCGACGCGGCGTCCCCGGTGGAGTCGGCCGCGTTCCTGCTGCTGCGCCAGCACCTGGAGGCGGTGCTCTCCACACTGGGCGAACGCGAACGCAAGGTCGTCCAGCTCCGCTACGGCCTGGCGGACGGCAGACCCCGCACACTGGAGGAGATAGGACGGATATTCGGGGTGACACGGGAACGGATCCGCCAGATCGAATCCAAAACCCTGAACAAACTCCGCGACCACGCCTGCGCGGACCAACTGCGCGGCTACTTGGACTGATGCGGCTGCATACCCAGCCTCTCCTGGGGGGCACCTCCCAGCGTCAGCTGTCGTGTCTCACCAGGTTGGTTACCCGAGGTCCCCGAAGGTGAGCTGTTGGGGGATGTCCGCGATCGGTTCTGGCGCCTGGTCGAAGACGAGGCGGTAGTCGCTCCCGGCAGTGCGGCTGATGTGTGGCCGGCCGCCGAGCGCGGCGTGTGGTCTCTCGTGGTTGTAGTAGTTCACGAACTCGGCGAGCGTGCGGCGGCGTTCGTCCTCGGAGCCGTAGCTGCGGACATATGCCCACTCGCGGGCGAGCGTCCCTTGGTACCGCTCCACCTTCCCGTTGGTGCGCGGGGTGTACGGCCTGGTGCGCTTGTGCTTCGTGCCTGTTGCGGCGAGCGCGTCAGCCCAGGTCGTGGAGCGGTAGCAGGCGCCGTTGTCGGTGAGACAGCGCCGGATTGGGGTGATGTCGTGGGCGGCGAAGAGGCGACGGCGCGGTGCCAGAACGCGACTGCGGTGACGGCCTTCTCGTCCTCCAGGGCCTCGGCGTACGCCAGGCGGGGGTAGTCGTCGAGCGCCGAATGCAGATAGGCCGACCTTGCCCGTGCCCGGACCGGTGCGCTTGGAGGCGCGGGCCGCGTCGGTGCCCAGGCCGTGCATGCGCCGGCCGCCGCCCTCGGGGATGCGTCCGAGCTTCTTGACGTCAACGTGGATCAGGTCGCAGACGTGCTCGTGCTCACAGCGGATCACCTCACGCAGCTGCTCACTGCTCGGCGGATCCAGGTCCCGCAGCCGGTTGATTCCTCGCCGCACGAGGACGCGGTGCACGGTGGCCGGGGAGATGGTAATGGCGTGCGGGCGTTCGAGGTCGGCAGCGAGGCGGACGGGGCCGTACTTGGTCTGCCGTCGCAGCGCCTCCACCAAGTCCGCGACTTCCTCGGCGGTGCGGGGTGGGCTGGCCTCCGGCCGGGAGAAGTGGTCGAGCAAATCCGTTGTCGCCATGCGCTGTCCAGCGGGCATGCCACTTGCCCGGGCAGCGCCGTGAAACCCCGGCCTCGGCCGCGACAGCGCGATCGGGCGTCCGGTATCCACTCGCTCGCAGAGCCGGCGGCGGCCTTCCGGCGTCAGCGATGCGTTGGGATGGCCCGCCATGTCAGGACGCGGAGTTCATGCACATCCGGACGACCTCAGTCTCCAAGCGGCCGGGCCGCCTGGACGGCTTCCCTCGGGGATGCCTTGCCAGGCGGCTGTCTGCGGCTGTCCTGTCGGTGTGCGTTGAGAAGTCGGCGTCGCCGTTGCTACGAGACCAGCACGATCTTCCGCCCGGCAAGGTCCCCGCGCTCCAGGCGTTCGTGGGCCTCGCGTGCCTGATCGAGCGGGAGCGTCTCGATGCGGATCCGGTCGAGGAGCGCCGTGGTGAGCAGGGAGGTCAGGCGACTCGGGTCGGCCTGTACTACGACCTTCTCGACGGCGATGCCGCGCTCCGGCTCGTTCTTGTCGGCGACGTGAATGGAGACGAAGGTGCCGCCGTCCTTCACCGCGCGGATCAGTCCGGGGCCCGCAACTGCGGCGTTGAAGACCGCGTCCATGCCACCCGGTACCGCCTCGCGGGCCGCTACGGCCATCTCCTCCGGCGTGCCACGAGAGATCACTCCGGCATAGCCGTGAGTGGCAAGCGCATCGTCTGCCATCGAGCCGGTGACGTAGACGTGCGCCCCCGCAGCTGCGGCCGCGGTGGCGGCACTCATGCCCACCGGGCCGCCGGCGCCGACGATCAGGATGTTCGCTCCCTCCAGGGGCCCCATTCGATCGGTGGCCTGCGCGCCGGTCAGGGCGTTCATCGCGAAGACGGCGGCACGCGCCGGATCGAGGTCCGGCGGCAGCGCGGCCACCCACTGCGGCTTGATGCTGATCACCTCCGCATAGGTTCCACGGCCCACCTCCGATCCGAGCCACGGGACGAAACCCGCCACAGCGGAGCCGGCGGGGAGCGTCGGGGTCGGATCGAGGAGAATGCCGACGAAGTCCCAGCCCAGTACAGCGGGGAAGGCAAGGCCGAGTTCCTTCAGCCGCTGCGGGGTGTCGCCCCGTCGGAGCTCCACATCGCTGACGTTGGCGGTGCGGGCCCGGACCTGTACACGGACGCGGTCTTCGGCCGGCAGCGGTTCCGGCCGCTCCCGCACTTCCAGGACCTCGGGCGGGCCGAAACGGTCGAACTCGACGCTCAGCATGATGACTCCTCCTGTGCTGTCAGGGCCTTCGGGACGGCGAAGCCGCCATGGCCACCGCCACGCGGCAAAGGCGACATTTGCCGCGCCTCCCTCCTGGGCGTTAACGTAGACCTTGACATCCGTGTCAAGGTCAAGCGGGCACCGCGCCTAAAGGGAGCGTCTTCGTGAAGATCGGTGAGCTGGCGCAGATCTCCGGCTCCTCGCCCAGGCAGATCCGCCACTACGAAGCAGCCGGCCTACTGTGTTCGATTCGCCTACCCAACGGATACCGCGAGTTCCAGGACAGCGACGCCCGCCGGGTGCGCAACATCAGGACCCTGCTCGACTACGGCCTGACCCTCGACGAGATCACCTCTACCGTGCGAGCGGTCTGCGATGCGGAGACATACGAGGCACTGAACGAGAGCGAATACACCCAGGCCGTCGGAGCCCTAGACGGCCGTATCGCCCTGCTCCAAGAACTTCACGACCGCACCGCACGGCAACTGGAGGCGCTGCGAGCCCTGCGCGACGGATTCGACGAAGCCGGAGAGTGAGAGCAAGGGGCGCTGCTGCGTAACCAACCTCATGCGACAGCACAGTTACTGGGGGAGTTCGAGGAGCGGGGTCCGGGGCGGAGCCCCGGTTACGGGAAGTGGGGGTCCCCCCGGCCGAAGGCTGGGGGAGGGGAGGGGAACAGGCCCGCCGCAGGCGCCACCCACCCGCACCCGCACCTCACCCGCCCCCCCCCAAGCCACCCCCCCCCCGGGGACCGAGCCCCCCCCGGGGACCGAGCCCCCCCCGGGACCGGCCCCGGCCTAGTCCACCTCCACCACAGCCTGCGCGAACTGCGCCGCATAGAGCCGCGCATAAGCCCCGTCCGCAGCGAGCAACTCCTCGTGCGACCCCTGCTCCACGATCGCCCCGCTCTCCATCACCAGGATCACATCCGCGTCCCGGATCGTGGAGAGCCGGTGTGCGATGACGAAGCTGGTGCGGCCGTGCGCCAGCCGGGCCATCGCCTTCTGGATCAGCACCTCGGTACGGGTGTCGACGGAGCTGGTCGCCTCGTCGAGCACCAGGATCACCGGATCGGAGAGGAAGGCCCGCGCGATCGTGATCAGCTGCTTCTCGCCCGCGCTCACCCCCGTACCCTCGTCGTCGATGACCGTGTCGTAGCCCTCGGGAAGCGTGCGGATGAACCGGTCGGCGTGGGCCGCCCTGGCCGCCTCCTCGACCTCCTCGCGGCTGACGGCGCGCGAGGAGCCGTACGCGATGTTCTCCGCGATCGTGCCTCCGAAGAGCCAGGTGTCCTGGAGCACCATGCCGATCCCGGAGCGCAGCTCCTCACGCGTCATCCTGGCGATGTCGGTCCCGTCGAGCGTGATCCGCCCGCCGGTCACCTCGTAGAACCGCATGAGCAGATTGACCAGCGTCGTCTTGCCCGCGCCGGTCGGTCCGACGATCGCGACGGTGTGCCCCGGTTCGACCGCGAGCGACAGATCGTCGATGAGCGGCTTGTCGGCCTCGTACCGGAAGGACACCTTCTCCAGCGAGATGCTGCCGCGCGCGGCCACCGGACGGTCGGCGAGAACGGCTTCGGAGCCCGCACCGGATCCCACACCCGCACCGACACCCGCACCGGATCCCACGCCCGCACCCGCACCGGACCCCGCCCCGGCGACCTCACCGTCCGGAGTCTGCTCCTCCGCGTCGAGCAGCTGGAAGATCCGCTCGGCGGACGCCACACCCGACTGCACCAGGTTCGCCATCGATGCGACCTGGGTCAGCGGCTGTGAGAACTGCCGCGAGTACTGGATGAACGCCTGCACATCACCGATCGACAGCGTCCCCGAAGCGACCCGCAGCCCGCCGATGACCGCCACCAGCACATAGTTGAGGTTGGAGACGAACATCATCAGCGGCTGCATGATGCCGCTGTTGAACTGGGCCTTGAACCCGGCCTCGTACAGCGCGTCGTTCTGCTCGCGGAACGCCTCGGCCGACTCCTCCTGCCGCCCGAAGATCTTGACCAGGGCGTGCCCGGTGTACATCTCCTCGATATGGGCGTTGAGCTTGCCCGTGACCTTCCACTGCTGTACGAACTGCGGCTGCGACCGTTTGCCGACGCGCGTGGCCACCAGCACCGAGAGCGGTACGGTCACCAGCGCGACCAGTGCGAGGATCCAGGAGATCCAGAACATCATCGCCAGCACACCGATGATGGTGAGCAGCGAGTTCATCAGCTGACCCATGGTCTGCTGCATCGTCTGGCCGATGTTGTCGACGTCGTTGGTCGTCCGGCTGAGCACCTCGCCGCGCTTCGCCTTGTCGAAGTACGACAGCGGCAGCCGCGAGAGCTTCGCCTGGATCTCCTCACGCATCCGGTACATGGCCTGGTTGATGATCCGGGCCGCGAGCCGGGTGGTGACGAGCATCAGCAGCCCCGCGCAGGCGAAGGCCGCCAGCGCGAGCAGCAGGATCTCGCCGACCTGCGAGAAGTCGATGCCCTTGCCCGGGGTGAAGTCCACACCGGAGAGCATGTCGGCCATCGCGCCCTGGCCCTTGGCGTGCAGGCCCTTCAGCGCCTGCGCCTTGGTCGTGCCTGCGGGCAGCTGTCTCCCGATGATCCCGGCGAAGATCAGGTCGGTCGCCCGGCCCAGGATCTTCGGTCCGACAACCGAGAGCGCGACGCTGCCGATGACGGCCACCAGCATCGTGAACAGCGCGGCACGGTCCTGCGCCAGCTGCCGCAGCAGCCGCTTGCCCGATCCCTTGAAGTCCATGGACTTCTGGGTCGGTCCTGCCATCATGCGTCCACCAGGACCGGCCATCAGGCTGCCTCCGCCTCGGTCAGCTGGGAGAGCACGATCTCCCGGTATGTCTCATTTCCGTCCATCAGCTCGTGGTGCCGGCCGGTGCCGACGACCCGGCCCTCGTCCATCACGACGATCCGGTCGGCATCGCGGATGGTCGAGACGCGCTGCGCGACGATCACCACGGTCGCCCGGGAGGTCTCGCGCCGCAGCGCGGTCCGCAGCGCCGCGTCGGTGGCGTAGTCCAGCGCCGAGAACGAGTCGTCGAAGAGGTAGATCTCCGGCTGCTGCACCAGCGTCCTGGCGATCGCCAGCCGCTGCCTCTGCCCGCCGGAGACATTGGTGCCGCCCTGGGCGATCGGCGCGTTGAGCCCGCCTTCGAGCTTCTCCACGAACCCCTTGGCCTGCGCCACCTCCAGCGCGTGCCACAGCTCATCGTCGGTCGCGTCCGGGTTCCCGTACCGCAGATTCGTCGCGACGGTCCCGGAGAACAGATACGGCTTCTGCGGCACCAGGGACACGGTCTTCGCCAGCAGTACGGGGTCGAGGTCCCGCACATCGCTGCCGTCCACCAGCACCTCGCCGTCCGTGGCGTCGAACAGCCGGGGTACGAGCCCGAGCAGCGTCGACTTCCCGCTGCCGGTCGACCCGATCACCGCGGTGGTCTCACCGGGCAGCGCCTCCAGGGCGACCTCGCGCAGTACGGACGCCTCGGCGCCCGGGTACCTGAAACCGGCCCCGCGGATTTCCAGATGGCCGTGCCTGGCCAGTTCGGTGACGGGCTGCAACGGCGGCACCACGCTGGAGTCGGTGCCCAGCACCTCCTGGATGCGCTCGGCGCAGACCTCGGCGCGCGGCACCATCATGAACATGAAGGTGGCCATCATCACGGACATCACGATCTGCATCAGATAGGAGAGGAACGCGGTGAGCGCCCCGATCTGCATCGCGCCGCTGTCGATCCGGTGGGCGCCGAACCAGACCACCGCGATCGACGACACGTTCACCACGGTCATCACCGTCGGGAACATCAGGGCCATCAGCCGCGCGGTCCCCAGGGACACGTCGGTCAGCTCGGTGTTGGCGCCCTTGAAGCGCTCCTTCTCGTACGCGTCCTTCACGAAGGCGCGGATGACGCGGTTGCCGGTGATCTGCTCGCGCAGCACCCGGTTCACCGTGTCGAGCCGGACCTGCATCTTCCGGAAGAGCGGCCGCATCCGCCGGACGATCAGGGAGACCAGCACGAGCATGACCGGGACGACGGCGATCAGTACGAGCGAGAGCGGCACGTCCTGGCCGAGCGCCAGCACGATGGCGCCCACGCACATGATCGGCGCCGAGGCCATCAGGGTGAACGACATCAGGACCAGCATCTGGATCTGCTGGACGTCATTCGTCGTCCGCGTGATGAGCGAGGGAGCGCCGAAGTGCCCGACCTCGCGGGCGGAGAAGGACTGCACCCGGTCGAACACACCGGCCCGGATGTCCCGGCCGAGCGCGGAGGCGGTCCTGGCGCCGAAGTAGACGGCGCCCATGTTGCAGATCACCTGAACGACGCTGATGGCGATCATGAGCCCGCCGAAGCTCAGGATGTAACCCGAGTCGCCCTTCACGACACCGTTGTCGATGATGTCCGCGTTGAGCGTCGGCAGATAGAGGGTGGCGCAGGTCTGGAACAGCTGAAGCAGTGCCAGCAGAGCCATGGGTTTCTTGTACGGGCGCAAATAGGTCCGCAGGAGTGATATGAGCACGTGCAGTCTCTCGGTTCGGCGGTCCGGCGGGGCTTCCGGCAGGGCAGGGCAGGACGAGGCGGGGACGGTGTCCGGCCGTCCCAGTTTCCGGTACCGCGCAACCTGATACGAACGGTTTTCCTCAAACCGAGGTCAAGAAGGCAGCAGCCAGGACGGCACACGCCCAGCCCACCCCGGAACGGCGCACTCCGGGACTACGTACTCAGGGAAGGGGCGCACCCAGGGACGGCGCACGAATGGTGTCACCCAGTCCGGCGCACCGGGGAACGCCGCACACCGCGAAGCGAAACGGCGCACTGTACGGAACGATGCCCCACGACCGACGCCCCAGGACCGACGCCCCACGACCCCCGCCCCAGGACCGACGCCCCACGACCCCCGCCCCCGTCCCACAAGACGGGCGCCCCATGGCTCAGGACGGCGGCGTGCCGAAGGCTCCCGGGTGGATCTGGTCACGGGTGGCCGCGTACTGCTGGCGTACGGCCTGCCCCACCGCGAGGTCGTCGCCCGGTTCGAGTATCCGCGCGGCCGCACCCTGCCAGGCGGGCGGGGTCTGCGGATCCAGCGTGCCCTCGGACACCCCGAGCGCCCAGGCCGCCTGCCGGGCCGCACCGACCGCCGCGTAGTCGGCGGGCTGCGGGACGACCACCTGCGCCCCGAAGATGCCGGGGGCGGCCGCCTGGACGGCGGGCAGTTCGGCGGCGGCGCCCAGCAGGAACACCCGGCGCACCTCCACTCCGCGGTCCCGCAGTACGTCCATCGCGTCCGCCAGCGAGCAGAGCATGCCCTCGAAGGCCGCCCGCGCCACATGCTCGCGCTTCATCGACTCGCGCCGCAGCCCGGACAGCGAGCCCGCGGTGTGCGGCAGCTGCGGAGTGCGCTCGCCCTCCAGATACGGCAGGAGCACAACGCCGGACGCACCGGGCGTGGAGGTCAGCGCGAGCGCCGACAGGGACTCCAGATCCTCGGCGCCCAGCAGTTCGGCGGTGCCGCGCAGCGCCCGTACGGCATTGAGCGTGTGCACCACCGGCAGATGCATCCCGGTGGCGTCGGCGAACGAGGTGATCATCCCGGACGGGTCGGACAGCGCCTCGTGGTGCACGGCCATCACCGAACCCGAAGCGCCGAGCGACACGACCACATCGCCGACGGAGACCCCGAGCCCGAAGGCCGCGGCCATCGTCTCGCCGGTGCCGGCCGAGATCAGCAGCCCCTCGGGTGTGGTCCCCGCGGAGTCGGACGGGCCGAGCACCTCGGGCAGCGCCGCCGCGTGCCCGAGAGCCAGCTCGACCAGGTCGGGGCGGTAGGCGCCGGTCGCGGCCGACCAGTAGCCGGTGCCCGAAGCGGCGCCGCGGTCGGTGATCCGCCGGGCGGGCCGCCCGAGCAGCTGCCACACGAGCCAGTCGTGCGGCTGGAGCAGCGCGGCGATCTTCGCGGCGGCCTCGGGTTCCTGCCGTACCAGCCAGCGCAGCTTCGACACCGGCTGCGCGGCCTGCGGTACGGAGCCCACGGCCTCGGCCCACGCGGACCGGCCGCCGAGCGAGTCGATCAGATCCGCTGCGGCGACCTGTGCCCGCCTGTCATTGCCGATCAGCGCGGGCCGTACGAGATTGCCCTGCCGGTCCAGCGGCACCAGGCCGTGCTGCTGGGCGGACACGCCAATGGCCTGCACGCCCTCCAGCAGCCCGCCGGACGCCGCCTCGCCGAGTGAGAGCAGCCAGCTCTGCGGATCGACTTCGTACTTGTTGGCCTCACCGGCCTGACGGGCGTCCTCACCCGGCTCACCCGCCGCGCTCGTCGGCGGATGGGGCGCATACCCCTGGCGCAGCACGGCACCTGTGTCCGTGTCGCACACGACGATGCGCGTGAAGGCGGCTGAGCTGTCAAGACCGGCGACTATCCCCATACGGCCCGATTGTGCCGTACGGGTGCCGCCGGTGGTGACGTCAGGTGTTGGTGGTGCCCCAGTCGTCCTCGACCGCACCGTTCCGGTCCCGCAGCGAGCGGACCCGGTGGGCCATCGCGTCGGGCATCCTGTCGCCCATCTTCTCGCTCACGGTGTGGAGCGCCTTGCCCGCGACATCCCGCCCGTTCTGCGCGGCGGCCTCGGCCGCGTTGCGCACGGCCGGATTCTCCGCGACCTGACGGGCGGACTTCTTCAACTGCTCGTAACGCTCCCGACCGGCACGTGTGCCGATCACATAACCGAGAGCGAGTCCCACGACGAACGTCAGCTTGTACCGCATGGCTGCCTTCCCTTGTGCCGGTGCTTCCCGCCTACCCGGCCGGCGCGTGATCACCCGGGGCGGAACCGATTGGCGGAGCACCCCCCTGCTTGCGCTAATGTATGTGTCGCAGCGAGCACACGCCCCCCGGGAAGGCTTCGGTGGGTACGTTCGGTGCACAGCAGCAATCCCCTGTAGCTCAATTGGCAGAGCAGCCGGCTGTTAACCGGCAGGTTACTGGTTCGAGTCCAGTCGGGGGAGCGCGGTCCCCTGTAGCTCAATTGGCAGAGCATTCGGCTGTTAACCGGAGGGTTACTGGTTCGAGTCCAGTCGGGGGAGCACATGACGGAAGAGGGCCCTCAGGGGCCCTTTTTCGTGCTGTTTTCCGCCGGGGTGGAACCGTCCTGACCTTGGCGCAGTCCTCATGGTCGAGCGATGCCGACCATCCGAGGCAGGAGATCGTATGAGCGGCTATGCTGCGGCAGACGGCGCGTACACGTGTACGCGCCACGCCGTAATGGGGCGGTAGCTCAGCCGGTTAGAGCAGCGGACTCATAATCCGTCGGCCGTGGGTTCGAGTCCCACCCGCCCCACTTGAAGCCCAGGTAGAAGAACCGTTTCTACCTGCGGAAACGTGTGAAGGGGGCCCGCCACACCAGTGTGGCGGGCCCCCTTCACACGTCCGGAGCAAGATCCAGTGGACACGTAGTGGACGCGGGGACGATCCAGTGGACCGGAGCGCCCTTACGACGCCTTGCGACGCCCGTTCGGAGCCCTGCGGGTGGTGCGGGATGTTGCCGGAGGCAGGCCGGTCGGCAGCGCTCAGCCGTCCGCGCTCGGCGACTTGGATCGGGCGATCGTGAAGCGCGTGAGTGAGAAGTCGGCTCGCTGTTCCTCCGCGTAGCGGTCGTTGAAGTTCTCCACCCGGACCAGCTCCAGTTCGTTCGCCGCGCAGTGGTCCCGTATTCACTTCACCGCTGCGTTGGCGGCGTCGTCCTGGCCCCGGCCGGACAGGGTGATCATGCCGGGGAGATCGGTGCCCGACTGCTGCCGTGAGCGTATGCGCGGAAGGGGCCGTGCTCGATGACTCTCTCGTACAGCGCCGACGTTCGAGAGAGCGACACGGCTGCGGGGAGCGAGCCCAGGTGGAAGCAGATAGCCGAGAGCAGTGAAGCTGCTTGGCCTGCCGCGAGGTATCCACGTGTGCGTTGGCGGGGTGCCTGCGTTTTCTCAAGCAAGGACTGCGCAATCTCCAGCAGTTCCTTCGACCGGCGGTATACCTCCAAGGGAGGGGGCGGTTGTACGCGCGGGCCAGGTTCAAGGCGTCGTCGTCCAGTTGGTCGAGCGTCATGTCCGGCAGGTTGAGGGAAGCGGCATCACCGGCGTGTGCGGCGGCATCCCGAGCAGCCTGCTCGTACGCGCGTCCATGGCGGGTGGTCCTTCCAGCCGAACCCGAACAAGGTCAGGGCATCGCAGCCGACGACGATTCCCCTCAGCCCACTATTGCCCAACTTGGCACAGACGTAGCGATCTTGAGTGAAGTGGGGTCCAGGTGACATGTCGGTGATACCTGCATCATTCGCTGGCAGTCGAGGTGGTACCTGTCGCGACATGGTGATCGCTATCCAGTAGCGGAAGCCTTGATCTCCCCTTTGACGGCCTGCATTCGAGGTCTCGCCGGGACGGCGCAAGTCGGCGCATTGGGGACTCAATGTAGGGATCTTGGAGGAGCGTCGTGGCCGTCATGGCAGAGGCAGGCACGCAGGACTACCAGCAAGAGCTCGTCGCAGATCCGCAGTACTCGGGCGCATTCGCCGGATCACCACCGCGCTCGTGCAGTACTGGGCTGGCCCGAATTAAGCGTATGCGTTGATGAGGGATAGCCGAGCCCAGCTGCTGAGGCGGGATGGATCGATGAAGGTATCCGCTTTGCGTGGCTGCTCGACCCGGCAACTAGCCTGCTGGCCGTGCGCCTTCGTGCTCAAGAAGGCGTCTGCATATCCTGTGAGGCGGCCTGGAGAACGGCCCGAGTGACCCACCATCCCGACGATATGGTCTACCGGTGCCAAGAACATCTCGCTGAGGACACACCCGACGCATTTCAGTAGAGATCCTCGCCAACGGAGCACGGTCATGACGAGATCCGCCTGTTCAAAGCTGCCACCGTCACCCACGGCCTCGATTTCCCCACACCATCCCCTGGAAGCCTGGACCGCTCAAGTCGGGCAGAGTCATGGAACGACGTCGCCCTGGGTCAAAGGGTGGTGTCGATACGAGAGTTGCATGCCTGGGCCAGCAGTTGGAGTTCCGTGCGAGCCTGCGAGACGAACTGATTCCCCTGCGGTGTGTCGACGATCGCCATATTCACCATGCCTTGGAGGCGTTTCCTGTTCGAGACGGGGAGTAGGGCGGTCCCGTGTAGCGGTAGTCCGGTCTCAATACGATTCTGCAGCACCTGTTCCAGTTTCTGCCATTCCTCTCGCGCCTTTTCCATGTGGATGGTCGCTTCGGCGGATGCGGCCGATGCCAGGGAGTCCAGCGCCCGGATGAGTGATCGCGCTTGGCCGTTGATCTGGGTGCAGAGCTTCCTTGCGCGAGAGTGGACCTTCAAGCAGGCGGCGCCGGCGGCAAGGTATGTGCCCATCGTGAAGTTGAAGTTGGCGTTCTGCTGACTCGGATCTGACCGGGCCATGGCCAGGAACTGACTGAGGGCCACAGTGCCTGCGACGATGGCGATGATGCGGAAGGCAACCCTGCCGATGATACGGGTAGGCAGCTGGGCCAGGCGGATTGGCTCTTGGTGGCCGCCTTCTCCGGCGAAGAAGTAGTTCGCGATCGCCACAAGGATGAGCAGCATTATCCCCGCTGTGCGGTCCACCATCAGCATGCAGATGGCGAGGGCAGCCAGCATGAGGTACCCGGCCGCCCGGGTGACTCTGCGAAGTGTGAATAGGAGGTTTCTCGCATTCGGTTCGAGATGAGCGGTTACTCCGTTTCCCAAGATCACGAAGGTGGCCAAGGAGAGTAGCGAGATCATCAGGAGGCTCGACTTCCATAGTGGAGGCATCGCGAGCCTGATGGTCATCCCGCTAAGGAAGTAGGTGATCCCGGCTGTCCCCGCAGCCCAGAGTCGGCGTTTGGCAGGGATTCTCCCCACCCGGGTCTGGAGCTGTTCGAACATCCTCATGGGATGAGAAACGAGCAAATAAAGAGGTTCGGTTCCATCGTGCTCGTAGGCCTGCGCGATACGTGATCGACGTCTGGTCGTGATTTCTACGACAAGCCGGTGATGGCCGGTGCCGATCGCCCCGACCATCGGGCGTTCCCTGAGCTGGCGGTGACGCGGCTGCCGCATGTTGAGCTGAGAAGGCCTGCGGCGTACAAGGGGCTGGCGGTGTGCGGCAACAACCAGGCCGGAAGGCTCGCACGGCGGAAGGGGGTAAGTCGGACCTGGAGCGGTGGGAGTTGGGTGACGCTGTGAATCCGGCAGGCATGGCGCTCGACTACTCACGGGACCGGAGCACAGGATCACTGTGGAGGGTGCGGAGTACGCCGGTGAGGAGGCTCCGAAACCGGGGTCGTCGAAGGCGGTTCAGGAGTGGCTTGTAAGGCAGCTGACAAGGAGTTGCCGACCCTTCGCGTCCAGCAGGCGGAGCAGCCGGCGTTTTCGTTGTTGGCGTGGAATCCGGAGAAGCCGTGGCTGAAGCCGCATACCGTCCGGGCTGGTGGAGGTCGAATGGGATGCGGGATGGCTGGTGGAGGACTCCTGGCCGACAAGGCGTACTCATCCCGCGGCATTCGTTCGTACCTGCGCCAGCGCGGGAGCCGGGCAGTGATCTCTCTCCCCCGGGCCCCCGCCCCGCCTTCCTGCCAACTCGCCCTGAGCCCACCGGTGGTGCCCGGGTAGCGATCAAGCATGCGCGCTTCCTGCGATCACGACGGCCCCTGGTCACACCGCCCCCCCCGCGGTCACAACGGCCCGAGGCGACGCCGGCCGAGAGCGCTGAAGGGGTGTCGGGGACGTATAGGTGACTGGCCGACTGCCGTCCGGCCTTCCGCGAGCCGTCTCCCAGCAGCGTTCTGGCCGACGGGAGTTCTGTCATGTCCTGTGGTCTGAAGGTGTGCGCCTAGGCGGGGCGGGCATCAGGAGGGGATCGACAGGACGGGAGCCGCTCGCACTCCGTCGGACCCGGCCACCGCCGCCCGCCCTTACCCGTTCCCCGGCCGGGGCAGTCGGCCTGTCTACGTCCCGTTCCCGGCCGAGGCGGCCCGCCTGCCTGCGCCCCCGCCAGGGGATCACCGGGATCACCGGGCGCATCTCAGATCGTGGACTGGGTCGAAAGCGCTGTCGCCGGAATTCGGCTGAAACCGCTTCGCGAATCGGTCGCAACCGGGCAAGCTCATTGGCCGCGCTGGGACATGGCCGGATGAGGCCTCCGGTACCCCTTCGCCTGGCCGAAAACGACTGCAAGCATTCACATGCGCCGAGCCGGGCAGCGGTTTGAACAGCGAACAGCCGGGCTCGCAACTTCCATTCTTTTCGTGATTCGTACAGGGGATAAACGGAATGAGCAGCTTTCGCACGGCTCTGAAACCTGTTGTCGCGCTTCTTCTGGTGACGGCACCTGCGGCTTCAGTCGGGTTCTCTGTTCAGGCGCATGAAGACGCTGCGTCGAGCACGCACGCGGTTGTCCGCCAGGTCGCGGGTGGGCAGCCGGACGACCTCATCTGGGGGTGACCTCAAGCGTCCCAACCGACCGAAGACGGCGGAATTCGCTGACGGTATAGGGTTAAAGGTTGAATTCTGTGAAGACGTTTCTGCTGGACGGCATGGAGAAACGGGAAGCCGACCGCGACGGAACTCACGAGGCTTCGTCGGCCGAGGCTTTCTGGGGCCGCATGACACTCACAGCGCCCGGGGGCGCCGCCCCCGAGCGGCAGGCCGCACCTCCAGGCATAGATGCGGCGCTGCGGCTGCTCGACGCCGCTTGGTGCGGCGCTCGCGAAGGTGCTCCCGCGGCGCCGTCCGCCGGTGCCCTCCACCCGTACGAATGCCTGGTGGCCGTCGGGGAGGAGGAAAGTCGGCAGCTCCGAGATTTCGGTGATCACAAAGGAATGCGCTCTCGAACTGATCCTGACGGACGCCGATTTGGACCGGCTGGACGGTGAGGCGATCCGCGTGGGGAGCGTCGAGCATCTGCAGGTTCACCGCCTGATACGTACTACTCCCCGGCCGGAACTCCTCGACAGCACCGCGATGTGCCGGTTCACGTCCGGGTCCACCGGGCGGCCCACCTGCATCGAGTTTTCGGCGACCGCGATGGAGAACGCGGCTCGTAACTGGACAGAGGGAACAGGTCTGGTTGCCGACGACGGGATCGCCTGCTTCGCCGCGCTGTCCAATGGCCTGGCCTTCAACACCTCACTGCTTGCCGCTTTTCTCGTTCGCGTCCGTCGGTTTCGGTCTGGCCTTCGCGGCCGTCACGGTGTGGCTGCGGCCCGACCCCCTCCTCCTGGCGCGCGCCCAGGTCAACGATTCCGGTTCCGGCGAACGGGAGAAGTCCCCGCCACTGCGCGACATGCTGCGCGCTGGGCGACAACGGCCCGGCCAAGCCGGCGATCCTCTCCATCGTGTCGGCCCACATCGTGATGATCGCCTTGATGACGATGACCGGCATCCACGTGCATCACTCCGGCACGGGCCTCGACATCATCGGCATGGTCCTGAGCCTCCACTTCGTCGGCATGTTCGGCTTCTCCATTGCCTTCGGCTGGGCCGTCGACCGGTTCGGTACGCGCAGACTGCTGCTCGGCGGCATGGGAACCATGCTGCTTTCCCTGTGGATATCCGGAACCGCCGGCGGCCGCGGCACCGTACAACTCGCTTTGGTTCTGGCCCTGTTGGGGCTCGGCTGGTCGGCGGTCCTGGTCGCCGCCTCGGTGCTGCTGTCGGAGAGCGTTGCCGTCGACGAACGCCCCCGCCGCCCAGGGCCTCTCGGGCATGGCCATGAACTTCGCCGCCGCCGGGGGCGCCGCGCTCTCCGGCGTCATCCTGGACCACCTGGGATTCGGGGCGCTGGCGGCGATAGCGGCAGCGATGCTGCCGCTGCCGGCACTGCCCGCGGTGCGCGGGCAGTGCCTCCCGTTCCTCGGCGGACCGCGCCTCCTGGCCAACCGTGCTCCTTCGGCCTGTGTGCTGCGGCCCCGGGCAGTCCCGGGCGGCCCCGGGCGCCCCACCTGGCGAGCCCGGCCATTTCGCCTCAGCGCACGGTGATGACCAGCTTGCCCGTGGTGCGGCCCGTCTCTCCCTGGGCGTGGGCCCTGGCGCCTTCGGCGAGGGGGAAGGTGCCGGAGACATGGGCGCGGAGCTTGCCGCGGTCGACCAGTTCGGCGATGGCACGCATCCCGGCCTGGTCGTGCTCGACCAGCAGGGAGACGGCGCGGACCTGCGCCTTCTCCGCCGCGGCCTGTGTGTCATCGGCGCCCGCCAGCAGGGAGACGAGGACGCCGCCGGGGCGGAGGACGCTCACGGAGCGGGTGGCGGTCTCCCCGCCGAGGGCGTCGAGGACGACGTCGTAGCGCTCCTCGGTGTCGGTGAAGTCCTCGGCATTGTGGTCGACGCAGACGTCCGCGCCGAGCTCGCGGAGGAAGCCGTGCTTGGGTGCGCTCGCCGTCCCGGTGACGTGTGCGCCGCGCTCCTTGGCGATCTGTACGGCGAGATGACCGACACCGCCGGCCGCGGCGTGGATCAGCACCCGCTGCCCGGCCCGGAGGTCTGCGGTATCGACGAGGGCCTGCCACGCCGTGAGCGCCGCCAGGGGCAGAGCGGCTGCCTCGACGTGGTCGATCCCGGCGGGCTTGGCGGCGAAGGCGCGGGTGGGGCCGGTCACGTACTCGGCGTGGGAGCCGGCCCCGTACGGGTAGGGCAGCATGCCGAACACCTCGTCACCCGGCTGGAAAAGGGTGACACCGAAGCCGGTCTCCACCACGGTGCCGGAGACGTCCCAGCCGAGAGTCAGCGGCGGGGGCGGCAGGAAGATACTCAGGGCGCGGTGCTTGAAGTCCGTGGGGTTGAGTCCGGCCGCGTGCACGGCGACGAGGATCTCCCCGAGGCCGGGCCTGGGGCGCGGAAGCTCCGTGAGCCGCAGGACATCGGGGCCGCCGAGGGCCGTCTGGTGCAGGGCGAGCATCACGGGGGCGCCGTCTCGGGCGCTGTCCTGGGCGCCGTCCGGGGCTGCGGGGTTCGGGGAGGCGGGGTTCTCAGGGGTGTCCGTCGAAGTCATGACTCGATCCTGGCCGTACGGGGAGGCTCGGGGCGATGGCAAGAAGGTCATCTTCCGATACATTCTGGCCATGTCCGTCTACCCCGCCGCCCGCGGCGTTCCCGGTGCCTCCGGCACTCCGGCTGCTCGCACCGCGTCCGCCGCGCCCTCCCGGGCCCGCGTCCTCGCCGACCGCGCGGCCGGACCTGACCGCTGGATGCGCCCGGACCCGCGGCCCGGCGCCCACAAGGTCGTCGTCCTCGCCCTCGACGGCGTCTACCCCTTCGAACTCGGCATCCCGCACCGGGTCCTGGGATCCGCCGACGGCCGCTACGAGGTGCTGTCCGCGAGTGTGGACGGGCGGCCCGTGCGTACCGACTCGGACCTGACCGTCACCCCCGGGCACGGCCCGGAGGTGCTGGCCGATGCGGACACCGTGGTCATCCCTCCGTACGCGGTCTCCCGGGCCGCGGCCCCGGACCCACAGGCCCTCGCCGCCCTTGCCCGTGTCCGCCCCGGCACCCGTCTGGTGTCCATCTGCACCGGTGCCTTCCTGCTGGCCGCCGCCGGGCTCCTGGACGGGCGCCGGGCCACCACCCACTGGGCGCTCACCGACCACTTCCAGGAGCTGTTCCCTCGGGTCGAGTTCGACGCCGGTGTGCTCTTCGTCGACCACGGTGACGTGCTGACCTCCGCGGGGGCGGCGAGCGGCGTCGACGTCTGCCTCCATCTGGTGCGTCAGGACCACGGCAGCGAGGTGGCCAACCGTGTCGCCCGCTGCTGCGTCGTGCCGCCGTACCGGGACGGCGGGCAGGCACAGTACATCGAGCGGCCTCTGCCGCCGGCCGACGGGACCGGCACCGGGCCGACCCGCGACTGGGCCCTGCAGCGGCTGGAACTGCCCCTGCCGCTGGACGAGCTGGCCGCGCACGCGGCGATGAGCACCCGTACGTTCGCCCGGCGCTTCCGGGAGGAGACCGGTCTGAGCCCCGGCCGCTGGCTGACCCAGCAGCGGCTGCGCCAGGCGCGGCACCTGCTGGAGTCCAGCGACCTGCCGGTGGAACGGGTCGCCCACGAGGTCGGCTTCGCCACCGCCACCTCGCTGCGGCGGCACCTCGCGGCGCAGGCGGGCGTCGCCCCGTCGGCGTACCGGCGTACGTTCCGGGCATCGGGCCCGGCCGTGGGCGGCGCCGACGGGGGATCAGCACCTGGGGACTGAAGGGACCGGGTTCGCTCGACGGTCTGCCGCTGCCCCGGCTGCTGCTGCCATCGCCGCTGCCGCTGCCGCTGCCGCCTCCGCCCGACCGGTTCGTTCAGAGTTCGCCGGGAACGGCGAACCGGTAGAACACGCCGGGGTACCGCGACCAGGACCGCGTCCGCGTCCGATGCGTCCCCGCCGTTACGGCCGAGTTCTCCGACCTCGTGGCCGGCGGAGGACTGGCGGAGGACTGGCCCGCCACAGGCCGGGCAGTCCTCCGCCGATCATCCCTCGTCCGATCGTGACGATCTTCATGTGGTGCCCGCTCCCAAGTGAACGCTGACATATGCCTGTTGAGGAACGGGGGATGACGTTTTATGCGCGTGACTCGCGCGACGCGCCTGGTGCGCGGCCGACGGCCACGGAGTTCCGGACAGCGTCCAGACCGGCGGCGTGTGAGACAACGGGCGCGTATCCGAGCTCGGCCACGGCCTTGTCCGCCTCAGTGTCTGGCTCGACCAGTCCTTCGCCCGCGCCGGAGTCCACCCGGAGACGGTGATGAGGACATCGGTGACCGCGGCGGTACCACAGCTCGCGGCTGCCGGTCCGGGAATCGCCGTGTGCCCGGTGAGCGCGGTCAGCCACGGCTTTCCGGGAGCGGTGCGGTCGTTCTCGCCGCGCTGGGTCAGGCAGTTGGCAGCGGTGACGTCCGCGGAACCGGATCCGCTCGTCGCACGGTTCATCGGCGACCTGCGCCGTCACGGGGTGCGGGTGCCGCGCGGTGTGCGGACGCAGCTCGCACCGGACGGCCCTCAGGCCGGGATGCCTTGACTGGGCTGTGAGGATGGCCGGACCGCGCGGAGCGATCCCCTCGGCCCGGGCCCGCCTCCGCGCCGCCTCGCCTCCGCGCCGCCTCGCCTCCTCGTGACGTACGGCCCCGCGACCGTCCGCGCCCGCGAGGCCGGCGGACCGTGCCGCGACTCTGTTCAAGCTTCTTACCTGCTGGTAATTTGCGCGCTGTTACCGCTAGGTAACACGCGTCTGTCATCCCTGTGATCCATGAAACGAATCCGAGGGAACCATGCACCGCATCGCCATCGGGAAGCTGGCAACCGCAGTCGTCGCCGCTCTGACCGTCACCGCCGTTCCAGCCGCCACGGCTGTGGCCGCCCCTTCCGCCACGCCCGCCACGTCCGCCTCGTCGGCGGCCGCGGCGGGAGATTCGTTCTACACCTACGACGGCAGCGAGCCCCTGTCGTCGTACGCACCGGGCGCCGTGCTCAAGACGCGGACCCTGCAGTACCACATCGTCGGCATCCCGACGCCGGTCACAGCGGTCCAGCTGCTGTTCCGCACCGTCGATGCCCAGGGGCGCCCGTCCGCCGGGGTGACCTCGGTCGTACGCAGCCCCAACGGCGATGGCAGCAAGGCCGTGTCGTACCAGTCGTTCTACGACTCCCTCAACCCCGCGGACTCACCGTCCCGCGCGATCGCGGGCGATGTCTCCCTCGGTGGCCTGATCGCGAACGGTGAGTCCCTCCTCATGGTGCCGCTGCTGCTGGCGGGCTACAACGTCGTCATACCCGACAGCGAGGGCCAGACCGCCGACTTCGCGGCCGGACCGGAGTACGGAACGAACACGCTGGACTCGATCCGGGCCGCGAGCCGGTCCCCGGAGACCGGTCTGAACGCCCGCACCCGGGTCGGTCTGGCCGGTTACTCGGGCGGAGCCATCGCCACCCACTGGGCGGCCGCGCTCGCGCCGAGCTACGCGCCGGACGTCGACAAGCGTCTTGTGGGCTTCGCCGAAGGCGGGCTGCTCGTCGACCCGGCGCACAACCTCAAGTACATCAGCGGCAGTTCACTCTGGGCCGGTGTCGCGCCCATGGCCGTCATCGGCGCCGCACGCTCCTACGACATCGACTTCGCGCCCTATCTGAACGACTACGGCACGCAGGTGTTCAAGAAGCTGGAGCACGTGTCGATCATCAACGCCCTGGGCCAGTACCCGGGACTGACGTGGCAGAAGATGGTGAAGCCGCAGTACGCGGACCCGAATTCGGTGCCCCCCTTCGTCGAGGCGGTGAACAAGCTCAACCTCGGCTCTGCCCCCACCCCCGACGCCCCCGGCCTCATCGCGCAGGGCAGCGGGGGCGTCCTGGAGGGCACCACAAGCAACCTCCCGGGCATCGGCAGGGGCGACGGGGTCATGGTCGCGGGAGACGTACGCGCGCTGGCCCGGCAGTACTGCGACAAGGGCAACACTTCGATCAAGTACCAGCAGTACGACCTGCTCAGCCACGTCGGCGCCGCCGTACCGTGGGCGCCGGCCGCGCTGGGCTGGCTCAACGACAGGTTCGCCGGCAAGACGGCTCCGTCGGACTGCGGCCGGATCCCCGCGGGCAACTCGCTCGCGCCCGAGGTGCCGACCACGGGGAACTGACACCCGGTGCGCCCCGCGGACCGGGTCCCGGGGCGCACGGACCATCGGGTCCCGGGGCGCACAGATCGTCGAGTGCCCGGGGCGCGCAGTCCATCGAGTGCCCGGAGCGGGGACGTACCGGCACTACCGTTCCCGGGCTGACTGCCGGCGGCGGGTGGCGTGCAGGCTTCCGAGCAGGGCGAGCGCCCGGGCATCGGCGCTGCCCGGCTCCGCGTGGTAGATCACCAGCAGCTGTCCCGGCGCTCCGCGGACGTCGAAGGACTGGTAGGTGAGCGAGAGGGGCCCGACATCGGGATGGGCGAGTTCCTTGGCGTCCTGGGTCTTTCCGTAGACGGTGTGTGAGGCCCAGAGCGCCGCGAAGTCCTCGCTCGCCCCGGTCAGGAAGTCGATCAGCTCGTACAGACGCGGGTAGTGGGGGCCCGGTCCCGTGGCGTGGCGGAGACCGGCGACGACCGCCTCGGCCGAACTGTCCCACCGGGTGAAGAATCCCCGTGCCGCCGGGTCCAGGAACGTCATACGGGCGAGGTTGTCCACCGCATCGAACGGGGAGAACAGCGCTTCGGCCAGGGCGTTGGCCGCCAGAAAGTCCTTCGCCGGGTTCAGGACGAACGCCGGGGCGTTCGTGTAGCCGTCGAGGAGCTGCTTCAGGGGTGTACCGACCGTTTCCCTCGGCAGGTCCTGGCTGTCGTCCCGTACCGCGCCGGCCAGCCGGTACAGATGCTCCCGTGCGGCGTCGTCCATGCGCAGGGCGGAGCTGATCGCGTCGAGGATCTGCGGGGACGGGCCGCGCTCGCGGCCCTGTTCAAGCCGGGCGTAGTAGTCGCTGTTCATCCCGGCCAGGACGGCGACCTCCTCCCGCCGCAGCCCCGCCACCCGGCGCGCGCCGTAGGAGGCGAGGCCGACGTCGTCCGGCTGCAGGCGTGCACGGTGGGCGCGCAGGAAATCTCCGAGCTCGTTGCTGGTCACCCAGCCAAGGCTAAGCCGCTTCCTGGTGGTGTGCCTGGGTGCGCCGTACCCCGGCAGAGCCTGTCCTGGCTCCCGCTTCCGGCGCGGCACAGGCTGGCCCGAGGACACCCGCGACGGGGTGCTCCCTTCACGGGCATCTCGTCCTGCACAAGGAGGACCAGGCATGACACACACAGCCAAGACCCTGCTGATCACCGGCGTCAGCGGCGGCCTCGGGCGGGCCTTCGCCGGCGCCGCCCTGGAGGCCGGCCACACCGTCGTGGGGACCGTCCGCAACGGCGCCGACGCGGCTGCCTTCACCGCCCTCCATCCTGAACGCGCCCACGCCCGCGTCCTCGACGTGACCGATGACGCAGCCGTGTTCGCCGTGACCGGCGAGGTGGAGGAAGCCGTCGGCCCCATCGACGTGCTGATCGCGAACGCCGGCTACGGCCTGGAAGGGACCTTCGAGGAGACCTCCCTGGCCGACCTGCGCGCCCAGTTCGACGTCAATGTCTTCGGCGCCGCTGCCACCATCCAGGCCGTCCTGCCCTTCATGCGCCAACGACGCCGCGGGCACATCCTTGCCGTCACCTCCATGGGCGGCCTGGTCGGCTTCCCCGGCGTCTCCGCCTACTGCGGCAGCAAATACGCACTCGAAGGCATCCTCGAAGCCATCGGCAAGGAGGTCGCCGCCTTCGGCATCCATGTCACCGCCGTCGAGCCGGGCTCCTTCCGTACCGACTGGGCCGGACGCTCGATGATCCGCGCACCGCGCACCATCCCCGATTACGACGACGTCTTCGAACCCATCCGCGCAGCCCGCCGGATGGCCGACGGGCGGCAGCCCGGCAACCCGGCCCGCGCGGCCGCCGCACTCCTGCGCGTGCTCGGCACACCCGGCCCGCCCGCCCATCTGGTCCTCGGCTCCGACGCCCTGCGCCTGGTACGCGCCGGACGCGAAGCTGTCGACCGCGACCTCGGCACCTGGGAAGAGGTCACTCTCTCCACCGACTTCCCGCAGCCCCGCGGGACAGCCTCGTGATACGCGAAGCACGGGAGACCCCCGAGCCCAGCGGATGAGAGCCCGGTCAGCTGAGGATCCGGCGCCCGAACCAGTCCCTGGAGTCGGTGACTCCGGGGAGGGCGAAGAAGTAGCCGCCGCCGAACGGCTGGACGTAGTCCACGAGGGGTTCGTCGATCAGGCGCTGCTGGACCTTCTCGAACTGGCGGTGCAGGTCCTGCTGGTAGCAGGCGAAGATGTGCCCGCACTGCAGGTTGCCGTTCTCGTCCATGCCGAGGTCGTAGTTGTACGAGCGGCGCAGGAGGCGCTGGTTGCCGGTGGCGTGGGTACGCGGGTTGGCCAGGCGGATGTGCGAGTCCAGCGGGATGACCTTGCCCTCGGGGTCCTTCGCGTAGTCGGGGGTGTCGGTCTCCGCGTTGCCGTCCAGCGGAGCGCCGCTGTCCCGGCGGCGGCCGAACATCATCTCCTGCTCGTTGATGGACACCCGGTCCCAGAACTCCACGAGCATGCGGATCAGCCGGACCACCTGGTAGGTGCCGCCGTGTGTCCAGGCCGGCTCGGCCGGGTCGTCCACCCACACCAGGTCCTGAGCCGTCCTGTGGGTGGGGTTCGCGGTGCCGTCCTTGAACCCGAGCAGATTGCGCGGGGTGCCCGAGGGGCGCGGGGGCGAACCGTACCCCTCCATCTTCCAGCGCAGCTGCATGCCCCCGCGGGTGTGCTTGGCCAGGTCGCGGATGGCGTGGTGGAGGGTGTCGGGGTGGTTCGCGCACAGCTGTACGAGCAGGTCGCCGTGGCTCCAGCGGGCCTCGGGCGCGTCGTTGGGGAAGGTCCGCATCGGTGTCAGGTGCAGCGGCTTCAGATGCGACAGCCCGTACCGGTCGTCGAAGAGGCTTGACCCTACGGCCAGGGTGAGGGTGAGGCCGTCGGCGGGGATGTCGGGGCCCAGCACGTCGCTGTCCGACGGCGGCTGGCTGACGCCCAGGTCGGGCGGGGTGCCGCCGGAGGCGAGGAAGCGGCCCCGTTCGGTCAGGGTGTGCATGAGGTCGGCCAGATCGGCCCGCTTGGCCGCCGTCACGTCGAACGCGGCGAAGGCGGAGAACCGCTGCTGGTGCGGCGGGCCTGGGGTGAGAATGCCCGACTGGTGGGTCCCGTGGAAGGGGTAGGACGACGCCTCGTGGGTGGTGTCGCCGCCGCTGCTCGCGTCGGCTCGGGCCCCCGCGGCGAGGAGCCCGCCGGTCAGGGCGGTGCCGGCGGCGCCCGCGGCACCGCCCTGTATGAACGCGCGTCGGCTGACGCCCATGGCAGATCTCCTTGGTAATCGGGTCGGTCGGATCGGGGCGGCCAGGTCTGGTCTGGTCTGGTCTGGCCAGATCGGGTTGGTCAGGTCTGGTCAGATCGGGTTGGTCAGGTCTGGTCTGGGTGGTCAGGCGGGGTCTGGTCTGGTCGGGTCGGTCGGATCGGGCGGCCGGGTCTGGTTGGTCGGGCCGGGCGGGGCGGGGCGCGGCGTGAGCCCGGTGCGGACGACGTGTCCGTACCGGGCGTCGCCGTCAGCGGGAGAGTGGCACCTCAAGCAGGTCGGGTACCGAGGCCAGGGTCTCCAGGACGCTGCCGATACGGGCGTCCACCTGCTGGCGCTGGGTCAGCGGGACGTCCTTGAAGGGCTCCCAGCCGCCGTGTTTCCGGGTCGCCCGCAGTGCCGTGTCCAGGGAGTCGAGCTGGCTGGCCGCCGTGGGCAGCAGCTTGGGCGAGCGTGCGCGGATGAGGGGCGCCAGTTCGTCGAGTACCACCCGGGTCCCCGCCACATCGGCCTCGGTCTCCGCGTACATGGCGCCGGAACCCTGGTCGGCCGCGCCGGTCAGCCGGTCCCGCAGGGCGTCCTCCAGGATCTCGTGGGAACGCAGCGGAAGGTCGGTGGGGTCGACCGTCACCTGCGGCAGCTTGTGGCGCAGGGTCGCGACGTCGGTCCGCAGCCGGTCGGCCACGGGCAGCAGGTCGCCGGTGCCCGCTCCGTGCCACAGGCCGTACTCCAGGCGGTGCAGACCGGTGAAGTCCTTGTCGTGTACGCCGCCGGGCAGGCCCTGCGGCAGTCCGTCGATGGCGTCCCCGAGGTCCCCGAAGCTGCCGTAGGCGGCGCCGACCTTGTCCCAGGTGAGCTGGGCGGACAGCCAGTCCTTGCGGGCGGTGTCCAGGTGGTGATGGGCGATGTCGCCCCGGAGGGCGGTGACCGTACGGCCGAGGGTGGCGAGTTGGGGCGCCACGTAGGCCCGGTACTGGGCCGTCGCCGGCTTGAGGTCGGCCACGGACACGCGCTTGACGGCGACCGGGGCCTTGGCCCCCGAGCCGGACCCCGAAGCGGCGCTGATGGTGACGGTCTTGGAGCTCGTGGTGCCGCGGCCGGATATCAGGCACTTGAAGGTGTACTCACCCGCGCCGAGCGTGGCGGCCATCGTCCCGGTGGTCGCCGGGCCCAGCGTCTCTATCTCGGCGACTATGGCGCCCGATGCGTTGTCCAGGTTGATCTCGCCGGCCCGCCCCGACTTGTTGACCACCTGGAAGGTCTGCGCGCCCGCGTGCCCGGACGTCCACCCGGTCGCGCACCCGGACGCGGTGACGTCGACCTGCGTGCCGGCCGTCGTACTGCCGCCGGAGGGCAGGAACACGACCACCGCCGTGGCCACGAGAGCCGGTACGACCACGATGACAGCGCCGACCGTCCAGGGACTGCGTCCGGCCAGGATGCCCGGCCGGGTGTCCCGCGCCGCGGAACCGGCAGCGCTGCTTCCGGCTGCCTCTGCCCCTGCCCCTGCCCCTGCCTCTGCCGCAGGCTGAGGTGCCGAGGCAGGCGCAGGCGCAGGCGTACGGGCGGCGCGGACGAACAGGATGACGGTCACGCCCAGGTACACCGCCCACGCCACGACTTGGAGCACGGTCATCCGTGTGGTCAGCTCGGTCACACCGGTGATGAGCGTCGCCCACCAGGAGCTGGTCGGAACGGTCCCGCTGACGTCGAACGCGAGCCAGGTGTGTCCGGGCAGCAGGCCGGCGTTCTGGAGTTCGCCGAGTCCGTACGCCAGTACTCCCGCGGTGATCACCAGGAGGGCCAGAGCCGTACGCGAGAAGAAGACGCCCAGGTTGATGCGGATCGCCCGGCGGAACAGCAGCCAGCACGCCAGGGAGGCGAGGGCCAGCCCCAGCCCGGCGCCGATCAGCGGGGACACCGTCTCGCCGGAGGCTTTGGCCGCCGTCCACAGGAACAGGGTGGTTTCGAGCCCTTCGCGGCCCACCGCGAGGAACGCCGTGGCGGCGAGGGCGCCGGCGCCCAGCTGGGTGGCGGCCGCCACCTTGGAGCGCAGTTCCCCGGACAGACTCGCCGCGGTCTTCCGCATCCAGAAGACCATGCCGGTGACGAGGACCACCGTGAAGACGCTGAGCAAGCCGCCCAGCATCTCCTGGCCGCTGCTGGAGAGGACGTCGACGGAGAAGGTCAGGATCGTGGCGAAGCTCGCGGAGACGGCGACCGCTCCGACCACGCCCAGCCACACCGGGGCGGAGGACACCCGGCGTCCCTCGCCCCCGGTACGGCGCAGCGCGGCCAGCAGGATGCTGATCACCAGCCCTGCTTCCAGTCCCTCCCGCAATCCGATCAGGAGATTGGGGAACGCATCAGCCCAAGTCATAGACAGTAAGGTAAGCCATGCCTAAAAAGGAAAGGACCGGGCCCTGTCTGTTTCCGGGTCCGCATATGAATTCTTTGCCCGGACGTGGTAATCCCCGGTACTTCCCGGTCGGAGCCTCCCGTGCGGGCCGCGTGCGCTCAGCCGGACGGGGCGACCGGCGGCCGCCTGCCGAGCCACTGCTCAGCGCCGTACGCTTCGAACCGCTCCGCCTCGGTGAACCCCAGCTTCGCCGCCAGGCGCATCGAGCGGGCGTTGGCGGTCTGGGTGAAGAGCACCACCGGCTCGCCGGGAAGCTCGCCCGCGAGCCAGTCGAGTGCCGCTGTGCACGCCTCGGTGGCGTAGCCGAATCCCCACGCCTGCGGCAGGAACTGGTAGCCGAGTTCGGCCTTCCCGGCAGCGGCTGCCGGAGTGTGGTCTCCCGCTGCTCTCCTGAGAATGACCTGGCCGATCGCGGCTCCGTCGAGATCGGCAGTGAAGATGCCGGGGCGCCGCTCGGGCCCCGCGGGCATCTCGCGTTCGAGCTCGTCACGCGGCCTGGGGCCACCGAGGTAGGTGCCCACCTCCGGTGAGGCCAGCAGTTCGATGAACGCCGCACGGTCCCGGGCCTCGGGCGCACGGAGCACGAGCCTGTCCGTCCGTATCGGGGCAGGCGGCCAGGCGACGGGTCCGAGGTCGGTCACACGGCCAGCCAATCAGCAGGCCCAGCGGCGATCAAGACCCCGTCAGTCGAGACAGAACTCGTTGCCCTCGACGTCCTGCATCAACAGGCACGACTCGTCGAAGCCATCGGCACGCAGCAGTCGCACCCGTACCGCGCCGAGCGGGACCAGCCGTGCGCACTCGGCCTCCAGCGCGGCGACGCGCTCGTCGCCCACGAGCCCGGTGCCGACGCGTACGTCGAGGTGCACCCGGTTCTTGACGACCTTGCCTTCGGGGACGCGCTGGAAGAACAGCCGCGGGCCCACCCCAGAGGGATCACCGCAGGCGAACGCGGCGCCCTGACGCTCGGGCGGCAGCGAGCGGTCGAAGTCGTCCCACGTGGCGAACCCCTCCGGGGGCGGCGGTACGACGTACCCCAGCACCTCGCACCAGAAACGGGCGACGCGCTCGGGTTCCGCGCAGTCGAAGGTGACTTGGACCTGCCTGATAGACGCCATCGGCCCACCCTAGGGCCTGTCGTCCGTGGCCGCACCGACATACGTGCCCGCCGCCCGTCACGCGTCGCCTCCGCCCGTCACGCGTCGCCCGGCACCCCGTAGCTCGGTGCGTCGGCGGGGCGCAGTGCCCGGGAGAGGTAGTCGCGCTTCATCGTCGCCCACCGCCTCCACAGCTGTTCCAGTTCGCCCATCGGGTCGTCGTCCGCCCAGTCGACGCGCAGATCGGTGACCGGCCAGCTCACCTCGTACACCACGACGATCCCCGCCGAGTGCTCCGGTCCCTCCTCGCCCCCGGCATCCCGGCCCGCGAGCAGTCCGGCCAGCAGCCGGTCCTCGAACTCGGCGCCGTCGGAACGCTCGTAGGCGGCCAGCATGGCGTCCACCACCCCCGGATCGGACAGCAGATTCCCGGCCGCGACCACACCGTCGCCTTCCACGGTCCTGTGGGTGCCCAGGGTGCCGTCGCCGGAGTACGCCGCCGTCCGGCCCCGGGCGTCCACCACCGTCAACTGGCGGTAGCCGCTGTACTCGTCCGACGCGACGGCCGCCGCGATCGCGTGCCGCGGCTCGACCCCTTCCTCCAGCAGGTGCAGCAGACGCGGCCCGAGGGCCGGGTTGGTGACGTTCTGCGATGCGGCGGCCCCCACGCCGCTGCGGACGTGCGCACATCGCGCGGCGACCGCGGGGCTCGACGAGGTGACGACGGCACCGAACGCGCCGGTGGCCCCGTCCCGCGCGACCAGGGAAAACGTCATGGGCAATCCTCACTGTGTGGTGTGGCGTGGTGTGGCGTGCAGTGCGCTGCGCTGCACGGGCGTGAACGCGGTCAGAGCGAAGCGTCGACCTTGTCGGACAGCTCGGCAGCCGCCTTGACCAGATCCAGCGGCCCGCTGAAGTCGAAGTTCCGGTACACCGCGCCGAGTTGGGCGAACGGCGGGGACTGGGCGAACAGCTGGAACGTCAGCCGGTGCCCCGCGTAGTCGCTGTTGAGCAGGTCACGGGCGAAGGCGAGCAGCCGGCGCCGGTCGTCGGCCACCCAGTTCTCGTTCACCGTGTAGTACTTCTCCAGCCAGGGGGCGATCTCGGGGTGCTGGAACGTCGCCGCGTCCGGGGTGATGCAGATCTGGCCCCCGCACAGCTCGCGGGCCGTGTGCATCATGGCCGGGAGCTGGGACAGTGCGACCACCCGGCCGGTGTAGAGCAGCGACTGGTTCGGCATCAGCAGGCCGCCCGGGCTCGGCTCGGCCATCGCGATCGCCGCCGTCAGATGGGCGTTGACCGTCTCCCGGTAGCACGCCAGCTGGGCCAGCTTCTCCTGCACGGCGGGCTGCTTCTCCAGCCCGGTCTGCTTCACGTTCCACAGGGCGGCGCCGATCATCAGGTCCGCCAGGTGCAGGGTGCGCTGGACGAAAGGGAAGGCGCTGTACCGGTGCAGGGTGGCGCGGATGAAGGCGGCCGCCCGGGTGTGCTGGTAGAACAGCACGTCCTCCCAGGGGATCTCGACGTCGTCGAAGATCACCAGGGACTCGACCTCGTCCACCCGGTTCGCCAGCGGGTAGTCACTCGCCGGGGCGCGGCCCGCGAAGCCGTTGCGGCAGACGAACTTCAGGCCCGGCGAGCCCATGTCCAGTACGAACCCGACCGCGTAGTCGGACAGCGCGTCGTTGCCCCAGTTGGCGATCGTCGGCTTGGTGAACGCCTGGTTGGCGTACGCGGCGGCCGTCTCGTACTTGGCGCCGCGGACCACGATCCCGTTGTCGGTCTCCCGCACCACGTGCAGCAGCATGTCCGGGTCCTGGTCCTTCGGCGCCTTGGACCGGTCACCCTTGGGGTCGGTGTTGGCCGAGACATGGAACGGGTCAGCGGTGACGGCCGTCTCGATGTGCCGCCGGATGTTCTCGGAGAAGCGCGGGTCGACCTCGTTGAGTACGTCCTGGCCGTCGTAGAGGGACCACATCTCGCCTATGGTCTCGTCGCCGACACGGGTGACGACGCCGCCCGCTGCCCGCTGCACCAGGTCGACCGCGGCCCGCTTGTCGTGCCAGTCCTGCTGGGTACGGGGCAGCTTGTTCGCCACCGCGTTCAGTTCGCCGGTCCCGGCGGACCGGTATGTCATCCGGGCCTGGGACGCCTCCTCGTGCGCCAGATCGTGGATCCGGGCCCGGACGTCGACGATCGGCTTGAACATCGGGTGCCGGGTGACGTCGTCGACCTGCTCCCCGTCCACCCAGACCTTCCGGCCGTCCCTGATGGACTCGCGGTACTCGTCTCCTGTACGGATCATCGTGGCGTCCTCTGCTCGTCTCGGTGGCCCGGGCCTGACCCGGGAAAGGCGGGGAAAGCCGACGGCGCGAACGCCTCGGGCTGTGCGTAACGCCGGTCGCTGTAGACGAGTGGCGTGCCGCCGGCCACGGTGGCGTCGCGGATCACGCCGACGTAGATGTGATGGGTGCCGATGGTGAGCACGGTGTGCAGCCCGCAGTCGAAGGACGCGACGGCGTCCGCGACCCGCGGCGCCCCCGAGGCCGTACGGGCCCACTCGCCGCAGGTGAAGTCCCACCGCTCCTTTCCCGGCCACGGGCGGCCCGCGAACGTGTCCGCGACGTGGTCGTGCTGCTTGCCCAGCACACTCACGGCGAACGACCCGTGTGCCTGGATCGCCTCGTTCAGCGGGCTCCGGTGGTTCACACACACCAGGAGACTCGGCGGCTCGTCGGACACCGCGCACATCGCGCTCACCGTCTGCGCGAACCGGCCCAGCCGGCCGTCGGTGGCGACCACGGTGACACCGGTGGCCACGGTTGCCATGGCCGCCCGGAACTGCGTTTTCGGAACCGACGTGACCGTCGCGCTGCCCAGGTCCGACTCGGGATACTCGGGACGTGACACGGCTTCGCCTCCTTCGGAGAGGGGTCGGAGAGGGGTCGGAGAGATCTCGGTGAGTTGCGTGCCGGCTGCCGAGAAGTATGTGAGCGGGTCCTGCCATCGGACCAACAGAACTTTCTGTGGACAGCCTTCGATTTCGCTTATACGTTTCCGGTGGTTCAGCGCGAGAGAGGACCACCTGGTCATGCACGAGATCAGTTTTCGACAGCTCGAGTACTTCGTCGCCGCCGCCGAGACAGGCACCGTCACGGCCGCAGCCGCGAAGGTGCACCTGACCCAGTCGGCGGTCTCCACTTCACTGGCCGAGCTGGAGGAGAACCTCGGCGTGCAGCTGTTCCTCCGGCACGCCCGCGGCCTGAAACTGACCGCCCCGGGCAGGCAGGCGCTGGCGGACGCACGCCGGCTGCTGTCCGGAGTGGACGAACTGCGCGACTCCGCCCGCGAGACACAGACCTCGCTCTCCGGCAGCCTGGTCGTGGGCTGCTACAGCACGCTCGCCGCGGTGCTGCTCCCACGGGTCATCGCCGCCTTCGTCGCGAAGTACCCGGATGTGGACCTGAGTTTCATCGAGGGGTCCGACCAGTACCTCGCGGGCCAGCTGCGCAGCGTCGGCTGCGACATCGCCCTGATGTACGAGGCGCCCGAGCTGACCCTGGCGAAGGACCTGCGGATGACGGCGCTGTACGCGGCCGAGCCCTACGTCCTGCTGCCGGCGCACCACCGGCTGGCGGCCCAGGACGAGGTCAGCATGACGGACCTGGCCGCCGAACCCATGGTCCTGTTCGACCTGCCGCCGGGCGCCACGTACTTCCTGTCGCTGTTCAAGGACGAGGACGTGACGCCGAACGTGCGCTACCGGGCGACGAACTTCGAGATGGCCCGCTCACTCGTCGCCCACGGTCTCGGCTACTCGGTGCTGACCCAGCACCCGGGAATCTCGATCAGCTACGACGGCATCGAAATAGCCACCAGGCCGCTGACCCCGCGCCGGCCCGGGCTCAACGTCGGCATCGTGCGCCTCACCGATCTGGCGCCCAGCCGCCGTGCCACGGCGTTCGCCGAGCAGTGCGCCGAGACACTCGGCGGAAGCATTGATTTCTTCGATGGTTGATTTCGAATAATTCTGTTTGTTCAAACTCTGCTCCTCCTGGCTGAATGACCTGCGTTCCAGCTCAACTCCTCAGCCGGACGGAGACACAAGCCCATGTCGAATCGTGACCTCGACCTTCTGCTGCAGACGCTGGCCATCGATTCCACCTGGGGCCGGGAGCAGGAACTCGCCGAGTTCATCGCCGACCGGCTCCGGCAGTGGGGTGCGGACGAGGTGAGTCTGGTGGAGTCGATGCCGGGCCGGCCCAGCGTCGGTGCCCGGATCAGGGGCACCGGGGGCGGCAAGTCGCTCATCCTCAACGGCCACCTGGACACCTACGAGGTGTCCGGGGACTGGGACACCGACCCGTTCGCCCCCTATGTCGCGGACGGCAGGATCCACGGTTCCGGGATCGCGGACATGAAGGCCGCCACCACGGCTTCGCTCGCGGTCCTGCGCCGCGTCCTGGAATCGGGCACCCGCCCGCGCGGCGACCTCGTCTTCCAGGGAGTGTCCTGCCACTTCGAAGGCGGGGTCGGCACGCGTTCCCTGATCGACGCCGGCTTCACCGCAGACGCGGCCATCTGCGGCGAGCCGACCGACAACACCATCGGCGCGGTGCACCGCGGCGCGGCCTATCTGGAGATCACGACCTACGGCAAGCAGGCCCACACCGCGGGCAAGCACCTGGGACTCAACGCGATCGAGACGATGGAGCCGATCCTGCCGGCCCTGCGCGAACTGGAACGCTCCCTGCCCTACGAGCCCCACCCGGAGCTTCCCGGCGGCCCGATCCTCAACATCGGCACCATCAGGGGCGGCACGAAGCACAACCAGGTCCCCGACCGGTGCACGGTCTCACTCGACCTGCGGCTGCTGCCCTCACAGGACCCGTACGCGGTCCGGCAGCAGGTCATCGCCGCGATCGACAAGCTGAGCGCCGACGACCCCCGGATCAGGGCGACGGTCGAGTTCAGCCCGCACTGGCTCAGCGGGCCCCGCCTGCCGTACGAGATCGACACCGGGGCGCCCATCGCCCGCACCGTGGCCGACGCGGTCCGCACCACCGGCGGGACCCCGGAGTTCCGCGGCATCCAGTTCTGGACCGACATGGTCCCGCTCGGGCAGGCCGGTATCGACGCGGTCAACATCGGGCCCGGCACGCCCCCTTACAACTGGGCGAACGAGTGGGTCGAGACGAGCAAGTACCTCGAAACCGTCGAGATCTACGCGGCGGCGGCCCAGGCGTGGTGCTCCTGACCCCAGCGTCCGGCCCGGCGTCCGGTCCAGCTGCCGGCACAGCTGCCTGACCGGCTTCCGGCACGGCCTCCGACGCGTGGCTCCCCTCTCCCTCGTCGTACTCGAAGAAGAACGAGGTCCACCATGGCAACGACCAGTGACCGGCCCGCTCGGCCCGTTGTGCCCGATGAGGTACCCGCCCCCGGCGGCGGGCTCAAGAGATCCCTGAAAACGCGGCATCTGACGATGATCGCGCTCGGCGGCATCATCGGCGCCGGACTCTTCGTCGGCTCCGGCGCGGTGATCAACCAGACCGGCCCCGCGGCCATCCTGAGTTACGCGGTCAGCGGGGTGCTGATGATCTTCGTCATGCGGGCCATCGGCGAGATGGCCGTACTGCGGCCGTCCGCCGGCTCCGTGGCCAACTTCGCCCGGCACGGCCTCGGCAACTGGGCCGGGTTCACCATCGGCTGGCTCTACTGGTACTTCTGGGTCGTCGTGGCGGCCATCGAGGCGGTCGCGGGCGCCGGGATCCTGAGCGGCTATCTGCCGTCGGTGCCCACCTGGCTCCTGTGTCTGGGCCTGATGCTGGTGATGACCGCCATCAATCTGCTGTCGGTGAAGGCGTACGGCGAGTCGGAGTTCTGGCTCGCCTCCATCAAAATCGTCGCGATCATCTTCTTCGCCTGCGTCGCGGTGGTCTTCCTGTTCGGCGGCACCGGCAGGCCGAGCCCGGGCCTGAGCCATCTCGTCGGCTCGGGCGGCTTCTTCCCCATGGGCATCATGGCCGCCGTGATCGGCAGCGTGACCGTGCTGTTCTCCATGGGCGGCGCGGAGATCGCCACCATCGCGGCCGCCGAGTCAGAGAAACCGGCCGAGTACGCCGCCAAGGCGACGAAGCAGGTGATGTACCGGGTCTTCACCTTCTACGTGCTGTCGGTGCTGCTGATCGTGTGCATCGTGCCGTGGGACTTCTCCTTCTCCGGCAAGATCATCAAGAGCCCGTTCGCGGTCGCCCTGGACGCCGTGGGCGTCCCGTACACCTCGCTCATGATGCAGGTGGTCGTACTGACAGCGGTGCTCAGCTCGATCAACTCCTGCCTCTACATCACCTCGCGGATGCTGCTCACGCTGGCCGAGCAGGGTGAGGCGCCGAAGTTCCTCGCCAAGGTCAACCACCGCGGTGTACCGGTCCGCGCCACGCTCGCCGGCACGTCGATGGGCTATCTCGCCGTCATCGCCAACTACTTCTTCCCCGAGCAGGTCTTCCTGTTCCTCATCAACTCCTCCGGTGCGATCCAGCTCATCTACTACATCGTCCTGGTGGCGGCGCAGATCCAGCAGCGCAAGCGGATCGAGCGCGACGGCAGCGAGCCGGTGAAGCTCAAGATGTGGCTCTTCCCCTATCTCTCCTACGTGACCATCGCGTGGATGGCCGGAGTCCTCGCCGTCATGATCATCATGCCCGGGACGCGGTCCGAGGTGGGGCTGAGCTTCCTCAGCCTGGCCGTCGTCCTGGCCGCCTACCGGCACCAGGGCCGGGCCCGTCGCCGGGCGGCACGAGCGGCTTGAACCCCTGACCCGGCGGGGGCGAAGCGAGGAGGAACACCGATGACCATTTCCCTCAAGGCGGCCGCGCGGAGCGTGGTGGAGCGGCACGCCGACGCGTTGATCCGGCTGTCCGAGCGGCTGCACGCCGACCCGGAGACGGCCTGGGAAGAACACCGGGCCGCCGCCCAGGTGCCCGAGCTGCTCGACCGGGCGGGCTTCCGGGTGACGCCGGAGCATCTGGGCCTGGACACCGCGTTCTTCGCGCGGTTCGGCAGCGGCCCGACCCGGATCGCGGTCTGCGCCGAGTACGACGCGCTGCCGGGCCTCGGCCATGCCTGCGGGCACAACCTGATCGCGGCGAGCTCGGTCGGCGCCGCCCTCGGTCTCGCTGCTGTCGCCGATGAGGCCGGTCTCACCGTGGAGGTCTACGGCACACCGGCCGAGGAGGGCGGCGGTGGCAAGATCGAGATGCTGGAACGCGGCGCTTTCGCCGGGGTGGACCTCGCGATGATGGTGCACCCCGCGCCCGTCGACGTGGCCGAGGCGAGGCCGTTCGCGGTCAGCCACTCCAGGATCGCCTACACGGGGAAGTCGGCCCATGCCGCGGCCTATCCGGAGGCGGGGGTCAACGCGGCGGACGCCTTCACCGTGGCACAGGTCGCCATCGGACTGCTCAGACAGCAACTGCCCGCTTCGGCCCGTGTGCACGGGGTGGTCACGCATGCCGGAGACGCCCCGAACGCGATCCCGGAGACGGCCACCGGGCGCTGGTATGTGCGGGCGGAGACGCTCGCCGAACTCGCCGAGCTGGAGCCGCGCGTCATGCGGGCCTTCGAGGCCGGAGCCCTCGCCACCGGCTGTGATCTGCGCGTCGAGCCGGAGAGCAAGCCGTACGCGGAGTTCCGCGCGGACGAGGGTTCCCTCGCGCACTACCGTGCGAACGCGCGGGCCCTGGGACGTGAGTTCGCCCCACCGGGCCAGGCCGCCCGGATGAACCGCGCCTCCACCGACATGGGCAACGTCTCCCAGGTGGTGCCCGCCATCCACCCCTACATCGGAATCGGTTCCCTGCCCGCCACGAACCATCAGCACGAGTTCGCCGCGTTCTGCGTGGGCCAACAGGCGCAACGGGCGCTCCTGGACGGGGCCGTGGCCCTGGCCTGGACCGGAGTGGACCGGTCCACGCAGACCGGGGGAGCGGCGGCATGACGGCGACCGCGACGACGACCACGACGGGGATGGTGACGGCGACCGCGACCACGGCCGCCTCTGCGCGTGCCCCGGTGCTGTGGACCGACCCGGGGGACATACCGCCGGGCTCAGGCCCCACCGTGGTCACCATCGGCCAGTTCGACGGAGTGCACCGCGGCCACCGGCGACTGCTGACCGCCACCCGCCGCCGGGCCGACGCCCTGGGGGTGCCGGCCTGCGCGATCACCTTCGCGAGGCACCCCCTCAGCCTGCTCGCACCGCACCGTTCACCGGCGGAGCTGAGCGGGCTCGACGCGAAGATCCGGCTGCTGCACGACTGCGGCATGGACATCGTCCTTGCGCTGCCCGCCACCCGGGACGTTCTCGGCACACCGGCGGAACGCTTCGCCGATGACCTGCTGTGCCAACGCCTGGGCGTGTGCGCGGTGTTGGTCGGCCCCGACTTCCGTTACGGAGCTGGTGCGGCCGGGACCCCGGATAGCCTGGCGGCGAGGCTCGCACCGCACGGCGGCGAGGTCACTGTCCTGCCCACCGTCCTGCGGGGTGGTGAACGGGTCTCCTCCACACGGATCCGGGCCGAGATCGGCCGGGGCCGCCTGGACCGTGCCGCCTGGCTGCTCGGCCGTCCGTACGCGGTGCCGGTGACCGTCGGCCCGGACAGGACCGTGGTCCCGGACGGCGGCTCCGCCTGGCCGTGCCCCGGCAGATACCCCGTGGTGCCCGACCTGCCGGGTGCGGACCGGTCCGGGTCCGCCCGTACGCCCGGGTGGACCCGCCCGGCGCTGGAGCTGACGGTCTCCGGCCCCCGGGCGAGCCTGCCCGGCAGCACCGCCCTGCCCGGAGCCCGCCTCATGCTGTCGTTCACCGGCGAGCCCGGATAACTCCCCTGCGGCCACAGGGAGATGTTCTGCGTCCAGCCATCCAGCCATCCGTCCATTCGCCCAACCGTCCGTCCATTCGCCAACTCCGCTACCAGGGAGCCACCGTGACACCCGCACCGATCGTCCTCGACAGTGATCCCGGCCTCGACGACGCCGTGGCCCTGCAGTATCTGCTCGGCACCGGACTGTGGGATCTGAAGGCGTACCTCGCCGTCGGCGGCAACGTGCCGGTGGAGCAGACCTTCCGTAACGCCCGCGGCCTGGCCCGCGCCTTCGGAATCGACGGCGACGTCCCCGTCCACCGCGGCGCGGGCCGCCCCATCAGCCGGGTCGAGTTCTCCGCCGATTTCCACGGCCCGACCGGCCTGGGCACCGAGGTGCTGCCCGACTCCACCGCACCCGAGCCCGCCGAGAGCGCCGCCTCCGCGCTGGTGCGGCTGTCGAAGGAGTACGAGGGTGAGCTGACCGTCGTCGCCATCGGCCCGCTGACCAATGTGGCCGCCGCGCTGCTGCTGGACCCCCGGGTCGCGCACCGGGTGCGCAAGCTGGTGTTCATGGGTGGCGCCGCGCGGGTGCCGGGCAACACGAACCCCGTGGCCGAGTTCAACGTCTGGGCCGACCCGGACGCCGCGGACATCGTCGTCTCCAGCGGCATCCCGTACACCATGGTCGGTCTGGATGCCACGAACCGCTGGCGCTTCGGCCGCTCCGACCTGAACAGGCTCGACGCCGCCGGCCCGGGCCAGGAACTGACGGCGCGTCTGATGCGGGCGTATCTGCAGTCGTACGAGGACCACACCGGCGAGGCCAGCGGCGCGCTGCACGACCCGCTCGCTGTCGGTGTCGCGGCCGACGAGTCCTTCGTCACCGCCGAGACCGGCACCGTGATCGTGGAATGCGCGAGCCAACTGACCCGTGGGCAGACGGTGTTCCTGCCCGCGGATTCGAACCGGAGCTACGACTGCCCGCCGGCCGTCGCGGCGCGTACGGAGCACACCGGACGGGTCGCGCTGGGGGCTGGGCCCCGTGACTTCAGCGCCCACTTCACCGAGACCGTGCTGCTCCGCCCGAGCCTCTGACCACCCCGCCGCCCACCTCGGAGGTACCGCTCATGCTCACCGTGCACCCCCCGGCCGACGACGGTGCCGAGTACGTCCCGCCACCCGGCTTCGGTCTGCGGTCCAACCGCTTTCCCGGGATGAAGGCCCAGCTGACCACGCGCGCGTGGGCGCTGATCCCCGTCGGAGTCGGTATCAACGTCGTCGGCGGTGTCCTGGTCACCACCCTGCGTCTGCCGCTCTACCTCGACTCGATCGGTACCGCGCTCACCGGGATCATCGCGGGGCCCTGGGTGGGTGCCGTGACCGGTGTGCTGACCAATCTGGTGCTCGGGGTGACCGCCAACCCGACGCTGCTCCCGTACGCGGTCACCAGCGCTTTCATCGGTCTGGGGGCGGGCTTCATGGCCCGTTGGGGCATGTTCAGGTCGCTGCCCCGCGTGATCGTGTCCGGCCTGGTGATGATGCTCATCGCCACGCTGGTGACGGCGCCGATCAGCATCTTCGTGTTCGGCGGGGTGGCCGGGACCGGTGTCGACGCGGTCCGGGGTGCCTTCTCGGCCCTCGGCTCCAGTCTGGTCGCCAGTGTCTTCCAGTCGAGTTTCCTGGTCGAACCCTTCGACAAGACCGCCTCCGCGCTGCTGGCCTTCTACGCCGCGAAGTCCATCCCCCTGCGCTTCCGCCCACCGTTCGGCCGTCTCTCCCTGCCGCGCTGAGCCCCGACTCCTCCTGACAGGACACCCCGTGATTGGCTACGTCCCCGGCGACGGCTTCCTGCACCGTCGCAACGCGGTCACCAAACTCAGCTGGGCCGCCTCGCTCTCCGCGACCGTCTTCCTGCTCCCCGGGGCCCGGATGGTCTGGGCCGTCGTCGCCCTCGTCGCGCTGACCACCGCGGCCGCCGGTCTCGCCCGGCGGCTGATCCGGCCCGTGCTGACGGTCCTGCTGCCGTTCGGCATCAGCCTCGCCCTTCTCCAGGGCCTGTTCAACCCGGACAACACCACGACCCTGCTCTCCCTGGGGCCCGTCAGCTTCGGCCTCCAGGGAATCCTGTACGGCACCCTGATCCTGGGCCGGCTGGCGACCGTGCTGCTGACCTTCTTCCTCCTGCTGCTCACCACCACCCCCAAGCAGCTCACGGCCGGGCTCGCCGCCCGTGGCGTCTCGCCCCGGTTCGGGTACGCGATCCTCGCCGCGATCGAGTTCGTACCCGACATGCAGCGCAGGTCGCAAGCCGTGCTCGCCGCCCAGCAGGCCCGCGGGCTCGATGTCAGGGGCGGTATCGGGCAGCGGATCAGGGCGTTCTCCTCGCTGCTGGGCCCGCTGATCACCGGGGCGCTGATCGCATCGGACACCCGCGCCATGGCGCTGGAGGCCCGCGGATTCTCCCGGACCGGCACACGCACCCACCTCGCTCTGGAGCGCTACGGCGCCGCCGACCGGACGGCGGTGTGGATCTCAGGACTGCTCTTCCTCGCCGCACTCACCCTGAAGGTGGTCCGACCGGTATGACCGACACCCCCCTCGTCCACACCGCGCCCCTCGACGCTCTCGCCCCTCTCGTCCGCATCGACAGCGCCGTCTTCGCCTACCCGTCGGAGCCGGACGAGATCGTGCTGCGCGATGTCTCACTCACCCTCGAAGAGGGCAGCTTCACGGGTCTGATCGGGCCCAGCGGTGCGGGGAAGACGACCCTGTGCCGGCTGCTGGCCGGGTTCGTACCGCACCATTTCGACGGCCCGTTCGCCGGTACCGCCACCATCGACGGCCACGACCTGGCAACCGCCACCATCGGCGACCTCGCCGCCTCGGTCGGCTACGTCTTCGAATCCCCGCACGACCAGCTGACCGGCGCCAACACGACCGTCTTCGACGAAGCCGCCTACGCCCTGGAGAACCTGGGCATCCCGGCCGACGAGATCCGCCGCCGCGTCCACGAGTGTCTGGAGACCGTCGGTATCGGACACCTCGCCGACCGGCATCCACAGGCCCTGTCCGGCGGGCAGTGCCAGCGTCTCGCGCTCGCGTCCGTGCTCGCCATGCGCCCGAAACTCCTGGTCCTGGACGAACCGACGTCGCAGCTCGACCCGCTGGGCGCCGAAGAGGTGATCCAGGTGATCTCCCGTATGCACGACCGCGGCTTCACCGTCGTGCTGTGCTCGCAGGACATCGCCTCCTACGCCCCGTACGCGGACCGGCTGATCCTCATGGAGGAAGGCCGGATCACCGCCGAGGGCGACCCCCGGTCCGTGCTGCGCCACGCCGCCGAGCGGGAGGCGCCGGTCACCGTGCCCGAGCCGGTCCGTATCGGCCTTGAGCTACGCCGTCGCGGTGTGATCGCGGACGCCGTCCCCGTACCCCTGAGCGTGACGGAGGCCGCAGCCGAGCTGGCGCCGCTGATCGGTGAGTCCGCGCGGCTCTCGCTCGAACCGGATGGGCCGGATGGGCCGGATGGACCCGGTCGGCCGGATGGGCCGGAAGGATCGGATGGGCCGGAAGGATCGGATGGGCCGGGTGGATGGGGTGGGCCGGAAGGATCGGGTGGGCCGGGTGGAGCGGCCGCCGGGGCGGACCCGGACCCGACGACCGTACGGGCCGAGCGCGTCACCCATGTGTACCCGGGCGGAGTGCGGGCCCTGGACGGGCTGGAGGTCACGCTGGACAGCGGCTGCATCTGCCTGCTGGGACAGAACGGCGCCGGCAAGTCCACCCTGGCCAAGCACCTCAACGGCCTGCTGAAGCCCACCGGGGGCCGGGTGCTGATCGGTGACCGGGACACCCGTGAACACCGGGTCGCCCACCTCGCCCACCAGGTGGCCCTCGCCTTCCAGAACCCCGACGACCAGCTCTTCAGACGCACCGTCGAGGACGAAGTCGCCTTCGGCGCCAAGAATCTGGGCCACTCGGCCGACCGGGTACGGCAGTTGGTTGACGACGCGCTGACCCGCCTCGACCTGCGGCAGCTGCGCCACCGCAACCCCTCCGAGCTCAGCCTCGCCGCCCGTAAGCGGGTCGCGGTCGCCTCGGTCGTCGCCATGGACACCCCGGTGCTCGTGCTCGACGAACCGACCGGGGCGCAGGACGCACCCGGCAACGCGCTGCTCGGCCGGCTCGTGGACGAGCTCACAGCCGCGGGCAAGCTGGTGATCGCCGTCACCCACGATGTGGAGTTCGCCCGCCGTCATGCCACTCGCATCGTCGTACTCGCCCGGGGCGGTGTCCTCCTCGACGGCACGCCCACCGAAGTCTTCGCCCAACCCGAGGCACTCGCCACCACCTTCGTGCTGCCTCCGGCCGGGGTCCGGGTGGGCACCGCGGCGGGGATCTCCCGGCCGCCGCTTGCCGTCGAGCGGCTGCTGGAGCTGCTGTCCACGTCCTGACCGGCGGCCTGCGACGGGGAAGGCTGTCCGTTCCTGCCCGTCCCTGCTCGTCCCCGCCGTCCCTGCTCGTCCCCGCCCCGCCGCCTGTCCGCCGGCCGCCTGTCCCCGCCCGTCCGCCGCCTGTCCGTCTGCTGCCTGTCCTTCGCCCGTCTGTCGGCCGTCCCGCGTCGGGGTTTCCCCATGCGTCCCACTGGCATGTCCGGCATCGTGGAGGGGACAGACAGGGAAGGCCGGGGCCAGTCCTCGGCCTCCACGCAGTCTCCAGCTCCACGCAGTCTCCAGAGGGAACTCCGGACGGAAGAAGGGCAGCGCAGCACTGATGCGTATCGCGATTGCCGGTGGCACCGGCTGGACCGGCAGGCGGGTGGCCGCGGCGCTCCGTGCCCGGGGCGACGAGCCGGTGGTGCTGGCCCGCTCGGCCGGTGTCGACCTCATCACCGGCGAGGGTCTCGACCGGAAGCTCGACGGCGTCGAGGCCGTGATCGACGTCAGCAACATCACGACGACGAGGGCCAAGGCCGCCGTGTCCTTCTTCGAGACCGCCACCGCCCAGCTGCTCGCTGCCGGGCGGAGGGCCGGCGTGGCCCACCATGTCGCGCTCTCGATCGTCGGCGTCGACCGGGTCGGCCTCGGGTACTACCGGGGCAAGCGCCGTCAGGAGGAGCTGGTGCTGGAAGGCCCTGTCCCGGGCACGGTCCTGCGGGCCACCCAGTTCCATGAGTTCGCCGCGCAGATGCTCGACCGCAGGGGGCCCGTGGTGATCGCCCCGAAGATGCTCAGCCAGCCTGTCGCGCTGACGGAGGTCGCCGGACAGCTGGCCGCCCTCGCGCACGGGCGGCCCATGGGTATGGCACCCGAACTCGCCGGTCCTGAGGAGCACTTGTGGATGCAGGACATGGTGCGCCGGCTGGCCCGGGTACGCCATGAGCGGCGGCCGGTGATCCGGCTGGCGATGCCGGGCAAGGTCGGCAAGGGCCTGGCCGGCGGGGACCTCCTGCCGACCGGCCCCGGGCCACGCGGCACCGTCACCTTCGACGCCTGGCTCGCGACCCAGCGGCCGGACGCGGCCGAGTCCGCGGATCAGGCGTAGGACCAGGACCGCACACCGTGGGCGGCCCCGCGTGGCGTACGGCCGTCCACGGCAGAGGGGCCGGGGCCCGGCTTTCGCGGGCGGTCGCACCGCTCGCCGCCCCAACGGCCCTTGTCCCACTGGCCGCCGCCCCACTGGGTCCCACTGGCCGTCGCCCCACTGGTGGTCGCTGCCCCACCGGTCGCTGCCTCAACGGTCCTTGTCCCACTGGCCGTCGCCCCACTGGTGGTCGCTGCCCCACCGGTCGCTGCCTCAACGGTCCTTGTCCCACTGGCCGTCGCCCCACTGGTGGTCGCTGCCCCACCGGTCGCTGCCTCAACGGCCCTTGCCCCACCGGCCGTCGCCCCACCGGCCGTCGCCCCACCGGTCGCCGCCCCGCTGGTCGCTGCCCCACCGGCCGGTGGCCGGTGCCGTTCAGTGGCGGCGGTACGCGGTGGCGGCGATCTCGGTGAAGGAGCGGATCAACGGGTTGGTGTCCCCGTCGTTCCACGCCACCACGACCCGGCTCGGCACCATGCCGGCCAGCGGTACCACGGCCAGCTCCGCGGGCAGGTCGTGCCCGAGCGGGGCCAGGCCGACCGTGCCGTTCCACAGCACGGCCTGCAGACACTCCTGGACGGCGCGTACCACGGGGCCCTCGCGCGGCCTGCCGCCGTTCCAGTACGACTGCCAGACGGGATCGGTTCCCCGCGGGAACTGGAACCACCGGCGGTCGCTCAAGTCGGCCGGCCGCAGCCGGTCGTGGCGGGCCAGCGGATCATCGGCGCGCAGGACCACACCCACCGGGTCCGCCCGCAGCGTACGCACCGTCAGGGCGGTCTCGTCGAACGGCGCCCGTGTCAGTGCGACATCGACAAGTCCGGCGCGCAGCCCGCACGTCGGATCGGTCAGATCGGTGTCGCGGACACGGATGTCGATGCCGGGGTGGCGCCGACGGTAGGCGGCGGCCAGCCGGGCCACTCCCGGGTCGGTGCCGTCGCCCAGGATGCCGACGGTGAGGGTCGCCGCGCCGGCCGCCGTGCTCACCCGTACCCGGACGCGGTCGGCATGGCCGAGCAGGGCCCGCGCCTCGTCGAGCAGCACCGTGCCCACCGGCGTGAGCGTGACGCCGGCGGGGGAGCGGACGAACAGCGGGGCCCCGACATCGGACTCCAGCTGCTTGATCGCCCGGCTCAGCGGCGGCTGGCTCATATGCAGCCGGGTGGCGGCCCGGCCGAAGTGGAGTTCCTCGGCGACCGCCACGAAATAGCCCAAGGTCCGTAGCTCCACGCTGTAACGATACCTACGGGGTATCGGCGCCGCAGGATGAGTCTTGGACACCGGCGGGGCCCCGGCGGTCCACTCGTGAGCATGACCGAAGAAGAAGCGAAGAGCAGGGCGCGCTCGCCCCGGCGGCCGGCCGCTGACGCCCCGGGCCACCGGCGAAGCGATGAGCGACTACGCGACCGAGCCCGCAACCGGCTTCGCCTGAGCCCGGCGGGCCGGGTCCCCCCGGTCCGCCCATGCGCGGAAGCGCTGAAGGGAAGCGCTGAAGGGAAGCGCTGAACGGAAGCGCTGAGCGGAAGCGTTGAACGGAAACGATGCACAGAAACCACGAACGGAAACGATGAACATCGCCTACTGGACCGTCGCGGGCCTTCTCGCCCTCTTCTACCTCTACTCGGGCGCGATGAAGGTGACCCGCAGCCGTGATCAGCTCCGCCCGATGATGGCCTGGGTCGACCGCGTACCGCTGCCTGGCGTGAGGGCGCTGGGGGCGGTCGAGATACTCGGCGCGGCCGGACTGATCCTGCCGCTGCTGACCGGCATCGTCCCCTGGCTGGCACCGGCCGCTGCCGTCGGCTTCGTACTCCTGCAGATCGGTGCGGTCGCCGTCCACCTGACCGGCGAAGACCGCCGGATCGTACTCAACGCCGGGCTCATCGCCGGTGCGGCCGTGAGTGGTTGGCTGGCTGCCGTGATGTGAAGGAGCACAGCCACGCGCCGGCGGATGCGTGTACCGTGGCCGATAGTTTGATAACTGTCGTACAAAGACTGTCGTGGGATTGTCGTGCAAGGAGGCGAGGACTGTGCGAGCGATCGGCCTGACCGAGTTCGGCGGACCTGATGTGCTGCGGGCGATCGAGCTGCCCGATCCGGAGCCGGGGAGCGGTGAGGTGCGCATCCGTGTGCACGCCGCCGCGGTCAACCCCACGGATACGCTGCTCCGTTCCGGCGCCACGAGCGCGCGGTTCGACGGCCGCCCCGGGCCGTACGTGCCAGGGATGGACGCGGCGGGCGTGGTCGACGCGATCGGGCCGGACACCGACACCGCGCTCAGGCCCGGGGACCCGGTGATCGCGATCGTGCGCCCTTACGGGCCGCGCGGGGGCGCCTACGCCGAGTTGGTCGTGGTGCCCGCCGATTCGGTGGCCCCGATGCCGTCCGGTGTGGACTTCCCGGCCGCCTCGACCCTGCTGATGAACGCCCTCACCGCCCGCCTCGGGCTTGACCTGCTCGCCGTGCCGGCCGGTGGCACCGTCGCGGTGACCGGGGCGGCCGGGGCCTTCGGCGGGTACGCGGTGCAGCTGGCCAGGAGCGACGGGCTGCGGGTGCTGGCCGACGCCTCGCCGGCCGACACCCGACTGGTGTCCGGCCTGGGCGCCGATGAGGTGGTGCCACGCGGTGACGATGTCGCCGACCGGTTCCGCGCGCTCACAGCCGACGGGGTGGACGGTGTGCTCGACGGGGCGATGCTGCACGGACTGGTCGTCCCTGCGGTCCGGGACCGCGGCGGGATCGCGGTCGTCCGCGGCTGGGACGGCCCGGTCGGCCGCGGTGTCCGGGTGCACCCGGTCTGGGTCAACGAGGCAGCAACCGACCACGCCCGCCTGCTCCGGCTGCGGGACCAGGCCGAGGCCGGCGAACTGACCCTGCGCGTGGCGGGCGTACTGCCCGCGGACCAGGCGTCCCGGGCGCACCGGCGCATGGCCGAGGGCGGACTGCGGGGACGTCTCGTACTGGACTTCACCGCCGGCTAGGCACGAGGAGGTGGGGCGCGCCGGTCTGCCGGTGCTGCTCACCTCTGTGTGGTGGTGCTGGTGCTCGGGGGTGTTGGTGTCAGCCCTGCCCGCCCTGGGTGTCAGCGCCGCCCATCATGCGGAGCATGTCCCTGCCCCCTGTCCGGAAGAACCGCACCAGCAGTGTGCCGCCGAGGATCAGGAAGGCGATGTTCAGCCAGGTCGTGTAGTTCCAGCTGACGCCGCCCGCCGGGACCGTCGCGTCGGCCCGGTCGGGGATGAGCCCCAGGCCGCCGAAGGCGAATTCGACGATGTACCCGGCGACGACCATGGCCGCGTAGAAGGTGGCGAGCAGGAAGGCGGTCATCCGCGTGCCGTAGTACTTCCGGTAGATGGTGAGGATCGGCAGGATCAGCAGGTCGGCGAAGATGAACGCCAGGACACCGCCGAAGCTGATGCCGCCCTTCCACAGCACGACCGCGAGCGGCACGTTCCCGATGGAGCACACGAACGAGGCCATGGCGACCAGCGGGCCGATGACCGGGCCCCACAGTTTGGACGCCAGCGGGTGGCCGTCGAAGAAGAAGGTGCGCCAGAAGGAGTCCGGGACCCAGGCGGCGATCGCTCCGGCGACCAGCAGGCCGATCACCAGGTCGCGCAGGATCGCCATCCACTCCATGACGAAGACGTGCGAGGTCGCCGTGAAGGCTTCCCGGGAGAACAGCCGCCGCCCGAAGGAGCCCTCTCCCCGGACGGACATGTCCATCGCGGCGTGGCCCTCCATCGACCCGGCCAGACCGCGCCCGGCCTGCTCGCGCGCCTGGCGCAGCAGTCGGTCGCGCAGGAAGAGCCGGAAGAGCAGTGCCAGCGCGATGATCATGAGGGGGCCGCCGGTGAACTCGGCGGCGGTGAACTGCCAGCCCATCAACAGGGCCAGGATGACGCCGAGTTCGACGACCATGTTGGTCGAGGCGATCTCGAAGGCCATCGCCGCGGTGAAGTTCGCGCCTTTACGGAAGAGCGAGCGGGCGAGCGCCACCGCCGCGTAGGAGCACGAGGACGAGGCGACACCGAGTCCGGCCGCTACGGCGAGGGTGCGGGGGCGGTCGTCACCGAGGAGGGAGACGACGGTGGACTTGCGTACCACCGCCTGGACGACAGCGGACAGAGTGAACCCGAGAATCAGGGCCCAAGTGATCTCCCAGGTCATGGAACCGGCGATCGACAGTGCGTGCAGTACGGCTTGCATCCGTGCAGCCTCCCTGCCGCGGCGCGTTCCGGCCCGTGGACACGCGGGGCACACCGCCGCACCGGCAAACGGCGCCCGGGCAAGCCCTGCCCCGGCCGCCTGCGGCAGCCGGGCCTGCCATTAGGCGGCCCTGTCAGTAGCCACCTCTGTCAGTAGCCGCCTCTGTCAGTAGCCGCCTCCGTCAGTAGGCGGCCCTGTCAGTAGTCGGGCAGCTCGAAGAGTGTGGCGGCGCGGAAGGCGGCCGTCTTCTCGAAGGAGGGTTCATCGAAGGACGACACGTTCTGGGGATCGGAGCCCGAGCCCGGGGCAGGGGCCCCATCGGCCGGTTCACCCTCGGCCGTACCTGCTTCCCGGCCTGCCGCCTGGCCCGCTTCCCTGTCTGCTTCGCGCATGCCCAGGTCCAGCAGTGCCTGATTGGCCGTCACATACCCCCGCAGCCCCTCCTCGTAGGCGGCGAAGGCGGCCCGGTGGTCACCGCCGGCCCTGTGCAGCTCCCCGGCGAGTACGTAGGCCGCGGTCAGCGCCACACTCGTGCCCTGCCCGGTGGCCGGGGAGCAGCAGTATCCGGCGTCGCCGAGCAGGGCGACACGGCCGCGGGTCCAGCGGTCCATACGGATCTGCGCGATCACGTCGTAGTGGAAGGAGTCCGCCTCCCACATCGCCTTGAGGAAACGCGGTACCTCCCAGCGAAGCCCGGCGCAGTACTCGGCCACCAGCCGCTTCTGCTGCCCGGTGTCGCGCGGCAGCAGCCGTTCGAGCGGCTCGTCGGAGTCGAAACCGACGAAGACCCGCAGCTCCTTGTTGTCCCGCACGGTCATGGCCATGCAGCCCCAGGCGCTCTCGCTGCCGCCGGTCCGGTGGACGACCTCCCAGCGGTCGAGGCCGAGGTGGTTGGGGGCGCTCCACGAGGCGATGTAGGTGCCGACCGGGTGCAGGTAGTCGGTCTCGGGGCCGAAGACCAGGCGGCGGGTGGCCGAGTGCAGGCCGTCGGCGCCCACGACCAGGTCGTACGCACGCTCCTTACCGCTCGCGAAGCGGGCCTGTACGCCGTCCGCGTGCTGGACGAGGGTGGTGAGCGAGTCGCCGAACAGATACTCGACGCCGGGCCCGGCCGCCCGTACCAGCAGTCCGGCCAGCTCGTCGCGGAGTATCTCCACGTCCGGGCTGTCGATGGGGCCGCCGCTGGCCGTCCGCTCGGTGGTACGGCACAGTTCGCGGCCGTCCCCGTCGACCTGGGACATGCCGCGCAGGCCGGTCGCCCCGGCCCTGACGTCCTCCAGCAGGCCCATCCGCTCGATGACACGGAGGGCGCTGCCCCGTACGTCCACCGCTTGCCCGCCGCCGCGGAGGTCCGGTGCGCGTTCGACGACGGTGACGCGGAAGCCGTAGCGGTCCAGCCAGTAGGCGAGGGCCGACCCCGCGATACCCGCACCGGAGACCAGGACGGAGGTGGTACGTGAGCGGTGCGGGCGCGTGCTGTTCGGCATGGTGGACCTCCCGGATTCGGTGCCGTACGGCCATCCTCGGCGCGGTCACCGACAGGCCGCCGACACAGCACCGATGCGGCACCGACACAGAACTGACAGGGCGCCGACACTGTGCGAACGGAGCCGGCGCACCCCGTCCGTCAGGGGCGCTGGACCGCGAGGGTGTGATGGAACACGGCGCGGTAGAAGTCCCGTACCCAGGCGAGCCCGGCCGCGTCGTCGGCCTCGTCGGCCCAGACGGTGTGGAAGTCGGCCTTGAGGATCGCGTCGCGCTGGGCGGCCGCGGTCGCCGCCGGGCGGACGGTGTTGACCTGGCCCCCGTACCCGATCAGTTCCAGCGAACCGGCCTCGGTTCCGGTGGAGTTCGTCAGATGCCGTCGGACGGACCGGTCAGCTGAGGTCCTCGCGCAGCCGTGCCGTCGCGACGTGGATCCTGAAGACGCACGGGACCTGTCCGTCCGGTGCGGTCATCTCCCGCATCTCGGCGAAGAAGGCCGCACGCAAGCGCTCGACGGTGTCCTGGTCGAGGGGGCCGAGGTCGTAGAGGCCGGACACGGAGGCCCATACCTGCTCCGCGGGGCCGCTCAGATCGATGGGAACGCTCTCCCACTCCACCGCCGTGAAGCCCACCGCTCCAAGGATCTCGTCGAGCCCCTCACGTCTGCGGGTCCTGCGGTCACCCAGCGACGGAACGCGCCGCGATGCGGGCAACTCCCCGATGGTGGAACGGAGCAGCCCGATGAAGCGCTCGTAAGCCTCGCCACCGAGGGCGCCGTGTCCCAGTACACACGCGAGCATCCCGCCGGGAGACAGCACACGGGCCACCTCGGCCGCCACGCGGTCGATCTCGCCCATCAGCATGAGCGCCATGTGCGAGACGCAGGCGTCGAAGCTTCCGTCGGCGAAGGGCAGCTCCTGGGCGCGGCCTTCTGCGAGCCTCGCCCCTGACAGCGCCGGCCGGCGCCGTGCCAGCGCCAGGGAATCCGGGGACAGGTCCAACCCGGCCAGCTCTCTGCCGTCGGTGCGGGCCAGGAGCTCCAGCAGCAGACCGTCGCCACAGCCGAGGTCAAGCACCCGCCTGCTTCCGGCCACTTGGTCGCACAGGATCTCGTAACTGGACCGGCCGTCGGGAGCCCGGCCGCCGCCGAACGCCTCTGCGGTCACGGCTGGACGCCCGGCGTGGAAGGCCAGCAGGAATGCCTCCTGCGATGCGGTGGAGGATGCGGTAGCGGTCATCCGGTCAACCTACGGCGCGGCCCTCAGCGGCGCACGGCCCCGTCGGCTACCGCCCGGCGAACAGCTCGCGCAGGTGTTTGCCGTTGACCGTTGCGACGATGCCCAGCAGCACCAGCCCGCAGAGGCCCTGGTCGGTCTTCATCCACAGGGGGAACGTGCCGGGCAGCGCGATGATCAGTGCGATGACCGGCACCATGACCCCGGAGAGGATCCGGAGCCTGCGGTACGCGCCGCGGGAGCCGCGCGCGGCGCGTGCGGCGCAGAGACAGGTGACCGATGCGCTGAGGACGACGAAGCCGCCGCGGGTCCAGACGGCGTCGTTCACCGCGGAGGTGTTGTTGCGGAGCAGGGCGATGACCGCCAGGGTCGCGACGCTGATCGCGAGGTAGCCCGTGGCCAGCAGCTTCGTGGTGCGGAAGGCGGCGAGGCTGCGGGGGTGGTTCAGGCGCTCATGGGAGAGCGGGGCCGGGTGCGGGCTCCGGGCGTTCATGGCGGTCCTCTCTGCTGTTGTCCACTGCTGTGTCGTTCACTTGCCTGTCGTTCACCTGCGGTTGTCCGCGGCGCTGTTGTCGGGCATCGCGCTGTTCCATGGTCCGGCCCGGTCTGCCGCCCTCTCGTCGGCCGCGGGGACGAACCGGTACCCGGGCGCCGTCAGGGTCCTGGAGCCGCTGTCCCGTACGGGCCCGCCCTGACGGCCGGCCTACCGCGATCCGCCCGTTCGCTTCCGGCGGGCAGGCTCTAGGGTGCTGGAATGCCGTCGTACAGCATTGGCCAGGCAGCGGGACTGCTCGGTGTGAGCCCTGAGACCGTCCGCCGCTGGGCCGACGGGGGGCAGATCGCCATGGACCGGGACGGTTCCGGCAACCGCGTCATCGACGGAGTGAGCCTCGCGGCCTTCGCCAAGGGGCGGGCCGAGGGCCTGCATCCGGTGCCGGGGGAGGTCTACACCTCCGTACGGAACTCGTTCGCCGGGATCGTCACCCGGGTCACCGTCGACGATGTGGTCGCCCAGGTCGAAATCCAGTCGGGGCCGCACCGACTGGTCTCCCTGGTGAGCCGGGAGGCCGTCGATGAGCTGGGCATCGTGGTCGGCGTCACCGCGACGGCCCGGGTGAAGTCGACCAATGTCCATGTCGACCGGCAGTAGGCCTGCGGACAGGGGCCTGCGGACAAGGGCCCGCGGACAAGGGGCATGCGAACAAGGGGCATGCGGCAGGCCGCATGCGAACAAGGGGCATGCGGCAGGCGTCAGCGGTAAGCCCGCCGATCAGCCGTAAGCCGCCGACAGCCGCACTTCATGTGACGGCCTCAGCGGCGGGCCGCCCTCAGAGGCACTAGCGGCACTTCAGCGCGGCGTGCAGATCGAGCTTGTCGTCCAGGTTGGAGAGTCCGCGGCCGGTCAGGGCCTCCACGCGCTGGATGCGGTAGTGCACCGTATTGACGTGCAGATGCAGGGCCTCCGCGGTGCGGGTCCAGGAGCAGTTGTGGTCGAGGAAGGACTCCAGCGTCTCCAGGAGCACACGGTGCGAACTGCTGGAGCCATCGGCCAGGGGGCCCAGGGCGTTGGCGCTGAAGGCCGTGCGTACGTCGGTGGGGATACCGGCCAGCAGCGCGTCCAGTGAGGTGAGGTCGTCGACCGCGGTGACCCGGTCGGCCCCCGCCGACGTGGTGGCCGCGGTGGCCAGCGCGTAACGGGCCTGCCCCAGAGCCGAGTTGAGGCCGCCGGGCCCCGGGGTGCTGTCGCTGATGCCCGCGTGCAGCGGGGTGTCGGGGGAGCAGGCGTGCAGCAGCGACCACGCCTGGTCGACAGCGGGCCGTCCGGAGTCCTCGTCCCGGCCCGTGTGCAGTACGGCCACCGCTGTGCCGCCGGGCCGCAGCCCCACCGCGAACGGGCCGGCCGCTGCATGGCTCAGTGCCTCGGTCAGTGCGGCCCGCGCCGCGGCCCCCTCGTTCTGCTGTGCGCTGTGGGCACCCAGCGCGGCCACGATCACGCGGTAGTGGCCGCGCGCCGGGAGGCCGCAGGCGGTCAGCGCGGAGTCCAGGGCCGTCGCGTCGGAGACCGGGGAGTCGACCAGCGCCAGCAGTTCGTCCGCGGCCCGCAGCCGCGCCGCCCGG
>NZ_JAAGLN010000400.1 GCF_010548145.1 Streptomyces sp. SID10853
GGGGGGGGGGGGGTGGGGGGCGGGGGGGGGGGGTGGGGGGGGGTGGGGGCGGGGGGGCTCTTGGGGTCTTGGTGACTCGATGGCTTGGTGACGTAGTGACCCTGTGGCGTGGCGTGCGAGGGCAGCACGCGGCACGCCGGGGCGCGGGCGGGACGCGGCGCGGAGTGCGGGTCAGGTGGGGCGGCTGTGAGCGCTGGGGCGATAGGTACGGATGGTGAGGGCGGGGCGGCGGGCGGCGGGCCGCGCGGGGTCCTGCCGGCGGTCAGCCGCCCAGTGCGGCGGTGATCTCCGCCGCCCCGGCGCGTACCAGACCCACCAGGGTGTCGGTCGCCCGGTCCACCCGGTGGGACGGGCCGATGGCGGTGAGGGAGGCGGCGACTCCGTCGCCCTGGAAGACGGGGGCGGAGACGGCGGTCACGGCTTCGTCGTACTCGCCGTGGCTGACGCAGTGGCCGTCCGCCCTGACCCGTTCGTAACAGGCGAGCAGGGCGGAGAGGTCGGTGATGGTGCGGTCGTTGAAGCGGGTCAGCCCGGTCGGCCCGAACATCTGCCGGACCTCGCGTTCGGGGTGGTACGCGAAGATCGTGTGCCCGGAGGCTCCGGCGTGGCCGGGAATGACCGCGCCGATGATCGCGGTGTAGCGGACGGGCCCGGTGCCGTCGACCGCGGCCTCGCAGCGGTAGCTGCCGCCGTGCGGGACGTTGAGCACGATGCTTTCACCGGTCTCGCGGAGCAGCCGGGCAAGGACCGGACGGGCCAGCGAGGAGAGCACACCGCTGTGTTCGCTGACCCGGGCGAGCCGGGAGAGTGCGGGGCCCGGGCGGTAGCGGCGGGTGGTGCCGTCGCAGATCAGGAAAGTGCGCGCCGTCAGGGTCGTCACCAGCCGCTGGACGACCGCCTTGTCCCAGCCGTGGTGGCGGGCCAGTTCGCTCACACCCCACTCGGGGCGCTGTTCGGTGAACGTCAGCAGGACGAGGAGCGCGCGGTCCACCGTCTGCAGGACGCCGGCCGGCTGCGGCCCGGCGTCGGGCGGGGTGGTCGTGGGGTCGGCGCCGCGTTCCGTCATGGGAGCGACCTCCTTAGCCTGCGTGGTCCGTCATCCGTCTTCCGTTGCGGAAAACGCAACGCCGTTGCGTTTTCTGGCGAAAGGATGCGGGTGCGCCCAGCACCTGTCAAGGGTCTGCCGGGAACGCGAGCCGGACGCCCGGATCGCCGTGGTGCCGGCCCGCGCCCTTGCGGGCCGCCACCACGGAAGGGGCCACCACGGAAAGGGCCACCCCAGGAAGCGGCGCCACAGAGAGCAGCGCCCCGGGAAAGGGATCGCCCCCCGCCCCCCGTCAGGCCCGCTGGAAGGCGAGCACGGCGTTGTGCCCACCGAATCCGAACGAGTGGCTGACCGCGCGCGACACCCGCACCCGGCGGGGCTGCTTGGTGACACAGTCGATGTCGAACTCCGGTGCGGGGGCGGTCAGATTGGCGACCGGGGGTACGAGTCCGTGCTGGAGGGTGAGGACGGTCAGCCCCGCCTCGATGGCGCCGGCCGCACCCATGCAGTGACCGAGCACACCCTTGGGCGCGGTCACCGGGGGCCGGTGCGGATAGGCGCGGGCGATCAGCCCGGCCTCGGTGGCGTCGTTGAGCAGGGTCGATGTGCCGTGGGCGTTGACGTGGCCGACGTCAGCCGCGCACCAGCCCGCGTCCCGCAGCGCGGCGTCCACGGCCGCCCCGGCGACCGACCCGTCGGGCCGTGGACTCGTCGGGTGGTACGCGTCGGTGGTGGCACCGGTCCCGGCCAGCAGGGCACGCGGGGCGACGTTCCGGGCCAGGGCGTCGGCCTCGCGCTCCAGGACCATGACGGCGGCGCCCTCCCCCATCACCAGACCCCGCCGGTCGGCGGCGAACGGGCGGCTGATGTCCGGGGGTTCCTCCCCGGCCCGCAGCGCGGCGGCCCCCGACCGTGCGAACCCGGTCAGGGCGAGCCGGTCGACGATCGACTCGGTGGCACCCGCGACGGCGATGTCGCACTGCCCGGTGACCAGCAGATCGCGGGCCACCGAGAGCGCGGTGGCACCGGACGAGCAGGCCGTGCAGGGCGCCAGGCTCGGCCCGGTGGTCCGCAGCCTGATGGCGACCTCGGCGGCCGCCATGTTGGGGACGGTGAGCAGGGTGCCCAGCGGCGAAGTCGCCTCGGGGCCACGGCGTTCCAGGGCGACCGACTGCTCGTACAGCCCGGTCGAGCCCGCGCTGCTGGTGCCGATGACGATCGCGACCCGGGTGCCGTCCCAGCCGGCCGGGGAGAGGCCGGCGTCGGCGACGGCCTCCTCGGCGGCGAGCACCGCGAGCCTGACGTAGCGCCCCATGCGGTAGACGGCCCGGCCGCCGACGGCGTCCGCCAGGTCGATTCCGGTGACCTGGCAGGCGAAGTCGATGGCGCAGCCGTCCAGTTCGGGAACGGTACGGGCGGTGGAGCGGCCCGTGCACACCCCCCGCCAGGTGGCTTCCGTGTCGTTGCCCACCGGGGTGACCATGCCCAGGCCGGTGACGGCGACAGGAGGGAGCGTCATCGGGCGCCGGCCGCAGTGGCCTGGGTGGCCGCGGTGTCCACGGTGGCCGCGGTGGCCTCGGTCAGGAACTGGCTGATCCGGCCGAGCGTGGCCCCCTTGTAGGCGGAGTCGGCGTCGGCCTCGACACCCAGGGTCTCCTTGACGATGACGCCCAGCTCCGCGACGGCGAGTGAGTCCATCTCCAGGTCGTCCATGGTGGCCTCGGGACGGAGTTCGACGGCGGGGACCTTGAAGGTGTTGGTCAGGACGTCGACAAGGGTCGGGTGCAGCTCGGACATGACATTCCCCTTCATACAAAGCGGACGGACATTCAAAGCGGACGGAATACAAAGCGGCTGGAATACGGATGAATCGCATCTCATGGACGTCGGTCCAACGGCTGAACGATCTTCCGGTTACGCGGTGAGGGAAGGTTTTTTCACCCCTCGGGAACCGGCGCCGTACGCCGTGCCGGGACAGGGCCGCGCCGCCGGTCCCGGCGGCTGGTACGGGACAGCACATGGACCGTGCCCCAGTACCCGAACAGCACCGCACGCAGCAGGAGCCGGTTCACCACCGCGCCTCCCCGGCCGTACGGTGCCAGGGGCCCTCGGGGTCGTCGTACGCCGAGGGACACTCCGCGGCCGCGCGGGCTGTGAGCGGCACGTCCGCCAGCCACTCCCCGGGCAGGTCGAACGCTTCGGTCAGCAGCCGCGCCTGCCCCGCGACCCGGGCGGCCAGCCGGTCCACCTCGGCCGGGAGCGCGGCGATGTGCCGGCCTTCCATGAAACCCCCGTTCAGCAGATCGCCGCTCCGGGGCGCGATGCGTTCCAGGGCGAACAGCCGGCCCAGGGTGTGCAGCAGCTCCCCGGCCGCGGAGTCGGGCGGCTGGGCGTCCGCCGCCACCGCGACAGCCTCGGCGGCCCGGAGCTGGGCGTGCGCGGTGGCGG
>NZ_JAAGLN010000401.1 GCF_010548145.1 Streptomyces sp. SID10853
GGGCTGCGACAACCTGGCTTCGGTGCTGTACCGCACCCAGTCCGAGTGCGCCAACCGGCACCGGCAGCTGGTGGCCGCGGCGCGTGCCGGGTGTGCGGGGCCGGTGGCGGGGCTCGCGGCCGAGGAGCTGACGGACGGTCGGGTACGGGCGGTGCTCGGCAGGGGCAGCGGTACGGGCACTCCGGTGGAGCGGCTGGGCGAGGGCGAGCTGCGCTATCTGGCGTTCGCGCTGGTGCTGCTGACCGGTCCCGGGGTGCTCGCGGTGGATCCGGCGGGAGAGGTGCCGCCCGCGATGCAGTCGCTGACGGTCCTGGCCGACGGGTTCGACCGCTCGCTCGACGCACGGCAGGCGCGTGAACTCGCCGCTCTCGCCGCGGCGATCTGCGGGCAGGGGCACATCAGGGTGGTGGGCACCGCGTCGGACGCACGGTGGGCGGATGATCTGCCGGGCGTCTCGGTGGTAGATCTGGGCGTGTGACAGAACTGGATGTAGCGCGATTGCAGCGTCGGCTGGCCGAGTTCGCCGCGGCGCGGGACTGGCAGCCGTACCACACGCCCAAGAACCTGGCGGCGGCGCTGAGTGTGGAGGCGTCCGAACTGGTCGAGATCTTCCAGTGGCTGACGCCCGAGGAGTCGGCCCGGGTGATGGAGGAGCCGGGGTCGGCGCACCGGGTCGCGGACGAGGTCGCCGATGTGCTCGCGTATCTGCTGCAGTTCTGCGAGGTGCTGGGCATCGACGCCCTTGCGGCACTTTCCGACAAAATTGACCGAAATGAGACACGTTTCCCGGCGAAGCATCCCGAGGTTCGTCACTCTCCGGAGTGAGTGAGTTATCAACAATGTTCCTTGCATCCACAGATTTCCGAATTCCCCTGGCTTTATGGTCCAGACGCCTTCACTCTGGGTAATGAAAGGGGAGACGGCAAGTCATACGAACGGGGACAGAGATGGACGGGGTGCGGCTCATCGCAATCAGCCGGGACGCTCTGGCGCGGAGCGTCCCGGAGTTGGACACCATGGTGGAGGCGTGGCAGGCACAGGCGCTCGCCCGCGCCGTGGGCGGACATCTGGCACTGCACGGTCCGCAGGAGCTGCGGGCCGACGCGCGGGCTCTCGGGGAATCGGGCGGCCGGGGCTGCGGGGCGCTCGAAGTGCCGACGGTGCGCGGCGGGCTGATACGGGCCGCGCAGCTGACCGAAGTGTCCGATGTGCGCGAGGCGTTGACAGTGCTCGGGGTGCTGCTGGGCGAGGTCGGTATAGCCCTGGTCGGTGTCGCCTGCGGTACGGACGAGGAGTCCGTCTACTGGCAGTGCATCGAGGCCATGGACGCGGCTGACGAGTCGGGCGACCGGGTGCGCGGAATGCTGCGGAGGCTGGAGGAGCGGGACGCGGAGAGCTCACGGAGGTAGGGCGGGCACGGAGGTAGGGCGGGCTCAGTAGGGCGGGCTCAGAGGTAGGGCGGCACAGGTGGGGCCGGCGGAGAGAGAGCGCTCGCGGAGGTGGGGCTGTGGGCTGTGGGCGCAGGGTGCGTGCGCGGGGTACGGGCACAGGGTGCGTGCTGCGGGTGCGGGCAGCGTGGCTGGGCGGGTTTCTCCGGCCGTGCGGGGAATCGGGGGCTGCTCCCCTGCTGGGTGGGGAATCGGCGCACATCGGCCGGACGGGCACTGCGGGGCCCCCGGGGGGACGGCCGAAGGTGCAGGATGGATGCATGGATCTTCGAATCTTCACCGAGCCCCAGCAAGGGGCGAGCTATGACACTCTGCTGACCGTCGCCAAGGCGACCGAGGACCTCGGCTTCGACGCCTTCTACCGCTCGGACCACTATCTGCGGATGGGATCGGGCGACGGCCTGCCCGGCCCCACCGATGCCTGGATCACACTGGCGGGGCTCGCCCGCGAGACCCGGCGGATCCGCCTCGGGACGTTGATGACGGCGGGCACGTTCCGGCTGCCAGGTGTCCTGGCCATCCAGGTGGCGCAGGTCGACCAGATGTCCGGGGGCCGGGTGGAACTGGGCCTGGGGGCAGGCTGGTTCGAGGAGGAGCACCGGGCGTACGGGATCCCGTTCCCCAAGGAGAAGTTCGGCCGGCTGGAGGAGCAGCTGGCGATCATCACCGGGCTCTGGGAGACCAGGACCGGTGAGACCTTCAGCTATGACGGTACGTACTACCAGCTCAGCGACTCGCCCGCGCTGCCCAAGCCCGCCCAGGCGAAGGTGCCCGTGCTGATCGGCGGGCACGGGGCGACCCGTACGCCCCGGCTGGCCGCGCGGTACGCGGACGAGTTCAATATCCCGTTCGCCTCCATCGAGGACAGCGAGCGGCAGTTCGGACGGGTGCGGGCGGCGGCCGAGGCGGCGGGCCGGACGGACGACCTGGTGTACTCCAACGCCCTGGTCGTCTGTGTCGGCAAGGACGACGCCGAGGTGGCGCGCCGTGCGGAGGCCATCGGGCGTGACACGGCGGACGTGAAGGCGAACGGGCTCGGCGGCTCGCCCGCCGAGGTCGTCGACAAGATCGGCCGCTACGGGGCCATCGGCGCGTCGCGCATCTATCTCCAGGTGCTCGACCTCGACGACCTGGACCACCTGGAGCTGATCTCCTCGCAGGTCCTCTCCCAGCTGAAGTAGGCAGGAGCACTGAAGGAGGCAGGAGTCAGGGTGCGTCCCGTCCGTACGCTCGCCGCCGCGCTGGAGGAGTCCACCGTCGTTCTCGACGGCGGCCTCTCCAACCAGCTGGAGGCGCAGGGCTGTGATCTCTCCGACGCGCTCTGGTCGGCACGCCTGCTCGCCGACGACCCCGGGCAGATCGTGGCAGCGCACACGGCGTATGTACGGGCGGGCGCCCAGGTGCTCATCACCGCGAGCTACCAGGCCACGTTCGAGGGCTTCGCACGGCGCGGGACCGCCCGGGCCGAGGCCGCACGGCTGCTGGCCCGCAGTGTGCGACTGGCCCGGGAGGCCGCCGGGACGGTGGAGCGCGAGGTCTGGGTCGCGGCCTCCGTCGGCCCGTACGGCGCGATGTTCGCCGACGGCAGCGAGTACCGCGGGCGGTACGGCCTCTCCGTCCGGGAGCTGGAGCGTTTCCACCGGCCGCGGATCGAGGCGCTGGCCGCGGCCGGCCCCGATGTACTCGCGCTGGAGACGGTGCCGGACACCGACGAGGCCGAGGCGATGCTGCGGGCGGCCGACGGCTGCGGGACGCCGCTCTGGCTCTCGTACACCGTGGCGGGGGGCCGCACCCGGGCCGGGCAGCCGCCGGCCGATGCGTTCGCGCTCGCGGCCGGCCTGGACCAGGTGATCGCCGTGGGGGTGAACTGCTGTGCGTCCGGGGACGTGGACCGGGCCGTGGAGGCGGCGTCCTCGGCCACCGGCAAGCCGGTGGTCGCCTATCCGAACAGCGGCGAGCGGTGGGACGCCGGGCACCGCGGCTGGC
>NZ_JAAGLN010000402.1 GCF_010548145.1 Streptomyces sp. SID10853
CCGGTCCGCGCGGACGAGCTCGCCACCGGCTGAACCGGTACGCCCCGCGGGCGGCGCGGCCGGCGACCGGTCAGGACGGTGCGGCCGGGAGCACCGTCCCCTGCGCCACCGCGCACAGCACCTCGTCGCCGTCGTCGCGCACCATGACCAGATCGCAGCGGACGGTGGCCTGACGGCGCCCGGTGTGCACCACTTCGGCGCGGGCGACGAGCGTACGGCCCGCGCCGGGCCGTACGTACTGGATGGAGAAGCCACCGGTCAGCACGGCGGCCCCCAGCGTGGTCCCGGCCGCGAAGGTCAGCGCGTTGTCCGCCGCGTACGCCAGCACTCCCCCGTGCAGAAAGCCGTTCTGCTGGAGCAGTTCGTCGCGGACGTCCACCTCCAGGACGGCCGCCCCGTCGCCGAACGCGGTGACACGCGCCCTGAGGAGACGGCTGAACGGCTGCGCGTCCAGTGTCCGGCGGGCCAGCTCCAGGTCGAGTCCGCTCACCGTGCCGCTCCCCCTCGTCGTCGTTGTCCTTGTCGTTGCCCTCGCCGGGCGCCGGGCCGCGGGGCCGGCCTCACCAGCGCACCGGCAGCTTCCGCACCCCGTGCATCAGAAGTCCCGGAATCCACTGGTACGCCCCGGCGTCCTGGTCGAGCGCCAGCCCGGGGCAGCGTTCGAGCAGCGTACGGACGGCGATCCGGCCCTCCATCCTGGCGAGCGGTGCTCCCAGGCAGAAGTGGATGCCGTGCCCGAAGGCGAGGTGCCCTTGCGGGGCGCGCCGGATGTCGAACCGGTCGGCGTCCGGGAAGCGGGCCGGGTCGCGGTCGGCCGAGCCGAGCGAGACCAGCACGGGCTCGCCCGCCGCGATGTCGACGGAGCCGATCCGCAGCGGTCGCGCGGCATGGCGGTAGGTGGCGGTCTCGACCGGGCCGTCGTAGCGCAGCATTTCCTCGACAGCGCCGTCCAGCAGGCTCATGTCGGCGCGCAGCGCGGCCAGTTGCCCGGGGTGGTCGAGGAGTGCGCGCACCCCGTTGGAGATCAGGTTGACGGTGGTCTCATGACCGGCGACGAGCAACAGGAAGGCCATACCGACGAGTTCCTGCGCGGACAGCTGGTCGCCGTCCTCGTCGCGCGCCCGGATCAGCGCACTCAGCAGGTCGTCGCCCGGCTGCTTCCGCTTGGACTCGATGAGCGAGACGAGGTAGTCGCTCATCGCCTGCGCTGCCGCGCTCTCCCGGTCGCCGCCGGTCGGGCCGATCAGCTCGTTGGACCAGACCCGGAAGCTCGCCCGGTCCAGGTCGGGCACCCCGAACAGTTCGCAGATGACGGTCATCGGCAGCGGGAAGGCCAGCGAGTCGACCAGATCGGCCGTACGCTCCGGGGCCGCGAGCATCGCGTCCATGCAGGCGTCGGTGATCTGCTGCACACGCGGGCGCAGCGCCTGGACGCGGCGCGCGGTGAACTCCCGTACCACCAGCTTGCGCAGCCGGGTGTGCTGGGGCGGGTCGGTGTCCAGCATGTTGGTGAAGATGCCGGCCGACTCGTCCTGCCAGCCGTTGATCTGCCGGGAGTCCTTGATGAGCCGGGGGTCGTTGAGCGCGGCCCGCGCCTCTTCGTGGCCGACGACGAGCCAGACGCCCGCAGCGTCGGTCTCCTGGGTGCGGATGCGGTGCACCGGGCCGGCCGCGCGCATCTTCTCGTAGTACGGATAGGGATTCGCGTTGAAGTCTTCGGTGTCCTGCCGCAGATCAATCAGCGTCATCGCCTCAGCGTACGTCGCCGTCCCCGTCGAGGAAGCCCGCGTCGTGGACCAGCAGCGCGATCTGGACACGGTTGTTGAGGCCGAGCCGGGCCAGGATGCGTGACACCTGGGCCTTGACCGTGGGCACGCTCAGATAGAGGGTCCCGGCGATCGCCGCGTTGGACTCGCCGCGTCCGACGGCGACCGCCACCTCCCTCTCCCGGCCGGAGAGTTGGCCCAGCCGGGTACGGGCCCGCACCGCGCGGTCGTCGGCCGCGCCGCCCGCCGCATGGGCCATCAGCTGCCGGGTGACGGCGGGCGAGAGCACCGGATCACCGGCCGCCACCCGGCGGACCGCGGCGACGATCTCGGCGGGCGGGGTGTCCTTCAGGACGAACCCGGCCGCGCCAGCGCGCAGCGCACGGAGCACCTGTTCGTCGGCGTGGAAGGTGGTGAGCAGGACGACTTCGGGCGCACCGGCACCGCTCCGCAGCCGTTCGGTGGCCGTCAGCCCGTCCACGCCCGGCATCCGGATGTCCATCAGCACCACATCGGGGTGGACGGCGGCCACCAGCGCGGGCACCTCGGAGCCGTCCGCCGCCTCGCCGACGATCTCGATGCCGGCGGCGCCGCCGAGCATGAGGGCGAGCCCGGCGCGTACGAGGGGGTCGTCGTCCACGACGAGAAGCCTGATGGTCACCCGGGCCAGGGTAGCCAGGCGGCGAGCCGGAAGCCGCCGCCGCCCGTCGCGCCGTGGTCCAGACGTCCGCCCGCGAGGGTGGCCCGCTCGGTGAGCCCGATCAGCCCCTGGCCCGACCCCGGCACCTTCGGCACGTCCCCGGGCGGCGGCGGATTGCGTACCTCGACGGTCAGTCCGGCGCCGGGGCTGCCCGCGACGGTGACGGTGACGGCGGCCCCCGGCGCGTGTTTACGGGCGTTGGTGAGCCCTTCCTGGACGATGCGGTAGGCCGTGCGGCCGGTGGCGGCGGGGACGGTGGCGGGGTCCTCGACCTTGTTGTGCAGGGTGACCGACATCCCGGCCTGCCGGGACTCGGCGGTCAGGGCTTCGAGCGTCACCAGGGTGGGCTGCGGCCGGTTCTCCTCGCCGTCGCCCGGGGTCCTGAGCACCCCGATGATCTCGCGCAGGTCCTGGAGGGCCTCGTGCGCGCTGTCCCGGATGACCCCGGCGGCGCGTGCGACCTCGGGCGCGGGTGCGTCGGGGCGGAATTCCAGGGCGCCGGCGTGGACGCTGAGCAGGGTGAGCCGGTGGGCCAGTACGTCGTGCATCTCGCGGGCGATGGCCTCGCGGGCCAGCCGCTGGGCCTGTTCGGCGCGGAGGTCGGCCTCCGCCTCGGCACGGAGGGCGCGCTCGCGCAGCACCACGACGAGGCGGCGCCTGGAGCGCACGAACATGCCCCAGATGATCACCAGGAGGACCAGCACCGCGCCGTAGAGCGTCGAGCTGATCCAGGACATCGTGGGGTCGGGGCGCAGCGCGGCCTCCGCTCCCCCGGCGGCCACCGCAGCCACGCCCAGCACGAGGACCGGCCGGAGCGGGCGGTGCACGGCCAGGCTGAACAGCGCGACGAGCACCGCGCCTGCGCTGAGCGGAGCGAAGGCGCTGACCAGGACGAGCGCCGCGGCGAGCCCCACGGGCCAGCGTCTGCGCACCCAGAGCGCACAGCAGGCAGATCGGA
>NZ_JAAGLN010000403.1 GCF_010548145.1 Streptomyces sp. SID10853
TGGGCCGCCAGCGGAGCGCCGGAGGGCGCGAGCGGCGAGGTCCGCGTGTACCGCTCGGCCGAGCCGGGCGCGCATGTACGCGAGCGCGGCAGCGACGTCCACACCGGCGACCTCGCACTCGAAGCCGGTACGGTGCTCGGCCCGCCGCAGATCGGGCTGCTGGCCGCGATCGGCCGGGGCTCGGTGCGGGTCCGACCGCGCCCGCGCGTCGTCGTCATGTCGACCGGAAGCGAGCTGACCCAGCCGGGCGAGGTGCTCGCCGAGGGCCAGATCTACGACTCCAACAGCTTCGCCCTGGCTGCGGCCGCGCGGGACGCGGGCGCCATCTCGTACCGCGTCGGAGCGATCACCGACGACGCCGACGCGCTGCGCGCCACCATCGAGGACCAGCTGATCAGGGCCGACATCCTGGTCACCACCGGCGGCGTCAGCGTCGGCGCTTACGACGTGGTGAAGGAGGCGCTGTCGTCCGTCGGGGACCAGGACGTGCACGGCAGCGGCATCGACTTCCGCAAGCTGGCGATGCAGCCGGGCAAGCCCCAGGGCTTCGGTTCGATCGGCCCCGACCACACCCCGCTGCTCGCGCTCCCCGGCAATCCGGTCTCCAGCTATGTCTCGTTCGAGTTGTTCGTGCGCCCGGCGATCCGCGCCCTGATGGGCATGAGGGAAGTCCGCCGTCCGACGGTCCGCACCACCCTGGAGACGGGTGCGGCGGTCAGCTCGCCCGCCGGCCGGCGCCAGTTCCTGCGCGGCAGATACGACGCGGAGAAGCGCACCGTCAGTACGGTCGGGGGTTCCGGATCGCATCTGATCGCGGCTCTCGCGCACGCCGACTGCCTGATCGTGATCCCCGAGGACACCGTCCTGGCCGAGCCCGGCACGCAGCTCGAAGTGGTCCTCCTGGGCTGAGGGCGGCGCCGTGGCGGTACCGTGTCTGACCACACAGGCCGGACCGGGAGCACCACAGCAATGAGTACGCAGCAAGGGCTCACGCACATCGACGAGGCGGGCGCGGCCCGCATGGTCGACGTCTCGGAGAAGGACGTCACCGCGCGCACCGCACGCGCCAGCGGACGGGTCCTTGTCTCGCCGTACGTCGTCGAACTGCTCAGGGGCGAGGGCGTCCCCAAGGGAGACGCCCTCGCCACCGCCCGGATCGCGGGCATCATGGGGGCCAAGCGCACCCCGGACCTGATCCCGCTCTGCCACCCCCTGGCGGTCTCCGGGGTGAAGCTCGATCTGAGCGTCGCGGACGACGCGGTCGAGATCCTCGCCACGGTGAAGACGACGGACCGCACCGGTGTCGAGATGGAGGCGCTGACGGCCGTCACGGTCGCCGCGCTCACCGTGATCGACATGGTGAAGGCGGTCGACAAGGGAGCGGTCATCACCGACGTCCGGGTCGAGGAGAAGACCGGCGGCAAGTCCGGCACCTACCGCCGCCCGGCCCCGGAGGGAAGCCGCCCGGCCCCGGAGGGAAAGGGAGCATGAACACCCCCAGCGCCCCGCCGGCCCAGACCGGCCGGACCACTCCGGTCGCCGAGTCCACGGGGGACCGGCCGTACACCGCGCTCGTGGTGACGGCGTCGAACCGCGCATCGGCCGGGGTGTACGCCGACCGGGGCGGCCCGCTCATCGCGGAGGCGCTCACCGGACTCGGCTTCACGGTCGAAGGACCGCAGGTCGTCCCGGACGGAGACCCGGTCGAGCAGGCGCTGCGCGCCGGGGTCGCGGCGGCGTACGACGTCATCGTCACCACCGGTGGTACGGGCATCTCACCCACCGACCGCACCCCCGACGTGACCTTGCGTGTCCTCGACCGCGAGATCCCGGGCATCCCCGAGGCGATCCGCGCCGAAGGGCTGGCCAAGGTCCCGACCGCCGCACTCTCACGGGGCGTCGCCGGCCTGGCCGGCACGACCCTCGTCGTCAACCTCCCCGGCTCGACCGGCGGGGTCCGCGACGGACTCGCCGTACTCGGACGGCTGCTGGTGCATGCCGTGGACCAGATCCGGGGCGGCGACCACCCCAGACCCGCCGGGAGCATGAGCTGAACCTCTCACCGTGGCCCGTGGAACTGGCAGAAGGCCCCGTCGCCCTCCGCCCCATAAAACTGCGGGACCAGAAGATCTGGCGCGAGGTGAACCGGCGCAACCGCGACTGGCTGCGCCCCTGGGAGGCGACCGTGCCGCCGCCCGCCCCGGGCGGCCCGGTCGCACAGCGCCCCACCTACCGTCAGATGGTCCGCCACCTGCGCTCGGAAGCACACGCCGGGCGGATGCTGCCTTTCGTGATCGAGTACCAGGGGCGGCTGGTCGGCCAGTTGACCGTGGCCGGGATCACCTGGGGCTCGATGTGCTCGGGCCATGTCGGCTACTGGGTCGACCGGGAGGTCGCCGGGCGCGGCGTCATGCCGACCGCGGTGGCGCTCGCCGTCGACCACTGTTTCCGTACGGTCGGTATGCACCGCATCGAGGTCTGTATTCGCCCGGAGAACGAACCGAGCCGGCGGGTGGTGCAGAAACTCGGATTCCGCGAGGAGGGGCTGCGGCCGCGTTATCTGCACATCGACGGGGGCTGGCGCGACCATCTGGTCTTCGCGCTGACCGCCGAGGAAGTCCCGGACGGGCTGCTCAACAGATGGCGCCGGGCGCGTCCTGGCACGACACCGAAGCTGCCATGAGGCTGTTCGTGGACTGAACGTGAGCAGGGCGTCGGCAGGGCGTGACCAGGACGTCAGCAGGGCGTCAGCAGAGCGTGAGTTGCTCGGAAGGCGCTGGAAGACCCCATAAATAAAATAAGTGTTCGAAATTGCCGCCCAATCGGACCTCATCCGAAGTGAACACGCCCACATTCGGAGACTGTTGATCCGAACAATCACAAAAAAAGTTCGAGATATCAGCCGGATCGTGCGACACACCGGCCCAATTGGCAGATGGCCCCATGCGGACCCCTCTACGGTGTGAGGGTGAGCAGCAGTGGCCTCATCTACGCAGTCATCGTCGGGGCCTGGGCCGCCTACTTGGTGCCGATGTGGCTCCGCAGGCAGGACGAGCTGAACGAGGCCCGTCCGACGGAACGCTTCAGCACCGCCATCCGGCTGCTGTCCGGACGGGCGGGAATGGAGCGCCGGTACGCCAGGGAGCTTCAGGAGCGCGCAGCCGGTGAGGGTGCTCCCGACGATGCGGTGCCGGACAGTGCGACGGATTCCCCGAGTTCCGTCGACGTCCGGTCCTTCGCCATGTCTCCGGCGGACCCCACGGATTCGGCGGACCCGGCGGATTCGCCCGGTTCGGCGCGTCCCGACGGCCGGCCCGAGCAGGCGGCCCGCCGGGAGCGGACCGCCCCGAAGGCGCGCCGTGCCGG
>NZ_JAAGLN010000404.1 GCF_010548145.1 Streptomyces sp. SID10853
GCCGCGAGGGCCAGGGCGGTTATCCATCTCGTCGCTGTAAGACGGGACATGTGGGGGGTGTCCTCTCCAACTGCCGCGCGGTGGCACGTGGTTGATGTCATGTACGGTTCACAGGACATTGCCACGGACCCCGGTCACACAGGTGAAGAACAGGGAACGAGCGTGTGCCGATCTGTCGTACGCTCCGGCCCTGGACAATGGCCGGATGCAGATCCGTATCGAAGCCTCCCACCTCCCCGGCCGCAGCAGCTCCGCCTTCGCCGACGCCGTCGACATCCACGTCGGGGTCCAGGCCAAGGACCGGCCTCAGGAGGTGACCGCCCCGCACGCCGGTGACGCGCCGTCGGCCCGCTGGACGCTGGAGTGCACGACGGCGCCGGGGCCGGACGGGACCGTCGTCTCCGGGCCCTGCATCCAGCACCGCTTCGGCAGCCGCTTCGTCTACCTGTCCTGGACCACTGCGGACGAGGGCGGCACCGCCACCATGTTCCGCCGCGCCAAACTGATGCTGGACGCCGTCAGCCCCGACGTGCTCGAAGCCGCGGTGCGCTCCGGCCGCCTCACCGCACGGCTACGGCTCACGGACGGTCAGGGGCAGCCGCTCTGCGGCGCGGTGCGGCCCCCGCTGGTCACCTGGACCGCCGAGCAGGCCGACTGACGGAAGCCGGTGCCCGCAGGACAGAGGCGCGGGCCCGGCAGCGCCGTTCGGCTCAGGCGTCCGCCGTACGGCAGTCGGGGTGACCCCAGCCGTCCGCGTTCTTGGCGATGGGCTCACCGGTCGCATAGGAGCGGCCACAGCGGCAGCGGCCGGGGAACTTCGCGTTCAGGGTCCGCGACGAGGTGCGCTTCGCCGGCGGTCCGGCCTTCGTGGCACCCCCGGACGGACGGCGGGACGCCCCGCCGGTGCGTACGGTGTCGGGCGCGGCCGGCGGCTGCGGGGAGCCGAGGTGGCTGCCCGCCGCCTGCTGCACGACCGCGGCCTGACTGGCGGCCCGGTCGGCGAAGTCGTTGAGCGGGTCGCCGTTGACCTGATGCGCGGGGACGTAACGGAATTCGACGGTACGGCCGGTGAGCAGCTCGTCGATCCGCATCACGAGTTCCTGGTTCGCCACCGGCTTGCCGGACGACGTCTTCCAGCCCTTGCGCTTCCACCCCGGCAGCCAGGTGGTGACCGCCTTCATCGCGTACTGGGAGTCCATCCGGATCTCCATCTCGACGCCGGGGTCCACAGCGGCCAGCAGGCTCTCCAGCGCGGTCAGTTCGGCCACGTTGTTCGTCGCCGTGCCCAGTGGGCCCGCCTCCCAGCGGACAGGTGCCATCGCACCGTCGGCGATGACCCAGGCCCATGCCGCAGGTCCCGGATTTCCTTTGGACGCCCCGTCACACGCGGCGATAACGCGTTCAGCCATGCCCCCGATCATGCCAGCAACACCGGCGGGCCGGGCACCACGTCCTCACCGGCAGGCAGCGCCATCGCCGGCCCCTCTCTCTCCGACACCAGCGGAACAAAAGCCACTAATCACCCAATAAGGACCGAACTATTTACCATTACTTGACCTGCGTTAGAGTATGGGCAGAGCTATCGGCTGCCTCACCGGACCGGATCCGCGGAGACCGACCGCGTCACACCGCGCCTGCGGCAACCACGCCCGTACACCGCCCCTGAATGCCCGTATGGAGCCTTCTATGGAACCCGCCGCCCGCATCCGGAAGACCGGCCTGCCCGGAGTCGGAACCAGGTACGACCTCAACACCGATGCCGGACAGCACATTTCGGTCGTGGCCCATCAGGACGGCCGACGCATCCTCGCCTTCCACGACCCCGAAGACGACGACAGCTGTCGCAACTCGACACCACTGGCCTCGCACGAAGCGGCCGCGCTCTCCCGGCTCCTCACCCCGGCCCCGGTGGCCCAGCTGTACGAGCACCTGGAGATCGACCTGGTGAGCGAACGCATCGCGATCACCAAGAGGTCCCCGTACGCGGGGCGCGTCCTCGGCGACACCCAGGCACGCACCAGGACGGGCGCGTCCATCGTCGCCGTGCTGCGGCGGACCAACGCATTCCCGTCCCCCACCCCGGACTTCCGCTTCGCCAGTGGCGACATCCTCGTTGTCGTCGGCACCCGCGAAGGCGTGGACGCCGTCGCGGAACTGATCACCGGAGGATAAACGCCTGTGCACAACATGTCCGCGCTGCTCATCGAACTCGGGGCGGTCATCCTCGCCCTGGGCCTCCTAGGCCGTTTCGCCGGCCGCATCGGCTTCTCCCCCATTCCGCTGTATCTGCTGGCCGGACTCGCCTTCGGCCACGGCGGGCTCGTACCGCTGGACGCCAGCGAGGAGTTCACCGCCACCGGCGCCGAGATCGGTGTCATCCTGCTGCTGCTCCTGCTGGGACTCGAGTACAGCGCGTCCGAACTCGTCACGAACCTCAAGACGCAGTACCCCTCGGGCATCGTCGACTTCGTACTGAACGCGACTCCGGGGGCCGCGGCCGCGCTCATCCTGGGCTGGGGCCCGGTCGCCGCCGTCGCGCTGGCGGGTGTCACCTGGATCTCCTCGTCGGGGGTGATCGCCAAAGTCATGGGGGATCTGGGCCGCCTCGGCAACCGGGAGACACCGGTGATCCTCGGTGTGCTGGTCATCGAGGACCTGGCGATGGCCGTCTACCTGCCGCTGCTCACCGCACTGCTCGCCGGACTGAGCCTGGCCGGAGGCAGCCTCACCCTGCTGATCTCTCTCGGCACGGTCGGCGCGGTCCTCTATGTGGCGCTGCGCCACGGCCGGTTCATCAGCAGGGCGGTGTCGTCGGACAACCCCGAGATGCTGCTCCTCGTGGTGCTCGGGCTGACCCTCTTCGTCGCGGGGATCGCCCAGCAGCTCCAGGTCTCCGCCGCGGTCGGTGCGTTCCTGGTGGGTATCGCGCTCTCCGGTGAGGTCGCCGAAGGCGCGCACAATCTGCTGACTCCGCTGCGGGACCTCTTCGCCGCCGTCTTCTTCGTCTTCTTCGGGCTGAGCACCAACCCCGCCGACATTCCGCCCGTCATCTTCCCCGCGCTGCTGCTCGCGATCGTGACGGTGCTGACGAAGGTCGCCACCGGCTGGTACGCGGCCCGGCGGGCCGGGATCAGGTCGGCCGGGCGCTGGCGGGCCGGGGGCACGCTGGTGGCGCGCGGCGAGTTCTCCATCGTGATCGCGGGTCTCGCGGTCGGCGTCGAGCCGCGCATCGGCCCGCTGGCCACGGCGTACGTCCTCATCCTGGTCATCGTGGGCCCGCTCACGGCCCGCTGGACCGAGCCGCTGGCACGCCGGCTGCGCCGCGGTA
>NZ_JAAGLN010000405.1 GCF_010548145.1 Streptomyces sp. SID10853
CGCCCAGCACCGCTCCCCCGGCGAGCACCACCGCGCGGATGTGCCGCCGGTCGCCGCCGCAGGTGCCGACCAGGCCGAGCTGGCGGCGTGAGCGGCGCGCACCGACCGCGAAGGCCGGCCCCGCCAGCAGCACGATCTCCAGCATCGCCATGGCGACGACGGTCGCCAGCGACGCGGTCAGCTCGAATCCGCCCCCTGAACCGGAGCCGCCGAGATCGGAAGCCCCCGGGACCTCGGAGTCCGGCGGCGGGTCGAGAACGACGCTCCTGGACTTGACCAGTACGCCGCGCTTGTTGGCCGCGAGAACGTCCCGCCAGCTCACGCCCGAGGCTCCGGCGGCCTTCACGAACAGGGAGCCGTCCTCGGGGACGGGCGGCGTGAGGGTGTGGTCGGCGGCGGCCGCCCGCTGCCAGGGCTTGATGAGGGCGCCCGGCCGCACGTACAGGAAACTGCCCTTCAAGCTCGTGGGCACCTCGACGGCACCGGTGATCGTGAAGGTCTTGTCGACGCCGCGGACCGTGGTGTGCGAACCGACGTGCAGCCCTGCCGACTTGAGGAAGGCATCGCTGGCGACCATCTCGCTGCTGGTCTTCGGGTAGTCGCCGCGCACCAGATCGATCATTCCGCCGACCATCGGGTCCGCGGTGTCCAGTTCGGTGACTTCGGTGGTCTTGATGCCGTACTTGGTGGTGACGGTCGACAGCACGTTCTGCAGGCTGAGGGCGCGTGCACCGGCGGGGAGCGCGGCCTTCAGGTCCGGCCGGCCGGTGGGCGATCCGGCCTTCCCGCCGGACCCGCCGTTGTCGTCCGTCCCGGCCTGCGCGTACGAGTCGGCTGTCGGCAGCTGCTCGATGGGGCTGCCGCCGAGTCCCGGATCGCTGAACACGGCGTCGGCCGCGCCCATCGCGGCGGTCAGCTGCTCCGCCTCGGTCAGGTCCGCGCTGCGGTACGTGATGTCCGCCGCCGTGACGCCCAGGACCGGCAGCGCGATCATGGCGACGACGAGGGCGCTGCGGCCCTTGGCCCGCAGGGCGTCCCTGCGGGCGATACGGAGGGCTGCGCGCCAGCCCTGGAAGACGCTCACTCGGCGCCCTCGACGGTGAGCAGCGACTGGGCGTCGGTGCTGAGCGTCTGGTCGACGACCGAACCGTCCCGGAGGAACACCACCCGGTCCGCCCAGGCCGCGTACCGGGGCTCGTGGGTGACCATGACACCTGCCGCGCCCGCGTCGCAGCGGGTGCGCAGCAGGGCCAGCACCGCCTCGCCGGTCTCGGAGTCCAGGGCACCGGTCGGTTCGTCGGCGAGTACGAGCCGCCGGTCGCCGACGAGGGCGCGGGCGATGGCCACGCGCTGCTGCTGGCCGCCGGACATCTCGTCGGGGAAGCGGTCGGCGACCTCGGCCAGATTCATGCCGTCGAGTGCTTCCCTGGCTTCCCTGCGGGCCTTGCGTACGGATGCGCCGTCCAGCTCGCGGGGCAGGGCGATGTTCTCTGCGGCGGTGAGCGCCGGGATGAGGTTGTAGTCCTGGAAGACGTACCCGACGCTGCGGCGGCGCAGGGCCGCGAGCTGTTTGCGGGTGAGCGTCGCGATGTCCTGGCCCTCGATGATCACCTGGCCGGTGCTCGCGGTGTCCAGGCCGCCGGCCAGCGTGAGCAGGGTGGACTTGCCGGAGCCCGACGGGCCCATGACGGCGACGAGTTCACCTGCCTGGACGGCGAGATCCACACCGCGCAGGGCGTGCACCTCGGCTATGCCGGTGCCATGGGTGCGGGTGAGGTTTCTGAGTTCCAGTACGGGTGGCGCGGTGGTGGGCCTGGGGCGGTCGGGCATGGGGTCCCCCTGAGTGTGGTGTGGGTGGTGGGGTGGTCGGGCCTGGTGCGGTGGGGATGCGGTGTGCGGGTGGGGCGGCACGGGTGGCCCCGTATGCCTTGTCCTCAAGCGCCGGACGGGCTGGTGGGGCGCCCGGATGGTCTCCGTGGGCCGGGGTTTCCGTCCTCAAGCGCCGGACGGGCTTGTCGGGGTGGGCGGGGAGGGCAGGTGGGTGGGTCCAGGTGGACACGGTGTGTGCCCGGGCGGGCGTGTTCGGTGCCCGCTTGGGGTCGGGTTGGTGCCCGAACGGGCCTGATGCGTGCCCGAACAGGCCGTCAGTGGCGGCTCGTTGGCCGCTCATCGGCCGATCGTCGGCCGTTCATCGGTGGCCCGGTGACGGCTCGTTGGTCGATCGTCGGCCGTTCATCGGTGGCCCGGTGACGGCTCGTTGGTCGATCGTCGGCCGTTCATCGGTGGCCCGGTGACGGCTCGTCGGTCGCTCGGTGGCCGCTCGTCGGCCGCCCGGTGACGGTGTTGCTGCTCGGTGGTTCGGTCAGCGGCGGGTCTTCGTGCGGGGCTTTCCCGTCGGGGCCGGGGCGGGGTCCGTCTGCGCGGCGGCCGCCAGGCGGACCAGGCGGGACTCGCAGTGGTCGAGCCAGCGGGCCTCCGCCTCCGCCTGGAAGATCAGCTGCTCCAGGACGAGCAGCCAGGCCACCTCGTCACGGTTGGCCGGAGCGGTGTCCAGGGCCCGCGCCTTCAGCCGGGTGTAGTCCTGCATCGCCTTCACCGTGTGTGCGCGCTGCGCCTGGATGACCGCGCGGATGTCCACGCCGGGTGCCCCGACGGCCATCGCGAGCTTGATGGCGAGCTCGTCGCGGGCCGGGCTGGTGCGGTCCACCGGGGCCGCGTACCAGCCGTGGAGTTCCTCGCGGCCCTCGTCGGTGATGGCGTACAGCGTGTGGCCCGCGTCGTCCTCGGCGTCCTGCGCCACCAGGCCGTCGCGCTCCAGGCGGGCGAGCGTCGTATAGACCTGCCCGACGTTGAGCGGCCAGGTGGCGCCGGTTCTCGACTCGAACTCGGTGCGGAGCTGGGAGCCGTAGCGGGGGCCACGCTCCAGGAGGGCCAGTAGCCCGTGACGGATCGACATACTCAGTATGTATACCGAGTATGCTCCCGAGCGCAAGCTCCTACGGGCGGCGCAGCCGCAGTCCCAGGAAGCCCAGACCGAGACCGACCAGGGCAAGTCCGGCGCCCAGTGCGCCCACGTGCAGCGCGAGCGCCGAGTCGCGCGGAACGGCCTGCTGCGTGGAGCGCCTGGCCGCCGCCTCCATGTCCTTGGTGCCGGATGCGGTGCTGCTCGGTGCCGGGTCCGGTGCCTGCCCGGTGTCCTCGTCGTTGCCCGGCGTCCAGGAGCGCTGGTGCCGGACGGCCGGCGGGTGGGGGGCGCGCGCGGGCTCGGTCGGGTGGGCCGCATGTGCGGGGGCGCTCGGGTGGGCGGCGAGGCT
>NZ_JAAGLN010000406.1 GCF_010548145.1 Streptomyces sp. SID10853
CGCCGTACGCGAGCTGGCCGCGGGCGCGGTCCGGCGGCGCCCGCACGGGCCCGAGGCCACCGGCCGGGGCCGCACCCAGATCATGAACGCGGCCTATCTGATCGCCGGGGAGCGGAGCGGTCAACTGGCCCGCACGGTCGGGCGGCTCCGCGACGCCCTCGGTCCCGACGGCATCGAGATCGAGGTCTCCGGGCCGTGGGCCCCCTATTCGTTCACGGATTCCTTCACGGATCCGGTCACCGATTCATGCACGGATCCGGTCACGGATGCACGCACGGATGCGATCACGGACGGAGGCGCTCATGCAGACCGGTGATCCCGTCCCCTGGCAGGGCCCGGAGGCCGTGGCCCCCATCGGGGTCCCGCTCGTCGATCTCCTCGACCGGGTGCTCGGCACCGGCGTCGTCATCAGCGGAGACCTGGTGATCGCCATCGCGGACGTCCCGCTGGTCCGGCTCTCCCTGCACGCTCTGCTGGCATCCGTCAGCGAACGGGTCCCCGCCCCGTGGGCCGACAGCGGGCCGCTGTGAGCGGCGCCCGGGTGGACATCGACCCCGAGAGCGCGGGCCGCGATCTGGCGTCGCTCGTCCTGACCGTCGTCGAACTGCTCCGGCAGCTGGTCGAGCGCCAGGCGATCCGCCGGTTCGACAGCGGCGACCTCACCGAGGAGCAGGAGGAACGGGTGGGCACGACCCTGATGCTCCTCGACCAGCGGATGACGGAGCTCTGCGAACACCACGGACTGCGCCGCGAGGACCTCAACCTGGACCTCGGGCCGCTCGGCACCCTGCTGCCCCATGAGCCTCGCTGACCGGCGGCCCGCCGTCCCGGGCCGCTCACCCCTTCCCAGCGGGGCGCCCCGATGCCAGGCTGGGATCATGAATGATCTGCTCGAACGCCTGCGCACCGGACTCCCGGCCGAAGCCCTGATCAGCGACCCGGACATCATGGCCTCGTACGCCAAGGACTCGGCCGGTTTCTGCGACGCCGGGGCCCCCGCCGCCGTCGTCCTGCCGCGCACCACCGAGCAGGTCCAGCACGTCATGCGGACGGCGACGGCCCTCCGTGTCCCCGTCGTCCCGCAGGGCGCCCGCACCGGTCTCTCCGGCGGGGCCAACGCCGTCGAGGGCTGCATCGTGCTGTCCCTCACCAAGATGGACCGGATCCTGGAGATCAGTACGGTCGACCGGATCGCCGTGGTCGAACCTGGCGTCGTGAACGCCGTGCTCTCCCGGGCCGCGGCCGACCAGGGTCTGTACTATCCGCCGGACCCCTCCAGCTGGGAGACCTGCACCATCGGCGGGAACATCGGCACGGCGGCGGGCGGCCTGTGCTGTGTGAAGTACGGGGTGACCGCCGAGTACGTGCTCGGCCTCGAGGTCGTCCTCGCCGACGGGCGGCTCCTGACCACCGGCCGCCGCACCGCCAAGGGCGTCGCCGGGTACGACCTGACCCGGCTCTTCGTCGGATCCGAGGGCAGCCTCGGGGTGGTCGTCAAGGCCGTGCTGGCGCTGAAGCCGGCCCCGCCGCGCCAGCTCGCCCTGGCCGCCGAGTTCTCGTCGGCCGCTGCCGCCTGCGACGCGATCTGCCGGATCATGGAGCGCGGTCACACACCCTCACTCCTCGAACTCATGGACCGTACGACCATCCGCGCGGTCAACGCGATGGCGCAGATGGGACTCCCCGAGACCACCGAGGCCCTGCTGCTCGCCGCCTTCGACACCCCGGACCCGGCGGCCGACCTGGCCGCGGTCGGTGAGCTCTGCGCGGCGGCCGGCGCCACCGAGATCGTGCCCGCCGACGACGAGGCGGAGTCCGAACTGCTCCTCCAGGCCCGCAGGCTGTCCCTCACGGCGCTGGAGACCGTCAAGTCCGCGACGATGATCGACGACGTGTGCGTACCGCGGTCGAAGCTCGGCGCGATGATCGAAGGCACCGCGGTCATCGCCGAGAAGCACGACCTCACCATCGGCGTCTGCGCCCACGCCGGTGACGGCAACACCCACCCCGTCGTCTGCTTCGACCACGACGACCCCGACGAGTCGCGGCGGGCGCGTGAATCCTTCGACGAGATCATGGCGCTCGGCCTGGAACTGGGCGGCACGATCACCGGTGAACACGGCGTGGGCGTGCTCAAGAAGGAGTGGCTCGGCCGCGAACTGGGGCCGGTGGGCGTCGAGATGCAGCGCGGGGTCAAGCAGGCGTTCGACCCGCTGGGCCTGCTCAATCCGGGCAAACTCTTCTGACCACCCTTCTGACCCGCCCTTCTGACTCCCGGCTCCGGTCGCGTCTCCCCGGGCGTCCTGCCGCCCTGCCGCCTGCCGTCTGCCGTCTGCCGCCTGCCGCCCCTCGCCGTCACCGGCTCTCGTCGTCGGACTCGTCCGAAGGCCAGGGGTCGCTCATCCACAGATCGTCGGCGGGCAGCGGGGTGAGCAGCGCGGCCAGACCGGCGTCGATGCCCAGATGCGCGCTCTCCGAGCCTGGCGGCACGGCCCGCAGGGTCCGCTCCAGCCAGGCGGAGACCTGCGCGGTCGGCGCTTCGAGCAGGGCGTTCCCGTCGGGTGAGGAGAGCGCGATACAGACGACGCTCTTCGAGTCGACCTTGGTGGGCCAGATCCGTACGTCGCCGTGACCGCACGGCCTGAACACCCCCTCGACCATCAGTTCACGGGCGAACGACCAGTTCACCGGGGAGTCCGAGGCGATGTGGAAGCTGACGTGCACGGCATAGGGGTCGCCCGTGCTGTAGGAAAGCCGGGCAGGGACAGGGATGCTGCGCTCGGGCGACAGCACCAGCTTGAGCTCCAGTTCACGTTCCACCACGGTGTGCATGGCGTGCGCTTCCTCTCCTTGTACGTACGCCCAACGGCGGGCCGTACAGGGTGAGAGCACCCTGCCCGGCATTCATTACGCGGGTTTCGAGGATGATTTGGCGATGACCGGAAAGTGGTCGATGCAGCAGGACCGGTCCGTGATCCCACGGCGGTCTGATAGATGTGGAGCCTTGAATTGCGGCTCTCAAGGAGATACGGGACCACGGTGATGAGCGCCCCAACCCCGGCAACCGGCGACGGCAGCCCCACGCCTGGCTACTACCCAGATCCATCGATTCCCGGATATGTGCGGTATTGGAACGGTGCCGCGTGGGTACCGGGAACGAGCCGCCCGGCCCCCGCCGACGACGACCAGGCCATGCCCGTACCGCCCGGCGGCGCGGCACCCGCGCCCGCCGCGCCGCTGCCCGCCGTGCGCAGACCGTCCGACGCGTCCCCGGTGCCGCGGGCCGAG
>NZ_JAAGLN010000407.1 GCF_010548145.1 Streptomyces sp. SID10853
CCGTCGTCGGCGCGGCCCGCCTCGATGCCCTGGCAGCCGCTGCCGACCATGCAGGTCCACCGTGAGGTGAGCCAGGTCAGGTCGCAGCGGACGACCTGTTCGTCGTCGGCGGGATCAGGGAACTCCACCCAGGCGCGGGCGAACGCCAGACCCTGCCCGTCACTGGCCCGCTCGGCCCCCTTCGTCTTCGGCTGCCCGGCAGTATCGCCCGGCTGCCCCGTTCTCGTCCTCTGCACGTCCCCAGCGTACTGGGCATGCCGCCAGTGCCGCCCGAGCCGCCGCTGCCGACATGCGCCGCGATCCGCTCCAGCGCCAGTACGTACACCGCGGCCTGGCGGGCGGCCGCCCCCACCTTCGCCGCGTCCGCCGACGCGTCGATCATCGGGAACGACTTGATCTCGATCACCGTCCAGCGCCCTGTCGGGTCCACCACCACCGCGTCCGGCTCCAGATAGGCGGGCGAGCCCGCCACATCGAGCGCCAGCATCGGATGGTCGAACAGGCTCCACCCGCCGGCCTCCGTGGCCTCCCGCAGCGCCAGTGCCGTGCGGGCCGCGCGGCCCTCGGGGCCCGCCGCCGTGAGATCGGGCACCGCGACGTCCACCGGATCGGCCGTGCCCATGTGCTCCGCGAGCAGCCGCATCAGATCGGCGCCGCCGTCGGCCTTCACTCTCGCCTCGAAGGCATTGCCCCGCATGAAGGCGAACTGGGACTGGCCGAAGGCCGAGGGAGAGCCGAGGGCCTGGGCGAGAACCGTCTTGTTCACCCCGGCGCCGTCGAGCAGCGCGCGCCGCTCACAGCCCGGGTTGGCCGCCAGGGCCGCCAGCGCGCGGGCGTCCAGTGGCTGTGGCGCGACGGACGGGCCCCGCAGCTCAGCGAGCCGCTGTCGGAGTGCCGTCGTCGGCGGTGTCGCCCGCCGGTGCGGCTGAGGCCGATGGGGTGGAGGAGGCGGATGAGGTCCGCTGCCCGGGGAATCGCTCACCCGGGGAAGTTTTGCATCCGGCACCGACAACGGGCGACGGACTGTCATCCGTACGGGAAGAACGGGAGGAGGAACGGGAGGAGAACCGTGCCCGTACCCGGTCGGCCAGCCGCACCAGGGGCCCGGCGAGCAGCAGCCCCACACCCATCACCGCGACCCCCGCGATCGCGTCGAGCAGATAGTGGTTGGCCGTGCCCAGCACCACGAAGGTGATGGTCAACGGGTAGAGCACCCCGAGTATTCGCGCCACGGGCGTACGGCCGTGGCGCCACAGCATCACCCCGCACCACAGCGCCCAGCCCACATGCAGACTCGGCATCGCGGCGAACTGGTTGGTCATCCCGCCGAGTCCGCGGGGCGCACTCGCGTCGTCGCCCCACCAGCCGTACGAGCTGTACTGCGCCATCGTGTCGACAAACCCCTCCGCGTGGGCGAGCAGCCGCGGCGGACAGGTCGGTGTCAGCGTGAAGCCGATCAGGCCGAGCAGGGTGGAGGCCATCAGCCAGGTGCGCGCCATGCGGTACTGGGCCGGCCGGCGCCGGAAGAGCCAGATCAGGATGGCCGGGGTGACCAGGTAGTGCAGCGAGGCATAGGCGAAGTCGGCGGGTATCCCGATGGCCGGGGTGTGGGTGAACAGCCTGTTCAGCGGGTGCTCGACGTTGATGTGCAGAAACTTCTCGGCGCGCAGCAGCGACAGCCCGTGATCGACGGCGTCCTCGGTGTTGCCGCGCGCCAGCAGCCGGCCCGATGAGTACGCGGTGTAGACGACAGCGATCACGAGGAGCTCTGTCCACCAGCGGGGCCGGTCACGGTTCGCGGTGTACGGCATCCGAATGCTCTCCATCGTCTGTTCAAACGGGGCCTGTCACCCGGCGTACCACCATAGGGCGTATGGAATGACAAGTTCAGGCGGCCCCTCTTTGCGGGGGCACGGTAGGGGGGACGCCAGGACCGTCCCCCGGGTTGCTCCCCGACCCCGTACGAGATGATGGGAGAAGCATCACCGCACGGGAAGAGAGAGCGTCATGGCACCCCGCATGCTGCTGGTCAGGCATGGACAGACCGCATGGTCGCTGTCCGGGAAACACACCGGCAGAACGGACATCCCCCTGCTCGACGAGGGGCGCGAGGGGGCCGAGCTCGTCGGCGAGCGGCTGCACCGGGCGCCGTGGAACGCGGTGCCGGACGCCCGGGTGCTCACCAGCGGACTGCTACGGGCGAGCGAGACATGCGCACTCGCCGGGTTCGCCGACCGCGCACAGGAGTGGGACGCGCTCCTGGAGTGGGACTACGGGGCGTACGAAGGTCTCACCCCGGCCGAGATCCAGGCCATCAGGCCCGGCTGGTTCATCTGGCGCGACGGTGTTCCCGGTGGTGAGTCCGTGGCCGATGTCACCGCGCGCGCCGACGCGGCGATCGACCGGATCCGTACCGGCGGCCAGGACGTGCTGGTCTTCGCGCACGGCCACATCCTGCGGGCACTCGCCGCGCGCTGGCTCGGCTACGACCTGACGTTCGGCGCCCGGATCCGGCTGGCCCCGGCGTCGCTCTCGGTGCTGGGCTGGGCGTACGACGCCCCCGCGGTCGAGCGGTGGAACGACACCGGGCACCTGGAGCACCTGGAGCCGTGACGGGCCGGTTCGGGCGACCGGCACGCCCCTCGGTCTCTCAGACCAGCCGTGGGGTCGAGGCGTGCCGCTCCAGGAAGGCCGGCACCCCGGACGCCGAGCGCTCGGGCAGCAGCCTGCGGGCCGTGCCGGCGAGCATCGCCTGGATACGGGACGACTGCACCTGGTCCAGCAGGTCCAGCACCTGGTGCCCGGCCGCCGCCGCCCGGTCGGGGGCGCCCGCCCTGGCCAGATCGTCGGCGAGCTGCGCGCGGTAGAGCGCCAGATTGCGGGCGAAGTGCGGATCCTGGAGCTGCGCCGCGCGCTCGGCGTGCTGGGCCGCGCGCGGCCAGTCGCTCAGCGCCGACCAGCACTGCGCCTCCAGCATCTCCAGCTCGGCCTCCACGAAGAAGGTCATCCACTCCGGATCGGTGTCCGATGTGCCCTGCGCGAAGAGGGACTTGGCCCGCACCAGCGCATCCGAACAGGCCGTACGGTCGCCGAGCCCGGCCCAGCCGCCCGCCTCCCGCAGGGTCAGCAGCGAGAGCAGCCGCGGCGACGCCAGCTGTTTCGCGGCCCGCTCCCCGGCCTGCGCGGCCCGTACCGCCTCACGCGGGCGCCCCGCGTCCCGTGCCAGGAACGCCGTGTTGCAGAAGGCGTGGGCCTCCAGCGCCGGATCGCCGGCGACCCGTGCGGG
>NZ_JAAGLN010000408.1 GCF_010548145.1 Streptomyces sp. SID10853
GGGGGCGCCGCGCTGGGCGGGCACCCGGGGTCCTTCGCGGCCGCTGCCCCGCGAGGCCGGCAGCGCGCGCTGCACGACCGCGTGGGCGGTGAGCACCCGGCGGTGGCGGCCCAGTGACGGGGGCAGCGTGATGTAGGTGAGGCGGACGAGCCGCGGGTAGTGCTCGACGAGTGCGGCTTCGGCCTGTTCCACGCCCACACGGCCGGCGCCGGACCGCGTCCCTTCCGGTTGCTCTTGCGTTCGCATGACGGGGGTGGCCCCTCTGGGGTGAGTGATCGGAATCGCTACACCCGTCAAACGAGTGAATCATCGGACGGTCACATCGCCTGGTAACAAGAGAGCCGCTGATCGGCGCTCCGCGTGCGCCGCGCCCCGCCAACCACGATGCTGGACGCGTGAGGGACGAGACGGAGTTCTGGGAGACCATCGACAGCACTCGGGCGGCCGCCGACGGCGACCCCGAGGACCATGCCGATCTGCTCACCGAGCGATTGGCGCAGCTCGACCCGGAGTCCGTGCTGGAGTTCGCCCGGTACTTCGAGACGCGCTACAACCGCGCGTACCGCTGGGATCTGTGGGGGGCGGCGGTCGTGCTGCTGCGGGAGAGCGACGCCGACTCCTTCGACTACTTCCGCTGCTGGCTCATCGGCCAGGGCCGGGAGATCTTCGAGGGCGCGCTGCAGGACCCGGACGCCCTGGCCGATCTCCTGGACGACTTCGACGAGGAGATCGACGGCGACGGCGAGGAGCTGGGGTACGCGGCCGACGAGGCGTACGAGCAGCTCACCGGGGCGCCCACCCCGGATCTCGGCATTCCGCCGCAGGCCGCCGAACCGGAGGGACCGCCGGTCGACTTCGACGACGAGTCGCTGGCCGAGCGGTATCCGCATCTGTGGGAGCGGTTCGGCTCCTGAGCGTCCGCCGCTCGTGGCCGCGGGCTCAGTACGGGGTGAGGCCGCGCCCCATCAGTACGTCGTCGACATACCGGCCCGCCAGACGGAACTCGCCCGGCAGCACCCCCTCCACCGCGAACCCCTCGGCGGCGTAGAGCGCGCGGGCCGGGGTGTTGTGCCCGAGCACCCGCAGGGTGATCCGGGTGGCGCCCTGGCGCCCGGCCTCCGTGCACGCGGCCCGCACCAGTGCCCGGCCCACACCGTGGCGGCGCGCCGTTCCGGCGACGGCCAGGCCCTGGATCTGGCGCACATGGGCGTTGCTGGCCAGCAGGGTGGGCCGTACCAGCCGGATGTACCCCACGATCGCGCCCGCGAGTTCGGCGACCAGCAGGTCGTCGGGCCGGTGGCTGTCGTCGAAGAAGGGCCGGTACGGGGGCTGGGGCGGCGGCATGACTTCGTGCAGCGTGGACCAAGCGGCCCGGTCCAGCGCGCCGAGCGCCTCACCGTCATCGGCCACGGCCACACGTATGTACGGGTCGGGCATGCGGGCCACTCTGCCACGGCCGCGGGCTGCGGCGCTGGGCGATTGCCGCCGGGGTGCGTGAGGATGGGGCCATGCGTATCGCGATTGCCGGAGCATCAGGACTGATCGGTACGGCCCTCGGGCGCTCCCTGCGCGCCGACGGGCACGAGGTGGTGCGGCTGGTCCGCAGAGCCGCCAAGGCCGCGGACGAGGTGGAGTGGGACCCGGCCCGTGAGCAGGTGGACACCGCGGGTCTGACCGGCTGCGACGCGGTGGTCAACCTGGCGGGGGCGGGGGTCGGCGACCACCGCTGGACGGACGCGTACAAGAAGGAGCTGCGGGACAGCCGGGTGCTGGGCACCGCCACACTCGCCGACGCCGTGGCCTCGCTCGACGTACCGCCGGCGGTGTTTCTGTGCGGCAGCGCGGTGGGCTACTACGGCGACACGGGCGACCGCCCGGTCGACGAGAGCGCGCCGCCCGGTGAGGGCTTCCTCGCCTCGCTCTGCGTCGAGTGGGAGGAGGCGGCGCGCGCGGCCGAAGAGGCGGGCATCCGGACGGCGTTCGCCCGTACCGGACTTGTGGTGGCCAAGGAGGGCGGGGCCTGGGGCAGGCTCTTCCCGCTGTTCAAGGCGGGGCTCGGCGGGCGGATGGGCGACGGCAGCCAGTACTGGAGTTTCATCGCGCTGCACGACCATGTCGCGGCGCTGCGCCACATCCTGGACACGGAGGCGCTGTCGGGCCCGGTGAACCTGACCGGCCCTCAGCCCGTCACCAACCGCGAGGTGACGGCGGCGATGGGCCGGGTCCTGCACCGCCCCACCCTGTTCACGGCCCCGGCACCCGCGCTGCGGATCGCGCTGGGCGAGTTCGCGGGGGACGTCCTGGGCAGCCAGCGGGTCCTGCCGAAGAAGCTCCTGGACTCGGGCTTCACCTTCGCGTTCCCGGAGGCGGACGAGGCGATCAGGGCGGCGCTGTAAGGCACGTTCCCGCCGCGCCCGGCCCCACTTCGGGCAGCATCCCCGGCCTGCGGGGGCCCGCCGGGCAGAGGGCACATTCCAGCCCCTCCGGCGATTGAGGAGCGGGGTCCGGGGCGGAACCCGTGGTGGGACGCGGCCCCGCACACCCGCACACCCGCACGGCCCCACGCCGCCCACCGGCCCCCGCCGTGCGACCCCGCGCCCCCATGCCCCCGCCCCGCGCGCCTGCCCCGCACCCCACCGCTCCCTACTCTCGACCCGAACCAGGGCATTTCCGCGGCCCGTTGGGGGAATCAGCCCTGCACGGAACACCGCGGCCGCGCCGACCCCGGGGAGGGGCACGTGCTCAGTACCGCACACCACGCCGACGTGATCATCGTCGGAGCCGGGCTCGCCGGGCTGTCAGCCGCTCACCGGCTGACCAGCGCCGGCGTGTCCGTCAGCGTCCTGGAGGCCGCCCCTTCGCCGGGCGGCCGTATGTCCACCGAGCTGACCGGCGGTTTCCGCCTGGACCGCACGGGAGGGCTCCTCAACACCTCGTACCCGGAACTGCTCCGCGCCCCGTGCCTGGGCGAGACGGACCTCAGGCTGTTCTCGCCGGGCGTCCTCGTACACAGTGGGGGCCGCCTGCACCGGACGGGCGAAGCCGGGGGCACACGGGGCGCACTCAATGCCGCGCGCGCCCTACGAAGCGCCTCACGCGCCCCCTTGAGCGTGGGCCTCGGAGGCGCCTTGAGCGGCGGCTTGGGGGGCGCCTTGAGCGGCGGCATCGGAGGCGCGGGCCTCACCGGCGGCGCATTCGCGAACGGCCCGCTCACCGGCGGCGCATTCGTGACCGGCGCCCTCGACCGGG
>NZ_JAAGLN010000409.1 GCF_010548145.1 Streptomyces sp. SID10853
AGCCCGACGAGCGCGGCGCGGAAGCCGTCCGCGTGCACCTGGGCCGCGAGCACGACGGGCCCGCCGGTGTCGACCGAGAGCCGGTGCGAGGGCCTGCCCTGGGAGCCGGCGGCGGCGGGACGTGAGTCGACCCGGATCAGCCCGAGCGATTCGAGCTCGGCCGCGACGGCTCCGGCGGTGGCCCGGGTGACTCCCAGCTCCGCCGTGAGCACGGCCCGGGTGGGAGCGCGGCCCGTGTGGACCAGTTCCAGCGCCGGTCCGAGCGCGCTGCGGCCACGCTCCAGCTTCGTCCGGTTGGTCGTCACCTTGCCGTTCATGGGGGCGAGTCTCCCATGATCCCGGGCGGCGCAAGACGATCCGGTACCGCCCTTGTTCACGGCCACCGCTCCCCCTATCCTTCTTTTGTGCCGAATCTAAACAAAGTCGGGACGGCTCTTGCGGGAGGCCCGGGCGAAAACAGCGCCATACCCTCCCTGCTCCGTCTCCGGGTCACCCTCACCGTCTTCTTCGCCCTGGACGGATTCCTGTTCGCCGGCTGGGTGGTCCGCATCCCCGCGATCAAGCAGCAGACCGGCGCTTCGGCGAGCGCGCTCGGCCTGGCGCTGCTGGGGGTGTCGGCCGGGGGCGTGATCACGATGATGCTCACGGGGCGGCTGTGCCGGCGCTTCGGCAACCATCCCGTCACCGTCGCCTGCGCGGCCCTCCTCTCGGTGAGTATCGCGCTGCCGCCGCAGATGCACTCGGCGCTCACCCTCGGCCTGGTCCTGCTGGTGTTCGGCGGGGCGTACGGCGGGCTGAACGTGGCGATGAACAGCGCCGCCGTCGATCTGGTCGCCGCGCTGCGCCGCCCGGTGATGTCCAGCTTCCACGCCGCGTTCAGCCTCGGCGGCATGGTCGGCGCCGGTGCGGGCGGGCTCGTCGCGGGCCGGCTGTCGGCGTCGTCCCATCTGCTCGGCCTGACCGCAGTGGGCCTCCTGCTGACCTGCGTGGCCGGCCGTGATCTGCTCCGGCATCCCGTCCCGTCGGCGCCGCGGACCGCCGTACGGGAGGCGGCGACGCCCCGCCGCCTCGACAGCCACAGCAGGCGGCTGGTGCTGGTCTTCGGGACGATCGCGCTGTGCACCTCGTACGGGGAGGGGGCCATGGCCGACTGGAGCGCCCTGCATCTGAAGCAGGACCTGCACGCGCAACCGGGCCTCGCGGCCGCCGCGTACTCGCTCTTCGCGCTCGCCATGACCGTCGGCCGGTCCACGGGTACCGCACTGCTCGAACGGCTCGGCCAGACCCGGGCCCTCGTCGGCGGCGCGACCGTGGCGGCGGCGGGTCTGCTGCTGGGGGCCCTCGCACCCACGGTGTGGCTGGCGCTGACCGGGTTCGTGCTGGCCGGGCTCGGACTGGCCAACAGCTTCCCCGTGGCGATCGGCCGGGCAGGCGCGCTGGCGGGCCCCGGCGGAGTCGCCACCGCCTCCACCCTGGGCTACGGGGGCATGCTGATCGGCCCGCCCGTGATCGGCTTTCTCGCCGACTGGCTGACGCTGCCCATCGCCCTCACCACTGTGGCGCTGCTCGCCGCGGTCGCCGCGCTGATCGGGTACGCCAGCCGCAACGCGTCGGCTCCCACGGCCGCCTGACGCCCTGGCACAATCGCCCGTATGAATCCCCTGCCGATCGGCACGTTCATCTCGGCCCTCGACCGTGAGGGGCGTCTGCTCGCCACCGCTGCCGCCCGGGCCGGCACCCGGGCCGCGGTGCCCACGTGCCCCGGCTGGGACGTACGGGATCTGCTGCGGCACACCGGAGCGGTGCACCGCTGGGCGACCGACTTCGTCACTGAGGGGCACACCCGCTTCCGCCCGCCCTCCGCCGCGCCCCGTATCGACGGGGACGGACTCATCGACTGGTTCGGGGCAGGACACCGTTCGCTGGTGGCCGCGCTGACCGCCGCGCCGGAGGATCTGGACTGCTTGACCTTCCTGCCCGCGGCGACGCCGCTCGCGTTCTGGGCCCGGCGGCAGGCACATGAGACCGCCGTGCACCGGATGGACGCCGAATCGGCGCTCGGCACCGAACCGGACCCGCCGGATCCGGAGTTCGCCGCGGACGGCATCGACGAGCTGCTGCGCGGGTTCCACGCGAGGTCCAGGAGCCGGGTGCGTACGGAGGGCCCGCGGGCCCTGCGGGTACGGGCCACCGACACCGGGGACGTATGGACCGTGCACCTCTCGGCGGAACCGCCCCGTGCCGAGCACACCGGCGAAGGCCCCGCCGACTGCGAGCTGAGCGGGGAGGCCGCACTGCTCTACGCGACGCTGTGGAACCGCCGTCCGCTCTCCGCCGTGTCCGTCACGGGCGATGCCGCCCTGGCCTGGTTCTGGCGGGAGACCTCCGCGGTCTGACCCGGGCGGGGCGTGCAGGGCAGGGCTGACGCCGGAACCACGGCCCGTGTTCAGCCCAGCCAGCCGGGGCGCACCAGCCCCGACTCGTACGCCAGCACCACGAGCTGCGCCCGGTCGCGGGCACCGAGCTTCACCATGGCGCGGCTGACATGGGTCTTGGCGGTGAGCGGGCTGACGACGAGCCTGCGGGCGATCTCCTCGTTGGAGAGGCCGATACCGACGAGCGCCATCACCTCGCGCTCGCGTTCGGTGAGCCGGCCGAGGCCGACGGCTTCGGCGGGTTCCTTGGAGCGCGCGGCGAATTCGGCGATGAGTCTGCGTGTCACCCCCGGCGAGAGCAGCGCGTCCCCGTCGACCACCGCCCGTACCGCACGCAGCAGTTCCTCCGGCTCGGTGTCCTTGACCAGGAAGCCGGAGGCCCCCGAGCGGATCGCCTCGAAGACGTACTCGTCGAGCTCGAAGGTGGTGAGCATGACCACCTTGACCCCGTCCAGGTCCGGGTCGGCGGTGATCTTCCGGGTGGCGGCCAGGCCGTCGAGCACCGGCATACGGATGTCCATCAGTACGACGTCCGGCCGCAGCTCGCGCACCAGCGTCAGCGCTTCGGCGCCGTCGGCGGCCTCGCCCGTCACCTCGATGTCCGGCTGGGCCCCGAGCAGCGCCTGGAATCCGGCTCTGACCAGGGACTGGTCGTCGGCGAGCAGGACACGGATCACGGTGACTCCTCAGGTGCGGCGGGCGGTGCGGTGGGCGGCACTGCGGGTGGACCGGCAGCGGGCCCGGTGGGCGGAGCAGTGGACGGTGCGGCGGGCGGACCCGCGGTCGGCACGGCGGGCGG
>NZ_JAAGLN010000040.1 GCF_010548145.1 Streptomyces sp. SID10853
GGCCCTGCGCGCCCCGCTGGCCGCGCTCGCCGCCCGGCACGGACTGATCGTGGAGCCGGGCCGGATGGTCCTCGAACTGCGCCCGCCCGGCGTCGACAAGGGCGTGGCGCTGACCGCGTACGTACGTGAGTCGGGCGCCGGGGCCGTCCTCTACGCCGGGGACGACCTCGGGGACCTGCCCGCCTACGACGCCGTCGACGCACTCCGCGCACAGGGCGTGCCGGGGCTGCTGGTGTGCAGCGGCGGCGACGAGGTGCCCGAACTGGCCGCACGCGCCGACCTGGTGGTGCCGGGCCCTGGCGCGGTGGTCGCCCTGCTCGCGGCGCTCGCCGACGCGGTCACGGCGTAAGGCGCCCCCCTGCGCAGTACACGTGCAGGGGCGGGCTACCCCTGCGGCGCTGCCGGGCCCAGTGCGTTCAGCTGGTCGAGGAACCACTGCTGCGGCGGGAGCGCGGTGGCCGCTGCGGCCAGTCGCTCGCTGCGCTCCGCGCGTTCGGCGTCCGGCATGGTGAGTGCCTCGTGCAGCGCGGCGGCGGTGGCGCTCACGTCGTACGGATTCACGGCGATCGCGTCCCGGCCCAGCTCCTCGTACGCCCCGGCCTCCCGCGAGAGCACCAGCGCGCACCCGCGGTCGGTCACCACCGGGACCTCCTTGGCGACCAGGTTCATACCGTCGCGGATCGGATTGACCAGGGCGACGTCCGCGAGCCGGTACGCGCCGAGCGAGCGGGCGAAGTCGTCCTTGAGGTAGAGCGCGACCGGGGTCCAGTCCGCCGTCCCGTAACGGGAGTTGATCTCGTCGGCGACCCGGCTCACCTCGGCCATGTAGTCGCGGTAGACCGAGAGGTCCTGCCGCGAGGGGTACGCGAACGCCATGTGCACCACCCGGCCGCGCCACTCGGGGCGGGTGTCGAGCAGCTCCCGGTAGGCGAGCAGCCCGCGCACGATGTTCTTGGACAGCTCGGTCCTGTCCACCCGGACGATCGTCTTCCGGCGGCCGTCGGGCCCGTCGCCCGTGCCGCCGCCGATCCGTTCGCGCAGTGCGGCCATCCGCTCGTCCACATCGGGCTCGTGGGACCGCTTCCGCAGGAAGTCCGCGTCGGCGCCGAGGCCGTGCACCGAGATCACGGTGCTGTCCCCGGTGCCGCCGATGACCTCCGTACAGCAGGCGGTGAAGGCGTCGGCCCAGCGCCGGGTCAGGAATCCGGCCCGGTCGGCGCCCAGGATGCCGCGCAGCAGCTCGGCGCCGACGTCGTCGGGCAGCAGCCGGAAGTACTCGGGCGGCGCCCACGGGGTGTGCGAGAAGTGCGCGATCCGCAGGTCGGGGCGGAGTTCGCGCAGCATGCCCGGCACCAGGGCCAGGTGGTAGTCCTGGACCAGCACGGCGGCCCCGTCGGCGGCCTCGGCGGCCAGGGCGTCGGCGAAGGCCCGGTTGTACGTACGGAACGCGTCCCAGCGGCGCCGGAACTCCGCGTCGAAGACCGGCTCCAGCGGGGTCTGGTAGAGCATGTGGTGGACGAACCACAGCACGGAGTTCGCGATGCCGTTGTACGCGTCGGCGTGCACCTCGGGGTCGATGTCGAGCATCCGTACCCCGTCCTCGGCGACCCCGCGCCGCACGGCGGCCCGGTCGCCGTCGCCGAGCGCGGCACAGACCCAGAGCGACTCGGCGTTCCCCTCGACGGCGGAGAGTCCGGAGACGAGACCGCCGCCGCCGCGCTTCGAGGTGAGTTCACCGTCGTCGCGGAGGGTGTACGAGACGGGGCCCCGGTTGGAGGCGACGAGGACGCGGGCGGCGTGCGGAGAGGCCATGACGCGAACTTAGCCCGTGCCGCGAATGCTCAAACGTGCGGGCGACGCGGGCGGTACGGAGGGAACGGGGGAGCGGCGGTAGCGCGGCGCGGGGAGCGGGGGAGCGGCGGTCAGTGCGGGGCGGGGACCGCGTCCGCCGTCGGGGCGCGCTCGTCCTCGGGCACGGAGATCACCCAGTGCGTGGCCTGCCGGGGCCTGAGGTAGAGCGCCCAGTACGCGGCGGCAGCGATCACGATGATGCCGGTGATGACCAGGCTCTTGGCGCTCTGCTGGTACAGCACCCAGGCCAGCACGACGACCAGCAGCGCCGGCACCGCGGGCCACAGCGGCATGCGCCAGGCCAGCCGGTGCTTGTGCTCTCCGCGCCGTGACACCAGCGCGCCGAGCGCGACGAAGACGTACATCGCGGCCACCGCGACACCGGTGACATCGCTCAGCGTGTCCAGATTGACGAAGCACAGGACCGCTCCGGGCACGCCGACGGCGAGCGTCGCCGCCCACGGGGAGTTGTAGCGCTTGCCGATGTGGGACAGGACGCGGTTGGCGGCAGTCGGCCAGGCCGCGTCGCGCGCCGACGAGTAGACGACGCGGGAGTTCTGGATGACCATCACGATCGCCGCGTTGATGATCGCGAGGGCGATGCAGAGGCTGACGAACGTGCCGACGCCCGAGTTGCTCCAGGTCTGCACCATGCCCGCCACATCACCGGCGGCGAGCGTCCTGAGGTCCGGGGCGCCCAGCGTGATCGCGACCACCGGGATCAGTACGACGGCCGCGCCGATGCCGAGCGTCCACAGCACGGTGCGGGAGACGTTGCGGCGCGGGTTGTCCATCTCCTCGGCCAGATACACGGCCGTCGAGAAGCCCTGGAGGATGAAGAGCGCGGTGGCGAGCCCGGTGACGATCAGCCCGGCGGTGACGGCCGAGCTGTGGCCGTGCCCCGCGTCCATCACGGGGTGGACGAGCACGGAAGCGGACCGGCTGGTGTGGGTGAAGCCGAGGAAGGCGACGACCGCGCAGGCCACGACCTCCAGGACGAGGAAGATGCCGGTGATCCAGGCATTGGCCCGCAGGTCGAGCAGGCCCATCGCGGTGGCGAGCAGCATCACGCCGGCCGCCGTGTACTGCGGGTTCAGATGCACGATCGGCGCCAGATAGTCGGCGGTGCCCAGCGCGATGATGGGCGGCACGATCATGACGACGATCAGCGAGAGGATGAAGACCAGCCATCCGGCGAGCCGCCCCATGAGGGTGCCGACCATGGCGTACTCGCCACCGGAGCTGGGGATGAGCGTGCCCAGCTCGGAGTAGGTGAACGCGACACCGATACAGAGCACACCCGCGATGGCGATGGTGAGGGCGGTCCCGGTGCCCAGGGTGGCGAACGAGTCCGGCACGATCACGAAGAGCGACGATGCCGGGGTCAGACAGGAGAGCGTGAGCAGCGTGCCTCCCACCACCCCGATGGACCGGGTGAGCGTGGGGGCTTCCCCCGCCGTCACGGCACGGGTGTCGGCTTCCGGCTCCCCGGGGGGCGCGGCAACGGTCGTGTCGGGCGTATGGGTCATCCGTTGTCCCATCGGTGCTGGCGGCAGGAGGCTGGCGGCATGAGGGGGAGGCACCTTCGGGGATTCACCGATGGGTGCCGCACATGCGGGGTGGACCGCGAGGACGTCCACGCCGCTCCGGTGACCGAATACAACTCCCGACGGCGATTCCCGTCAAGGGTTCGCCAAAGCGTCACCGCAACGAAATCCGTTGTTTGTTTACGGCATTGCGGTGCTCATTACCGTTCCGAGTGCGGTGACTGCACGGATATCGCGGATCAGAGTCAGGTTCGGATTCTCGCGCCGGCGATGGCCAAAACCTTTCCATGGACGGTGTGCGCGTACGGAACCCATGGATGGCTTGCGCGTACGGCTGGCTCCCGGTCAGGCCGCCCGGCGTGCCGCGTACTCGCCGACGCTCCGCATCGGGGGCCGCTCCTCGGTGTCCACCGCGTACGTCCTCGGTACGAAGCCGCCGGCCCCGCGCTCGAACTGCGTCAGCGCCGGCCGCACCAGCTGCCCCCGCGAGAGCCGCAGCTGCGCCGTGCGGTAGATCGCCGCCGCCATCCGCCCCAGCGCGAGCCCGTCCTGGTGGCGGTGTTTGCGCGAGCCCACGTCGACCTGCGCCAGCGCGTCGAGCCCCACCGTGTGCAGCGCGTCGACGAGCAGGCCCAGCTCGACGCCGTAACCGACCGGGAACGGCAGCTGTTCGAGCAGCGGGCGCCGCACCGCGTACTCGCCGCCCAGCGGCTGGACGAATCCGGCCAGCTGCGGCCAGTGCAGATTGAGCAGCGGCCGCGCCACCAGCTCGGTCACCCGCCCGCCCTGGCCGGCCGCCTCGCCGAGCGGCCGGTCGTACATGGCCTTCACGAACTGCACGTCGGGGTCGGTCAGCAGCGGCCCGACGATCCCGGAGACGAAGTCCGCGGAGAACTCCCGCAGATCCGCGTCCACGAAGCAGACGATGTCGCCGCCGGTCACCAGCAGCGAACGCCACAGCACTTCGCCCTTGCCCGGCACGGCCGGAATCCGCGGCAGGATCTCGTCCCGGTGCACCACCCGCGCCCCGGCGGCCGCCGCCACCTCGGCCGTACGGTCGGCGGAGCCGGAGTCGATCACCACCAGCTCGTCGACGAGCGGCACCGGCAGGGTGTCCATCAGCTCCCGCCGGATGGTCTCGACGATCGCCCCGACCGTCGCCTCCTCGTTGAGCGCCGGCAGGACGACACTCACGGTCGTGCCGCGCTTGGCGGCGGTCAGCCGGTCCAGCGGACGGTCGGCCACCGACCAGGAACGCCTGGTCAGCCAGCGGTCCACCTCTTCCAGCACGGCGCGTCTCCTTGACTGTGAGCCATCTCGCGGTTCGGACGACTATCTCAACCGTCCCGGCCTTCGGTTACAGTCTTGAACAACGCGAATGGCCACGGCATGCCGGGGTCAGCACTCGCGGACAAACACGCCGGGCCTCGAGGCCCGCGTCATAAGCGCTCATCCAGAGGGACTGAGGGAACGGCCCGTAGAAGTCCCGGCAACCTTCCGCCGACCGCGAGGTCATGGTGGGGAAGGTGCCAATTCCGTCTCGCGGCGAAGTACGTCGCGAGGAAGATGAGGAGAGGACCTCGCCACCATGGCTGTGCAGACCATCACCAGCACCAACGACTCCACCGGGACCGTCGATCTCGGCCCCGCGGCGGCCCTCTCGTGCCGTGAGTGCGGCGAACGTTTCCCGCTCGGCCCCCTCTTCGCCTGCGCGTCCTGTTTCGGGCCGCTCGAAGTGGCGTACGACCTGCCGAGCGGCTCCCCCGACGAGCTCAAGAAGCGCATCGAGGCCGGCCCGAACAGCATCTGGCGCTACGCCCCGCTGCTGCCCGTCCCCGCAGGCGTGGCCGACCAGCCCAACCTGAACCCGGGCTTCACCAAGCTCGTCAAGGCCGACAACCTCGCCCGTGAGCTGGGTGTCACCGGCGCGCTGCACATCAAGGACGACTCCGGCAATCCGACGCACTCCTTCAAGGACCGTGTCGTCGCCATCGCCGTCGAGGCCGCCCGCGCCTTCGGCTTCACCACGCTCTCCTGCTCCTCCACGGGCAACCTGGCCGGTGCCGTCGGCGCCGCCGCCGCCCGCGCCGGCTTCCGCTCCTGCGTGTTCATCCCGCACGACCTGGAGCAGGGCAAGGTCGTGATGGCCGCGGTGTACGGCGGCGAACTGGTCGGCATCGAGGGCAACTACGACGACGTCAACCGCTTCTGCTCCGAGCTCATCGGCGACCCGATCGGTGAGGGCTGGGGCTTCGTCAACGTCAACCTCCGCCCGTACTACGGCGAGGGCTCCAAGACCCTGGCGTACGAGATCTGTGAGCAGCTCGGCTGGCAGCTGCCCGACCAGATCGTCATCCCGATCGCTTCCGGCTCCCAGCTCACGAAGATCGACAAGGGGCTCCAGGAGCTGATCAAGCTCGGCCTGGTCGAGGACAAGCCGTACAAGATCTTCGGTGCGCAGGCCGAGGGCTGCTCTCCGGTCTCCACCGCGTTCAAGGCCGGGCACGACGTCGTACGGCCGCAGAAGCCGGACACGATCGCCAAGTCGCTGGCGATCGGCAACCCGGCGGACGGCCCGTACGTCCTGGACATCGCCCGCCGCACCGGCGGCGCCGTCGAGGACGTCAACGACGCGCAGATCGTCGACGCGATCAAGCTGCTGGCCCGCACCGAGGGCATCTTCGCCGAGACCGCGGGCGGTGTGACCGTCGGCGTCACGAAGAAGCTCATCGAGGCCGGTCTGCTCGACCCGTCCCTCACCACCGTCGTACTGAACACGGGCGACGGCCTCAAGACCCTGGACGCGGTCGCCCCGACGTCCGGCCCGACCGCGACGATCCGTCCGACCCTGGACGCGTTCCGCGAGGCCGGTCTGGCCACGGGCGCCTGAGCCGCCGTCCACCGCCCGCCCCGCCGTCCACCGCCTGACACCGCTGCCCATCCCCGGAAGGCAATCCGCATGAGCGTCAAGGTCCGTATCCCCACCATCCTCCGCACCTACACGGGCGGCCAGGCCGAGGTCGCCGCCGACGGCGGCACCCTCTCCGAGGTCATCGCCGACCTGGAGAAGAACCACACCGGCATCGCGGCCCGCGTCCTGGACGACCAGGGCAAGCTCCGCCGCTTCGTGAACGTCTACGTGAACGACGACGACGTGCGCTTCGAGCAGGGCCTGGAGACGGCCACGCCCGACGGCGCGGGCATTTCCATCATCCCGGCCGTCGCCGGCGGCTGAGCGCCCCCTCCGGCGCCGCGGCGCGCCCTCCGGGGCGCTCGCCGCTCTGCTGTCCGCTATGCCTATTGCCCTCTCCGCGCCCCAGGCGGAGGGGGCAATTCTGCATGGTTGAACACGGTAGAGTTGGGGCAGCCCCCTTGATCGTCCGCGCCGTGAGCTGCTGAGCCGGCGCCAATGTGTGGGCAATGTGCTCGATCTCTTTGCGGCCTAAGTGCCCTTTGCCCGGCCCGACTTGCCCGGGGATCCCCAGGAATCCGCCCAATGGTGCGGTCGGTCTCGCTCAGAATTCTCGTCCGATTGACCTGTTGCAGAGGGCAGTTGGGCAGATACATTCAGCCGCGGTCGACGCGTTCCGGCGCAAGGTCTGACCCGGATCCCGCGAAGTGCGGGCTCTGTGCAAGGGCCAGTAATAGGGGAGTTAGGCATGGCTCAGGGCACCGTCAAGTGGTTCAACGCGGAGAAGGGGTACGGCTTCATCGCGGTCGACGGTGGTGCGGATGTTTTCGTCCACTACAGCGCGATTCAGATGGACGGCTACCGCACCCTTGAAGAAGGTCAGCGAGTCGAGTTCGAGATCTCGCAGGGCCAGAAGGGTCCGCAGGCGGACATGGTCAAACTCGCCGTCTGATCTCGGCGCGATCGGCCACCGGCCCACTCACGCACGAGAGGCCCGCACCCCACAGAGGGGAGCGGGCCTCTCGCGCGTCCGGGCGCTGTCCCCGGGGCCAGGGGCCGCATCCACCGAAGGCGCTTGCACTCGATGGGGTCGAGTGCTAATCATTGGCGTTAGCACTCTCCCAGTGAGAGTGACAGAAGGACCGGGTTGGTGAGGCTCGCGGGCCGGGTGGGGCAAGGAACCACCGGGCAAGCAGGCCGTCCGTCGCGGGCACCGCCAGGTCTGACGCTTTCCACCCCCTGTCCGGGAGGACCACTTCACATGGCCAAGATCATCGCGTTCGACGAGGAGGCACGGCGCGGTCTCGAGCGCGGGATGAACCAGCTCGCCGACGCCGTCAAGGTCACCCTCGGCCCCAAGGGCCGCAACGTCGTCCTTGAGAAGAAGTGGGGCGCCCCCACGATCACCAACGATGGTGTTTCCATCGCCAAGGAGATCGAGCTCGAGGACCCGTACGAGAAGATCGGCGCCGAGCTGGTCAAGGAGGTCGCCAAGAAGACGGACGACGTCGCCGGTGACGGTACGACCACCGCGACCGTCCTCGCGCAGGCGCTGGTTCGTGAGGGCCTCCGCAACGTCGCCGCCGGTGCCAACCCGATGGCCCTGAAGCGTGGCATCGAGAAGGCCGTCGAGGCCGTCTCCGCCGCTCTCCTGGAGCAGGCCAAGGACGTGGAGACCAAGGAGCAGATCGCTTCGACCGCCTCCATCTCCGCCGCTGACACCCAGATCGGCGAGCTCATCGCCGAGGCGATGGACAAGGTCGGCAAGGAAGGCGTCATCACCGTCGAGGAGTCGCAGACCTTCGGTCTCGAGCTTGAGCTCACCGAGGGCATGCGCTTCGACAAGGGCTACATCTCGGCGTACTTCGCCACCGACATGGAGCGTATGGAGGCGTCGCTCGACGACCCGTACATCCTGATCGTCAACTCCAAGATCGGCAACGTGAAGGACCTCCTTCCGCTGCTCGAGAAGGTCATGCAGTCCGGCAAGGCGCTGCTGATCATCGCGGAGGACGTCGAGGGCGAGGCGCTGTCGACCCTGGTCGTCAACAAGATCCGCGGCACCTTCAAGTCCGTCGCCGTCAAGGCCCCGGGCTTCGGCGACCGCCGCAAGGCCATGCTCGGCGACATCGCCATCCTCACCGGTGGCACGGTCATCTCCGAGGAGGTCGGCCTCAAGCTGGAGAGCGCCGGTCTCGACCTGCTCGGCCGCGCCCGCAAGGTCGTCATCACCAAGGACGAGACCACGATCGTCGACGGTGCCGGTGACAGCGACCAGGTCCAGGGCCGCGTCAACCAGATCCGTGCCGAGATCGAGAACTCGGACAGCGACTACGACCGCGAGAAGCTGCAGGAGCGCCTGGCGAAGCTCGCCGGCGGTGTTGCGGTCATCAAGGCCGGTGCCGCGACCGAGGTCGAGCTCAAGGAGCGCAAGCACCGCATCGAGGACGCCGTTCGCAACGCGAAGGCGGCCGTCGAGGAGGGCATCGTCGCCGGTGGTGGCGTGGCCCTGCTCCAGGCTTCCGCGGTGTTCGAGAAGCTTGAGCTCGAGGGTGACGAGTCGACCGGCGCCAACGCCGTGAAGCTCGCCCTGGAGGCCCCGCTGAAGCAGATCGCCGTCAACGGTGGTCTCGAAGGCGGAGTCGTCGTCGAGAAGGTCCGCAACCTGACGGTCGGCCACGGCCTGAACGCCGCGACCGGCGAGTACGTCGACATGATCGCCGAGGGCATCATCGACCCGGCGAAGGTCACGCGCTCCGCGCTGCAGAACGCCGCGTCGATCGCCGCGCTGTTCCTCACCACCGAGGCCGTCATCGCCGACAAGCCGGAGAAGGCCGCCCCCGGCGGCGCCCCGGGCGGCATGCCGGGCGGTGACATGGACTTCTGATCCTCGGCTCGCAACGAGGATCGGCTGCTCCAGCAGCAGTACGGCAAGCAGTACGGACCGAGGGCGGTACCCCTTCTCGAAGGGGTACCGCCCTCGGGCGTCTGCGGTTGCTTCGGTCAGGGGGCGTAGGCCTTGAGCTTCTCGGTCTCCAGGGTGATCGAGACGGGGGCGGGAAGAGTGACCGTGGAGCCGTAGGCGTGAGACGTACGGGTCCGGTACTCGCCCCGGTCCGGCTCGCTGTAGACGACGAGTTTCTCCGCGTCGCGGTCGACGAGAAGGTAGACGGGGATGCCCGAGGCCGCGTAGCCGTCGCGCTTCTCCACGCGGTCAGGGAGGTCGGTGTCGCCGTCGTACGAGGTGACTTCCACAGCCATGAGCGTGCCATCGGGGTCCGCCCACTCGCCGCTCTGCCCCACGTAGTGGTCGAGCGGGGCCAGGGCGCCGTCCGCGCGGGCGCGGCCTCTGCGGTAGGAGTCCACCTTGAGGCCCTGTTCCGGATACAGGGCAAGTTCAGGGCGCTGCTGCATGCACTGCCTCAGCAGCCACATGACAATGGCGCCATGCAGTTGGTCCGGCACGTGCTTGACCTCGAGCTTTCCGTTGATGAATTCCAATGACACCGTCTCGGGAGCATGGCGGGCGAGCTCCTCGAAGTCCTCGACGGACATCTGGGCGTGGTCAGCGGGGCTGGGGGTCATGGCGTCGCCTCCTCGCCTCCATCCTGCCCCGCTTCCGGCACGAATGAGCTGAACGGTCATGTGCGGGTCCTCTCGGGCGGCCGGATCACGGCTGCCCGGGCTTCGGCGCCGCGGACACGGACGTGGTCAGGGGCCGGCCATCGGGTGAGGGGCGCGTGCGTCGGGCGCGGGGCCGTTCACGTTCTGTGAGCACGCTAGAGCCTGGCAACTGCCCGTGGAAAGTTGGTCACGAAAAGTCAACAGGGCTCGCGGGGAGGGTGGTTGGACGGGAGACCGGCCCCCCCCGCCCCGTCACTCTCAGGGGCGCGCGGAGCACGGGACTTGAGCCCCGGGCCGGCCCCGGGGCGGGGCGAGGTCAGTGAGCGGTGCCGGCCTCGAGTGCTGTGGCCGTGGCCCTGACGAACGCGTCCGGGTTGTCGAGCATGATGTTGTGCCCGCAGTCAGGGATCGCGGTCACTGATACGCCCGCCGCGGTCAGGCCGTCGGCGCCGGGGAGGACGCCGTCGGCCTCCGGGTACAGGAAAGCGCGCGGGATCTTCAGGCCGATGAGCAGCTCGCGCATCGGCGGTGTGCTGCCGTGGGCCAGGTGGGTGGCGCTCCGGTGCAGGGCCTCCCGGCCCGCCAGCCGCATGGTGGACCACCAGTGGGCCCCTGCCTGGTCGCGTACCTCGGCCCAGCCGTACGCGAGGAACTCCTCCTCGGAGTAGGCGGCGATGCCACTGCTGCCGAGCGTTCCCAGGGTGGGCACCAAGGGGTCGAGGTTGGCGTCGATCAGGACGAGGCGGGAGACCAGCTCCGGGTGGCGTGCGGCGAGGACGATCGCCGCCGAGCCGCCCATGCTGTGCGCGACGACTTCGGCGCCCGAGACGCCCGCCGCGGTGAGGGCCGCCGCGAGGGCGTCGGCGTGCGCCTCCAGGGTGTAGCCGAAGTCGGTGGGGCGGTCGCTGATGCCGTGGCCGAGCATGTCCATCAGGAGTGACCTGCGGCCCGCGAGCAGCGGGTGGACCGCGACTTCGGCGAAGTAGGCGGGTGAGGTCGCGCCGAGGCCGTGCAGATAGACACGTGAGGGCTCGGCGCCCGGGAGTTCGACCCACCTGATGCGGTCGCCGTTGCCTGTCACTGCGGTACTGCGCACAGCATGCTCCCCTGCGGTCAAGATGGCTGACCGCCGAGTCTAAAGGTCCGCCGTAGGTCCGCCGTGCCGCGGTGCGGCCCGCCGGGCCGTGAACTCGCCCTGGTTGCGGTGCAGTTCTCTGCACCTGCATGGATGTGACCCTTCCGGGATCCCGGGAGCGGCAACAGAATCGTGCTCGACCGGCGCCGGCGCGGACCGACCTATCGACGTGGACCGACCTATCGAGGGGACCTCAGCCGTGACCGAAACAGACACCCAGCTGACCGCGACAGCGCTGCTTGAGACGGCCCACAAGGCGGTGGCCCAGGGCTTTCCGTGCGACGACCGGCTGGCGCGGGCCGCGCTGCATCTCATCGAGTGCGCGGCCGACGTGGTCGAAGGGCTCCCCAGGGCCGGCCGTGATGTGGACTCCGCCCGTGAGGCGCTCGGGCACGCCCGCGCCGCCGTGGTGACGGCGACGTTCGCCGTACGGCAGATCCACGACGAGGCCGGCACCGGCTTGGTGCAGGAGTCCGGCAGCGTCCAGCGGCCGGGGCGGGCCGTCTGCGGCCTCGACCGTTAGCGGGCCCGCATTCCCGCATTGCCGCTGGGCATATTCGGGCGGCGAGGATTCCGGTAGCCGGTAGCCCATATTCCGGTAGTAAGCATTCCGGTAGGAAACATTCCGGCAGAGGGGATCCCACCAAAAGAATCGGAAGCGGTTTTCCGCTCCCGTGCAAAGACCAGCATCGTGACGGCGAGGCTCCGTTGCCGCAGTCGACTTCCCAGTCGGCCGTGGCACCGGAGCTTCGCCGTTTCTGCTGGTCGAACGCCCGGCCCCATGGTTCCTACTTACGCACTGCACAAGTCTGACCTTATAGCGGTCGCCCTCTTCTCGAAGAATAGAAATGTGCGAAGGGGTCGCACCGAGAACGCAGAAGCAGACTCGAAGACTCGCAGACTCAGCGAAAAGGAAAAGAAGCCATGCGGAAGTACAACGACCAGATCAAGACCGTCGCCGCTCGCCGTGGAGTCAAGGCGGCGCTGGTCGCCACCGTGGCCGGCGCGGCGTTCGTATCGGCCGTCGGCGCCGGTGCGGTCACCCAGCTCGCGGCCGGTCAGCACACCGCCACCACCCACGTGGCGGCCGACGCCTCCCCCGCCGGCGACCACGGCTGGGACTGATCTGTTGTATTTCCGGCCGACGCAATCACGCCACCTCAGCTGAGGAGAGAACGAATGACGATCACCACAGCCCTGGAAACCGGCACCGGAACTGCCGAATCCGCAGTCTTCGGTCCCGAGATCGAGCTCCGCTCCACGATCACCGCCGAACTCGTCGACCACACCGCGTCCGATCTCGCGGTCGTACGCGCGGCCCGGGTATCCACCGCAGGTGAGGAAGCACACCGCGAGGAACGCGGTGACGCGTATATAGCGGGGCTCATCAACTATCTGATGCGCAGCCGTCACGGCAGCCCCTTCGAGCACAATTCGCTCACCTTCCTGGTGCACGCGCCGATCTTCACGATCCGGCACATGATGCGCCACCGTATGTGGTCGTTCAATGAGGAGAGCGCCCGCTACAAGGACCTCAAGAACGTCTTCTATGTGCCCGACCGCGACCGCATGCTCCGCCAGGAGGGCAAGCCGGGCCACTACCAGTACGTGGAGGGCACCGAGCAGGACTACGAGCTGCTGTCCACGTCCACGAGTGAGGCGTACCGGGCGGCGTTCCGCGAGTACCAGCGGCTGCTCGATGCCGGGATCGCCCGTGAACTGGCCCGGATCGTACTCCCGGTGGCCACGTACTCGACGGTCTACGCGACCTGCAACGCCCGCTCGCTGATGCACTTCCTCGCCCTGCGCACCAACCGCTCGGACGCCACCTATGTGTCGCACCCCCAGCGTGAGATCGAGCTGGTCGCCGAGCAGATGGAGAACGAGTTCGCGCGGCTGATGCCGCTGACCCACGCCTCCTTCGAGAAGTGCGGGCGAGTGAGCCCCTGACCGGACGGAGATCTCTGCCATGCGCATCACGGTCTACGCGGGATCGGCCCTGGGCAACAGGGCGGCCTATCGGGACGAGGCGGCTGTCTTCGCGAAGGAGATGGTCGCGGCGGGACACGAGATTGTCTACGGCGGGGGTGCGGCGGGCCTCATGGGTGTCGTCGCCGACACGGCCCTGGCCGCAGGCGGCCGGGTCACGGGGGTCATTCCCCGCCATCTGGTCGACGCCGAGGTGGCCCACCAGGGCCTCACCGAACTGCATGTCGTCGACACCATGCACCAGCGCAAGCAGCTCATGGCCGACCTGGCGGACGCCTTCGTGGCGCTCCCCGGCGGTGTCGGCACGGTCGAGGAAATCCTCGAAGTGTGGGCCTGGCTGATCCTCGGCCGCCATCACAAGCCGGTGGCCCTGCTGAATGTCGACGGGTACTGGGACCGGCTGCTGCGGATGAACTGCCGGATGTCCGCCAGCGGTTTCCTCCGGCCCGGCGAGGCCGGGACGCTCCCGGCGGTCGCGGACGCCGACGAGTTCATCGAGTTGCTCGGATCGTGGGAGCCTCCGCCTCCGCGCTGGGGCTGAAATCGGAAGTCGGAAGTCGGAAGTGGGAATGATGTCGGTAGTGAAGTTGGAGAGCAAGCCGCGCGAGGCCGACCCGGTCACGGTGGTGGACGGCTACGTCCCCGTGATCGACCTCAGCTCCGCCCGTACGGGGGAGAGCGCGGACCAAAGACTTGCCGCGGTGATCGACGAGGTCTGCCGGACCAGCGGCTTCCTCGTCGTCGTCGGACACGGCGTCCAGGAGCACACGATCTCCGAGATGTACCGGGCCACCCGGGAGTTCTTCGCGCTGCCCGCCGCGCGGAAGGCGGCGCTGCGGGCGGATGCGTCCGACCCGCTGATGCGCGGCTTCGGCCGCGAGGGCAGCCTCGCCGCGTCCAACGAGGAAGCTCTCGTCGAGCAGGAGCGTGCCCTGCCGGACGTGTCGGAGACGTACACCGTCAACCGCCTGGGCGAGCCCGGCGATCCGGGCCTTCCGCCGGACGCCGACCCCGCGCTGCGCACGCCCAACCGGTGGCCCGAACTGCCCGGCTTCGCCGAGGCGTACCGGAGCTACTACGCGGCCATGGAGACGCTGGCCGCGGACATCATGCGGCTCTTCGCCCTCGCCCTCGACCTCCCGGAGGACTGGTTCGCGGAGAAGATCCGGCACCACATGACGAATCTGACCGCGAACTTCTACCCCAAGCAGCCCGTTGCGCCGGCGCCCGGCCAGCTGCGCAAGGGCATGCACAGCGACTGGGGCAGCCTCACCATCCTCTACCAGGACGACGGCCCCGGCGGGCTGCAGGTCCTCGACAAGGAGGGCCGATGGCTCGATGTCCCGGTGATCGAAGGCTCGTTCGTGGTCAACATCGGCGATCTGATGGCCATCTGGACCAACAACCGGTGGGTGAGCACCGTGCACCGGGTCGTCAACCCGCCGCGGGAGCTGGCCGGCCGGGAACGGTACTCGGTGCCCTTCTTCCACCAGCCCTCCTACGACGCGCTCATCGAGTGCATTCCGACCTGTACCGGGCCGGACAACCCGCCCAGGCACCAGCCGGTGCGCTCGGGCGACTACATCATCGGGAAGTTCAGCAGGGCCTACGGCACGTGACGGCCCGGAAGCACGCCGGGCTGCCCTGGGGCACTCCGCGGAAGGCGAGTTGACCAACCGTGGTCAGAACAGTGCTGCTCCTCGGAGCGGAGAGCGAAGTCGCCGAACGCCTCGCGCAGGCCGCCGATGAGCTGGACATCAGGCTCCATGTGGCGACCCACCGGGCGCTCTACCGGAACTACGGGGACGCCCTGCGCAACCGGCTGGCGGGCGTCGTGTTCACCGACTTCCGTATCCCGCTGCACGCCCTGGAGCAGCTCACCGAGCACTGCGTCCAGGGCGGTGTCGGGGGCGTCGGGGTCAGCTGGAAGTTCCTCTCCCCGCTGGGTGCCCTGCTGGCTTCCCGGCTCGGACTGCCGGGGCACGACCCCGCCGTCGCCCCCGCGACCCGTAACAAGTGGCTGATGGCGGAGGCGTTCCGCGAACGGGGAGTCCCGCACCCGCGCACCCTGGCCGTACCGGCGCCCGACGCCGGGATTCCGGCCGGGAGCGCGGCCGGGCTCGGCTATCCGCTCGTCGTGAAGCCCGCCGAGAGCGACGGTTCGGTGGGGGTGCTCCCGGTGGACTCCCCGGACGACCTGGCGGGGACGGTACGGATGGCACAACGGCGCCGGAAGAGCCTGCCGTACGGTGCGCCCGTCGACACGACCGTCCTCGTCCAGCAGCATGTGGAGGGTGCGTCGTGCGGTGTGGTGACAGCAGTGCACCAGGGGCGGTTCACGCACCTGGCGATCCTGCGGAACTACACCACCACCGGCCGGTTCCGCGAGGACACCGGCCGTACGATGCCGGCCGGTTTCGGGCTGCCGACCGAAGCCCTGATCCTGTCGACGGTGGAGAGCGGGCTGGCCGCACTCGGCCTGCGCGACGGAGTCGCCCACAGCGATCTGAGGGTGACGGAGGCCGGGCCGACGGTGATCGCGGTGGACGTCGGGCCGCCCGACGTCCCCACCATGCAGGCGATCGAGCTCGCGACCGGGGTCAACACGGCCGCGGTGTACCTCCAGACCGTCCTGGGCGAATGTCCTGGCACCCGGCCGCGGCGCACCGACGCCGCCGCGATCAGGTTCATCAGCACGGTGCGCCACGGCGTCTTCCGCGGCCTTGAGGGGCTGGCGCAGAGTCCGCATGTGGCACTCGTGCGCTCCTATGTGCAGCCGGGCGACCTCATCGGCAGCGCCCATCGCAAGTACACCCGGCTCGGCCATGTGATCGTCCAGGCGCCCAGTCCCGACCTGGCGGACCAGCGTGCCGACGCGGCGATCGCGGGCATCTCCAGCCGGGTGGAGCCCTGACGGAGCCGTCGGCCGCCTGCCGAAATCCGTCATCCGTCATCCGTCGGGCACCGACCGTCGACCATCGAACGCTGTGGGGCCGCCGGGCACGGCGCGCGGCGGCCCCGCCATGGACCGGAGGGAAAGATGAAAGGCACGTACCGCTCGCCGGGCCGACTGCTCGGCATCGGCTGGAGTCTGCACGGCGACGGCAGCCGTCCGCTGCCGGGAGCCGTGGTGATGCCGGACGAACGGCTGTCCTGGCCCCGCACGGTGGGGCTCGGGGCACAGCACGTCGTGGCGATGTTCGGCGCGACCTTCGTGTTCCCCGTGGTCATGGGCCTCGACCCGAACCTGGCGATCATGATGTCGGGGCTCTCGACCGTCCTGTTCCTGCTCGTCGTACAGGGGCGGATTCCCAGCTATCTGGGCACCAGCGCGTCCTTCGTGGGCGCGGTCGCGGCCATCAGGGCCGCCGGTGGCAGCACCGGCACCGTCACCGGAGCGATCCTCGTCGCGGGTCTGGTGCTCGCCCTGGTCGGCCTTGTGGTCCACTACGCGGGCCCCGGGCTGATCAACAGGGCCTTCCCGCCCGTGGTTTCGGGCGCCGTCGTGCTGCTCATCGGGCTCAATCTGGCGCCGGTCGTCGCGAACATCTACTGGCCGCAGGACCAGTGGGTGGCCTTCGTGACGATGTGTGTCGTCGTCGGCGCCGGGGTGCTGCTGCGCGGATTCTGGGGACGGCTCGCGGTGTTCGTCGGCCTGGTCTCCGGCTTCCTCCTGTCCTGGCTGCTGGACCGGCTCGCCGGACCGATCACATCGCCGGGCCCGAGCGGCGAGGTGGGCCGCCATCTGCGGGTGCAGCTGTCCGGGGTCGCGTCGGCGCCATGGGTCGGGCTGCCGCACTTCCAGGCGCCCACGTTCTCCGGGTCGGCGATCCTGCTCGTACTCCCGGGGGTGATCGCGCTGCTCGCCGAGAACACCGGGCACATCAAGGCGGTCGCCGAGATGACCGGCAAGGACCTCGACCCCACGCTCGGCCGGGCGATTCTGGGTGACGGTCTCGCCACCGCGATGTCCTCGTCGGTCGGCGGTGCGCCGACGACCACGTTCGCGGAGAACATCGGGGTGATGGCCGCGACCCGGGTCTACTCGACGGCCGCGTACTGGGCGGCGGCCGGAGCGGCGGTCGTCTTCGGCCTGTGCCCCAAGTTCGGTGCGCTCGTCGCGGCCACCCCCGGCGGCGTACTCGGCGGCATCACCGTCGTGCTGTACGGGATGATCGGGCTGCTGGGCGTGAAGATCTGGATCAAGGCGGCCGTCGACTTCGGCAACCCGCAGAACCTCGTCCCGATCGCGGCCGGCACGGTGCTCGGGATCGGCGGGGTCTCGGTCACGCTGACGGACACCTTCTCCATCAGCGGGATAGCGCTGGGTACGCTCGTGACACTGGTCGGGTACCACGGGCTGGCCTTCGTCGGCAGGAGGCGCCCGGCGGAGACGCCGGCCCGGACAGAAGCGGCGCGGACAGAGCCTGTGCGCAAGGCCGTTCAGCAGGCCGGTGGCCCTACCGGTGCTCCTGCCGACACCGCATCCGAACCCCGTACCGACACCGCATCCGAACCCCGTACCGGCACAGCCTCCGATGCCCGTCCTGTCGCGGCCGGGGCCGGGACCTGACACCGGTCGGAGCGCCCCGGCACCGGGCGGGTCAGAACCCCTCGGTGCCGGGGACCGCCTCGTTCGCGCCGGATGCGGCTTCCTCCGCCGCGAGCTGGCCCAGCAGATAGCCGAGCTGGAATCTGCTCTCCGCCTTGAACTCGGCCTTGAGCTTGGCCAGATGGGAGGAGTAGGCGCGGGTACTGAGCCCGATCCGCTTGGCGATCTTGCTGTCGCTGTCCCCGTGGATCAGGCAGCGGATGATCGTCTCCCGCAGCCCGGCGCTGATGTCGACCGACTCGTTCGGGGTGCGGGAGCCCTGGAACATCTTGGCGCGCTGCCAGTTGCGCTCGAAGACCTCGACGAGGAAGCGGACGACAGCCGCCTCGCGGATGATGACGGCCCGTTCGCGTTCGGTGTCCGCCGGGATGAACGCCAGCTTCCGGTCCACGATGATGAGCCGGTCGAAGAACTCGTCCAGTGTGCGTACCTGTGCCCCGAGTGCCGTGACCTCGGATACGTACTCCCGGGTCGGCCCGTCGTGCCAGGCGGTGTGCTGGTACAGCGTCCGTATCTCGACACCGCGGTCGAGCAGCGTGCCGGTCTGCTCGCGGATCGTGGCGAGCGTGGCCCTGGGCCTGCCGCCCCCGGGCTGCGCCGTCAGCAGCTCCTTGGCGGCCTGCTGCACGGTCTCGCCGACGATGGCGCTGATCGCCGCCTTGCCCTCGATCCGGACGATGGGCTCCCCGCCGCCCGCCGATGCGCTGCGGGCCTCGCCGATCAGCGGACGCAGCAGGTCCGTCAGGGAGCGCGCCTCTTCCAGCATGGTCAGCGCCGACGAGCGCAGCAGGCTGCCGAGCCGTGCCTCGACGATGCCGGGGTCCACCGGGGACACCTGGGCGGGCGCTGAGGCGTCCTCGCTCACCATCCCCATCCGGATCAGTTCCTGGATGGTCTCGTGGTCGGGGGAGTGGTGCCCTGCCTGCGCGGGGGAACGTTCCTGCTGCGCCAGCGCGGGGGTCTCGCCGCGGAGGAGTTCGACATACGCCGTGCGGGCTTTCGCACTGGGAACGAGCGCCACTGGCTTTGCTGAGCACATAGCCAACTCCATTTATAGGGACCGCTGTCCACCGAAACGTGTGGAGTCTAGCCGATCGTCCGGTGCAGAAGTGGTGGTTCGCCTGGAGGTCGGCGCATTGCCGTGATGACCGTGCGCGGCCGCCCGTCGGCCCGCCGGACGGTCACTCTCCGCGTTCCGGCTCCAGCGGAAGCCCCAATTTCCAAACCATATAGCCCGCTTGGAATCGGCTCGCCGCTCCCAGTTCATCCGTAATATCCTTGACATACCTGCGACACGTACGCGTCGCCATGCCCAGCCGCTTCGCAATGACCTCGTCCTTGAGGCCCGCCGCCATCAGCCGCAGGATCGATATCCGCAGCTGCTCGGCGGTCTGCTGGTACTCGGACTGCTGCGTATCAAAGGGCTGGCCCGATTCCCAGATGCTCTCGAACATCCGGAACAGGAAGCCCACCACGGTCGGGTCGGTGACGATCGAAGCACCGTGCGGCCGGCCGTCGGTACGCGGCTGCGGTACGAAGGCGGTTTCGCGGTCGAAAATGATCATCCGGTCGAACACCTCGGCCGTGGTGCGTACCTGGGCGCCCGCCGCCGAAACCTCCCGTACGTAGGCCCTGGTCGTCAGGCTCGCCCGGGCCGTGTGCTGGTAAAGAGTGCGCAGCCGCACCCCGCGTTCCAGCATCGACAGGCTCTCCTGCACGATGCCTCGCAGAGTGTCCGGATTCCGCCCTCCGCCTGGCTGGATGGAGACCATCTCCTCGCTGCACAGCCGGGTCATCATCGACAACTCGCGCTGTACGGCCGCGGGTTCGTCGAAGGAACGGATCCCCTCGCCCTGCCGCCCGGTGCGCGTGTGCTCGGCGAAGAGGGGCGACAGCGGGCGCAGTTGCTCATGGACGCGGATCAGGGCCTGCCGGCGTTGCTCTATCTCCTGTTCGAGCGGGGCGCTGACCATCATCTCGGCGATGGCCGGGTCGGCCGGAATCTCCCCCGTGCCGTCGCCGGCCGGCAGGAGCAGCCCCTGGTCCAGCAGGTCGGTCCGCGCCTGCGCCAACTCATCGGCGGTCAGGCCCAGATCGGCCGCTGCCGTGCTCCCGGTGCGGAGTGCGCCATTCCGCAGGGCCCATTCATAGACGGACAGCGAGTTGTTCTCAAGCAGGGACATTTCGCCGTCCCGTTGCATCCGTGAATGCCCCATTTGTCGAGAACCTCTTCCGGTCTGGCCAGCTTAGGACACCGAGTATCCCCCCACGGCGGTCGTTGCGGCTGTCAAGGTCTTCATATCGCGCTTACAGCACGGCCGAGTTCACGGCCGAAGCTCCCCGGAAGGGTGACTCAGCATGCGCAGAATCGCATTCTTGCGTTCCATTGAGATCCAGCAGACAAAGCCTTTCCTGCAGAACCTGTCCGAAAGGTTCGAGCGGGACGGCATCGAGGCAAGGCTCTTCTACACCGACGGCGAGTGCGGCCCGGATGAATTCCCGGGAACCTCCGAGAAGGTGCCGGTCGATATTTCGGCCGACGATCTCGCCAAGAAAGTCATCGACTGGTCGGCGGATGGTGTCATCTCGCTTTCCATAGCCGACGAGAACGCCCTGCGCGACGCGGTGGTGAAGCGCAGGCTCGAACCACTCGGAATTCCGATGGTCATGCACAGTGTGTTCGCCACAGGTCTGACGGCGAACAAATGGGAGACCAAACGGATGCTCATCGAGCAGGGTTTTGACACCCCGCACGGTGTGCTCGTCGACAGTGACGTCCTGGCCGGCCGCGGGCTGCTGATCCCGGCCTACGTCGACTCGATCCTCCTCCAGGTCTCCGACATGGGCTTTCCCGTCCTGAGCAAGCCGCTCTGGGACTGCATGGGGGCCGGCATGGTGGTGATCCCCGACGAGGCGGCGCTCGAACGCCACCTGGCGGAGCCGCACGACGGGAACTTCATCCTGGAGCGCTGTGTCTCCGGTGAGATCTGTTCCGTCGAAGTAGTCGGCGCATACGGGGAGTACGTGGTCCACCCCGTAGTGTGGCAGGGCCCCGCCGAAGAGGGTCCCGTATTCAATTTCGGCCGCCTGCGCTCGGTGGCGCCGCGCGAAGCCGCCGACCGGGCCTTCGCCCCCATCGCGGTCAAGCTGCAGCGGCTCGGCCGGGTCCTCAATCTCCAGGGCGCTGTCGGACTCGACATGATTTACGAGGACGGCGTGTACCGGATCCTCGAAATCAATCCGCGGGTAACCGGAACGACCACCCCCTGCATAGCGGCCACGGATTTCAACACCTACGACTGCCTGGTGTCGATTTTGGACGGTACCTGGCCCGATGGTATGGACCACGGCCGGGATCTCAAGCGGGTTGCTCTTCAGTTCCCGGTACGTGAACTGAGCCCGGAGTTCGTCGAGGACGCCCGGCGCGAACTCGACGTCGTCAGGACCCAGACGCTCACGATCGACGGCGTCGAGCACCCCAACATGATCATCACCTGCGAGCTCGACGCCCGTGCGGCCCTGCCCGCCAGGCTCGAATCGCTCTGGCAGCGGCACCGGTTCACCGAGCGCTCCTTCCTGGAGCAGATCGCGGTGGCCGTCGGTGCCGCGGAAGCCCATACGACGGAATTGGACACCTGACATGCGTACCGGAACCTATCGACAGGTTCTCGCCCAGCCGGGGATCGCCCTGCTCATGCTGCTGGGGTTCTTCTCGAAGATCGCCGTCGTGGCGATCCCCGTGGTCATGAACCTGGCTGTCGTCTTCGGACTGCACCGCGGATTCGGCGCCGCGGGGCTGGTGATCGCGGTGTGGACCGTGGGCGTCGCGGTCGGCGGCCCGATCCAGGGCCGGATGATGGACAGGTACGGCGCACGGCCGGTGCTCGCCGTGTGTCTGGTGGGGCAGCTGCTCTTCTGGGGCCTCGGGCCGAGCATGCCGTACGGCCTGCTCATGGCCGGTGCGGTCGTGTCCGGGCTGCTGAATCTCCCGGGCTTCTCGATCGTGCGCCTCAGGCTCGCCGTCGCGGTCCCCGAGGAGCTCAGGCACACCGCCTTCGCCCTGGACGCCATGACGTCCAACATCTCCTACATGGTGGGCCCGGCCCTGGGCGTGACCATCGCGACGTCCATCTCCAGCACGGTCTCCATGCGGGGCCTCGGCCTGGTCGTCGCCATCGCGGGAGTGGGCCTGTGGCTGCTCAACCCCCAGGTGCGCGACGCGACGAAGACGGCGAACGGCAAGCCGCCGAAGGTTCCGGTACGTGACTGGCTCAAGGGCGGGCTGATCCCCGTGCTCGCCGCTACCACGGCCACCACACTGGCCACATCGGGCTACGAGACCGCGATCGTGGGCGGGTTGCGCGAGTCGGGGCAGGTCGGCTGGTCCGGTCTGGTCCTGACCGTCTGCGGATTCTGCTCGCTGCTCGGCGCACTCACCTACGGCATGCTGAAGAAGCCGCCGATCCCGGCGGCCGGCCTGGCGGCACTGGTGGGCCTCACCACGCTCATCGGCGGGTTCGCCACGAGCGACTGGCGCCTCCTGTGCCTGGCCATGGTGCTGCCGGCCGGCCTGTGCTCGCCCTCGTTCGCCTCGACGGGCGCCGCCGCCAGCGCACTTGCCCCGGCGGGCTCACGGGGACTCGTGATGGGGGTGTACAGCGCCGCGATGACGCTGGGCAACAGCGTCGGGGCCCCGCTGTCCGGTGCGGTCCTGGACGCCAGAAGCCCCGTCTGGGCCTTCACCGTCATCGGCCTCGCGAGCGCCGGACTCGCCCTGCTCGGCCTGGCCCGCAGCGCCTACCTGGCCAGGAGCGCCGTACGGGACGGCGAGACCGTCCCGGCCCTGGCCGACACGGCTGCCTGACACACCCCCGTACGCCCCCCGTACGACACCCCCGTACGACACCCCGTATGACACGCCGCCCGGCTGCACCTGTCCGGCGTTCCGAAGACAAGCTGTTGGAGAGACTTGTGAACACCAAGGGTTACGTCGTCATCGTCGACGCCTTCGCACCTGCCCGGTTCTTCCCCCCGGAGTTCAGCAAGGCCGGGTACGAGTGCGTACGGGTCCAGAGCACCCCCCAGGTGCCGGCGGCCTTCGCGGGCTCGCTCGACCTGACGCTCTACGCGGACAACATCATCCACACCGGAGACCTCGCCGAAACCGTGCGGGCGGCCGGTGCCTACGAGCCCGTGGCGGTCTTCTCGGGCAGCGAGTTCGGCGTCGAGTTCGCCGACCGGCTGAGCGAGGCGATGGGCCTGCCCAGCAACGGCACCGCCCTGAGCGCGGCCCGCCGGGACAAGTTCACGATGATCGAGACGGTCAAGGCCGCCGGAGTGCGCGGCGCCCGTCAGCTGCTGGCCCGCAGCGAGGACGAACTCCGCCGCTGGCACGAGGAGCTGGGCACCCGTGCGGTGATCAAGCCGCTCAAGAGCGCGGGCAACGACGGCGTCAGGTTCTGTGCGACGCCCGAGGAGAGCGTGGCCGCGTTCCGCGAGCTGGCCGGCTCGGAGAACCTGTTCTCCGAGCGCAACGAAGGGGTGGTGGCCCAGGAACACCTCTTCGGCGGCGAGTACATGGTCAACACCGTCAGCCGGGACGGCCGCCACCACGTCACCGATGTCATGGGCACCACCCGGATCTCCGTGAACGGCGTCCACGACATCAGCAACTCGGTCTTCCTGCTGCCCCGCCGCGGCGATGTCCAGGACCAGCTCGTCGCGTACGCCTTCGACGTACTGGACGCGCTCGGTGTGCGGCACGGCCCCTCCCACATCGAGATCAAGATGACCGCCACAGGACCGGTCCTCATCGAGATGGGTGCCCGGATCTGCGGCGGCGACCTCCCGCACTACGTCCAGCTGGCCACGGGCGAGTCACCGTTCGACTGGACCGCCGAGGCGTACGTACGGCCCGAGCGCTTCCACGAGCGCTGCGACGACGAGTACCGCATCGACCGCTACTTCTCCTCGGTCGGTCTGGTCTCCGGCACCTCCGGCACCCTGCGCTCGCTGCGGCACCTCAAGTCCGTGCAGGAGCTGGAGAGTTTCCACGACCTGTCCCAGTTCGTACCGGTCGGCGGAGAGGTCGTCCCCACCACGAACGACAGCACGTACGTGGGCTTCGTGCGGCTGTTCCACGAGGAGGAGGAAGTCGTGCGCAGGGACACCAACACCCTGCACTACCTCGACGGCGACGGAATGTACGAGCTCTCCGAGCAGAAGGCGTGACCCCATGAACGGAACCAGTGCCCCGCGTCCGCACATCGTCGTCATCAACCGCTGGCGGGAGAGCTACGCCCGCTACGCGGACTACCTGGACCACGAGACCCACCAGGTCTCCTACATCACGACCGAGGTGGGCCGGCCCTCCGTGCCCGCGGCCGCGGGCGACATCACCGTCGTCACCGCGACGGACGACCTGGAGGAGGTGCGCGCCGCGCTGCGGGTGCTCGCCGTACGCCACGGCCGCCCCGACCGGATCGTGGCGCTCAAGGAGGACGATCTCCTGATCGCGGCGCAGCTGCGCGAGGAGTGGGACGTCCCCGGCCAGCGGGTCAAGCAGCTGGCGCACTTCCGGGACAAGTACCTGATGGCGTCCGCCGTCGCGGCCGCCGGCCTTGAGCTCCCGGAGTTCGCCCTGGCGGTCGACGGGTCGGTCATCCTGGAGTTCGGCCGCACCCAGGGCTGGCCGGTCATCGTCAAGCCGGTGATGGGCAGTTCGAGCGAGGGTGTCGTACGGCTGGACGGCCCGGACGATGTGCCGTCCGTGCGGCTCAACGACACACCGATGATGGTGCAGGGCTTCAACTCCGGGCAGATCTACCACGTCGACGGTGTCTTCACCGGCCGCGATATCCAGCACTGGCGGGCCTCCCGCTATGTCAACACCTGCCTGGGCTTCAGGACCGGTGACTTCCTGGGGTCGGTCGAGGAGGACGACGAGGAGATCAACCGGGCCATCGGGGTGAGCGCCGCCGAGTATCTGCGGGCGCTCTCCGACGAGCCGCTGGTCTTCCATCTGGAGGTGTTCGTCGACTCGTCGGACGGCCCGCCCCGGTGCAGCTTCCTCGAAGTCGGCGCCCGGGTCGGCGGGGCGGAGATCCCCTTCGTCTGGCGCGAGATCCACGGCTACGACCTGATGGACGCCGCGTTCCAGCTCCAGCTGGGGCGGCCGGTGCCGGAGGGCCCGCTGCGCGACGGCGGCGAAGTCGGCGGCTATCTGCTGATCCCGGCGCCCGAGGAGCGGCCCTGCCGCATCACCGAGGTCACCTCGATGACCAGCCGCACCCCGGGACCCTATGCCGAGGCGCTGCTGCGGGTCGGCGACATCCTGCCGCTCGCGGACGCCTACTACGAGCACGTCGGCGGCCGGTTCCGCTTCCGCGGCAGGTCCAGCCGGGAGGTGGAGCAGACGCTGATCGCCACCGCGGCGGCGTTCCGGGTCTCCGCCGTGCCGGCGTCGGGACCCCAGGAGCCCACCCCCGCAGGGCGGTTGCAGACCGCCGCGGCGCACGCCTGAACCCTCTGTTCCGCACCCGTACGTACGTCAGTATCGAAGAGGAGTGAGTTCCATGCCCGCAACCACCGTCACGACCACACCGTTCCGCCACTCTTCGCCGGAACTCCTGATGCGTGCGCTGAGCGCGCACGCGGCCTGGCAGGTGAAGGAGTTCACCGCGTCCTGGGAGGATATGCCGGTCGACGCCTATCTGAAGGGCGGTGCGACCTTCCGCCGGCGGCGCTACAGCCAGTTCCGGCTCGACGGTGACCGGATCGTGCCCGCGGCGGTCACCGCCTTCGAGCAGTCCGCCGAGGTGAACGCCCTGTTCGGCGGTGTGCAGCGGCACTTCGAGCCGATGCGCGCCGACATCGCCGCCTCCCCGGTGCTCCAGTCGCTGGTGTCCGCCTTCCTCGATGTGCTGCCCGGACCGTTCGACCCGGCGACCGCCGGCATCGGTGTCCACCAGATACGGATCACCGCCCGCCGCGACGAGGCGTGGCCGCCCGCCCCGGAGGGCATCCACGAAGACGGGCACCACTATGTCGCCCAGATCCTCATCAACCGCCTTGATGTCACCGGCGGTGAGTCGCAGCTGTACGACCGTGAGCGGGTGCCGGTCTTCAACACGCTGCTGCTGGAGCCCTTCGAGTCGATCGTCATCGACGACCGCCGGGTCTTCCACGGGGTCTCCGCGGTGACACCCGCCGCGGGCGCCACCACCGGGGTACGCGACATGATGCTGATCGACTTCTTCCCGCTCGGCGGCTGATCTTCAGCCGATGCGGTCAGGCCGGCGGGGATACGCTTCCCGCCGGCCTGTTCCGTTTCTCTCTTCGTCTCTCTTCATCCCTCTGCGCAAGGAGACCGCACCCTATGAAGCCCATGTCCGACGGTCAGTGGGAGGCGTTCGTCCTGTCGGGCACGCGCACGGCCAAGCTGGCGACACAGCGCAAGAACGGCCGGCCGCATGTCACCCCGGTGTGGTTCCTGCTGGACGACAGCGCCGGCGACAGCGCCGCCGGCGGCCGCCCGGAGGTCGTCTTCACCACCTGGCACGCCTCGGTCAAGGCCAAGGCCCTGCTGCGCGATCCGCACTTCGCGCTCTGCGTGGACGATCAGGTCCCGCCCTACGGATACGTGATGCTGGAGTGCACCGCCCGCCTCGCCCAGGACGATCCCGGGCTGCGGACCTGGGCGACCCGGATCGGCGCCCGCTACATGGGCGACGAGGCGGCCGACGCGTACGGCGAGCGCAACTCGGTGCCGGGGGAGTATCTGGTCCGGGCCACCATCGACCGCGTCATCGCCTTCGAGGGCATCGCGGAGCAGTAACGGATCCCCACCGGACGCGAGTCCGTCCGTGTGGCGGGGATCACATCCAGGGGAAAACCCGCGGCAGGGCCCGGGCGTCTACCGAGTAGGTGGATCTGGTCGAACTGCCTACGGGACAGCCCTTAGCGACGCCTCGGCCGTTTATTTTTTGAGAAGTTGAGACACGCGCTGAGGTGAAACACCCAAGATTTGCGCAATGTCCCTGCCTGTTATGCCTCGTTCGCTGAGCGCAGTGGCTGTCTGGCGAAGTTCTGCCGCAGCGATGATTTGAGCTTTGTGTGCGTCAACGGTCGCCTGGGTGGCTTCTTTAACGCGTTGGTTGAGTTCATCGCCCAAGTCGATCTGGAGCTGGGCCCCATGTTCGGCTGGCGCACTTGCCGCCTCCAGCAAGGCGCATCCCTGCTCTATTGCGCCATCCAAGCGGCGGACGTAGGTCGCCTCGATTCCGTCGATCTCAAGGGCCCAGCCATCGCCCACGCGACGTGCAACGATCTTCGGAAGATCGACGATCTCCGCATCACTCATCGAATCCCCTTTCTCTACTCAAGAATAATCTAGCCCCTCTAGATGTTCATGTCTAGGTGGGCTGGATCTCGGTTGCTCTCGACTTCCCTTTACGCCTGGATGCGATGTCTTCCAGCCCCTTGACGCCCCTGGTCGCCCGCCCAGGGGGGCGCCTGGGCTGTCTCGAGTGAGGATTCCCGCCGACGCCTCCCATCGGCGACTTCCACCGCGCGGGTCTCCCCGTGGCCGGCGAGACATCCGCCTCCACTTGAAGAACGTTCGGGCCCACTGCCCCCGAGGCCGACGCACTCACCATGCACGTCCGGTCCTTCGCGACCATGCTCACCGAGCGCCAGGGCGAGCGCCTGCCAGACTGGCTCGACGCCGTCAGGCAGGACAATCTGCCCAGCCTCCACACCCTTGCCGCGGCCATCGACCGCGACGCCGTCACTGCCGGCCTCACTCTTCCCCGGAACTCGGGCGTCATCGAAGGGCATGTCAACCGCATCAAGATGCTCAAGCGCCAGATGTTCGGGGCGCAGGATTCCAACTTCTCCGGAAGAGAGCGCTGCTGTCATGACTCAGCCCGACTGACGCTCGGATGACAAGGCTGGACGATTCAACGCGTACACAGTGACAGAACTGCCGTTCAGCCCGTCCTGTCGGCGTGGTGAGAAGCCGAGCCGCTCAGCTGCTTTCACCGACGGGAAGTTTCCCGGCTTCATGAGGGCGGTGAAGTAATCAGCTTCAAGGTTGGCAAGGCCCCAGTCCAAGCCCGCTCGGGCCGCCTCGGTTGCGTATCCGCGCCCCCATTGCTCCGCTTTGAGGGTCCACCCCAACTCGATTTCGTCAAACTGCTGCCAGTACTGCAGGCCACTTCGGCCGATGAACTCGCCGCTGGACCGAAGCTCTAGGGCGCACAAACCATGCCCTCGCGCCGCCCACTGCTGCTCAACTTCGGCGAGCCATCGCAGTACCTGCTGCTGAGAGAATCTTCCAACGAATCGATTGCCCCTCGGGTCTGCATGGAGCTCGACGAACCCTGCTGTCCCCTGCGGTGCAGGACGTCCGCGCGGCATTCGTCACGCTCTCTGCCTCCGTGCATGTCGGGCAGACGATCTGGCTGCTCGCCATGGCCGCGACCGGCTTCGCGCTGCTGGTCGCCGCGCACCCGGCTGATCGCCCTGACACCCCTCCTGGCGGGGGCGGTGGTCGCCCTGCTCGTCCTTCCCTCCGACCCGCGCCGGATGTACGTCGTCGACAAGAGCGCCGCGCGGCTGGTGTGCGACGGCCCGGTGTGTGTGACGAAGACGCAGCAGGCGCGCCTCACCGGCCTCGCGGGCCCGGGCAAGGAGGCGCTGCGCCAGGACCCGCCCGGTGTGGAAGGAACTCGAGGCGCTGCCGCGGGCCGGGCAGTTCGCACGGATCGAGGCGATCCGCGGCTGCCGGTGCTCGTCCTGGCCGCGGGGGGAGATGGCTGCCTCGGTCGGGCTCGGCGGCCAGGACCTCGCGCTCGACCGGACGGCCGCGATCCGCTGGGCGCCCCGCAGAGCGGCACGTGTGCCGCTCTGCGGGGCGGCCGTCGCCGCGGTGCTGCCGGCCGTGCAGGCGTTCGGCGAGTCCCTGGCCACCCCCGCGTTCGGCGTCCGGGACGGCGCGGGCCTGATGGGCCTGACCGCACTCGGCGCGGCGCTCTCGGGCGCCCGGTACGCCTGGATGCTGCCGTTCGCCTGGCTGTGCTTCTCGTTCTTCGCCCCGGCCCCGACAAGTGCGCCGATGCGGGTGGCGAGCTGGCTGCTGCCGTCCGGCACGGCAGCGGGCACCTGGACGGCCCTAGTCGTCGCGGTCGCCGGCACCGCGGACTACGCCGTCGCGGGACCGAGACGGTGACGGCCGCGGCGCGGTCGCGTACGGCCGTACGGCGTCAGAGGCCGAAGGCGGCGGGGTCCGTGGCGAGGGACCGGAAGCAGCCGCCCGGGTTCTCCACGAGCTTGCGTGCGGTGAGGTCCATCAGCCCTGCCACAGCGGTCACTTCGGCGGCCACGGTGCCGTCCGCCTTGCGGATGACCTGTTCGATCCGGAACGTCTTCCGCTCGCCGAACACGAAGGCACAGGTCGCCTCCACCTCGTCCCCGGCGCGGAGTTCGCGCCGGTAGCGGATGGTCGTCTCCAGCGTCGCGGGTCCGACACCCTTGTCGAGCAGGTCGCTCTGCTGGATGCCGCCGTGGCGCAGCAGTGACCACCGGGCGTGCTCGGCGTACTGGAGGTAGACGCTCTGGTTGAGATGGCCCTGCGAGTCGGTCTCGTACCCGCGTACGACGATGTCCACCGAGAACGGCTCTGTTGCCATGAGGTCTCCGTAAGTTGTCGGTTGGCCGCAGCCCGTGCGCTGTGACTCAGATCTCATGATGCGCGTGCAGCACACGGGACCGCTTTCCCGTCGAGGAGGGGTGACAGGAAGGGAGGGGATGTGGATCTGGCAACCGAGCACGATGTCCGTACCGGACGCAGCGAGCCCGAGCCGACGGAGCCGGGGAACGACTTCCATGGCTTCGTCGTCGCCCGGTCGGCCGTACTGTTCCGAGGTGCCCTCGTCTTGACGGGCAATCATGAGGCCGCGGAGGACCTGGTCCAGGAGACCCTGGAGCGGGCCTGCCGCAAGTGGCGCACCATCGCCGCCAAGGACTCTCCGGAAGCCTACGTGCGGCGGATCATGGTGAACCTGGCCAACGACCGCTGGCGGAGGTTCCGCCGCACGGTCCCGCAACAGGACAGCGGTGACCGTGCCGCTCCCGGGGATCAGTACGGGCGGGTCGACACGCGGGACCAGTTGGTCCGGGCTCTGCAGGGTCTGCCGATGCGCATGCGGACGGTCGTGGTACTGCGGTACTTCCACGACCTGTCGGATGACGAGATCGCGGCGGACCTGAGGATCGCACCGAGCACCGTGCGGTCCCAGCTCGCTCGCGGTATGGACAAGCTCAGAGGCCAGTTCCCCGCACTCTCCGGCCCTTCAACTCCGCAGCACACGGAAGGAGTCCGATGAGTTCGCACGATTCGCCGCCTTCCGGCTGCACATCCTTCGAGCAGGAACTGGTGAACGCCATGAACGACTACGCAGGAACCGCCCGGACGCCGGACTTCGACACGGCCACCATCGCGCGCGGGGCCCGGCGCAAGCGGGCCACGGCCATCGCGGGCATCGCCACCGCCCTCGTCGTGGCCGGCGCGGGCACCGCGCTGGCCGTCGGCGCTGTCGGCGGCGATGCGCACACCACGGCCCAGACCGCCGCCACCGCCACCGGCAGCACCACCTTGCTCGTCCGCACCAGCGACGGCGGGACCGCCACGGAGCGGCTGGCCGGCGTGAGTGCGGCGAGGGCCAGGGCGACGCTCGTCCACTTCGGCCTCAAGCCCCACTTCACCCGGGTCAAGAAGGCCGACTGCCAGAAGCCGGAGGACGCGGTGGTCTCGCTCTCGCCGCATGCCCCGACGGTCGTCCACGCGGGTGACACGGTCCTCGTGACCACCTGCTACCGCTGACCCCGGCGCAACCGGCCTGACCGGGCCTGACCGGGCCGACCGGGCAGAGACAGAGGCAGAGGCAGAACAGAGGGTGGTGGCCCCGTCGGAACCGGGGCCACCACCCGCCTGCATTCCACCACGCCTGCCCCCGGGAGGGCGCTGCGGCCGCACATCGCACGGGCCGCCGCCGTGTTGACCCGTCGTCGGCAGGGGCAACGGTGCTCGACGCGGTACTAGACGTTCCTGAGGTGCGTGACGAACGCGGCCCAGGCGGTCGCCCGGAACACGAGCGCGGGGCCGGCCGGGTCCTTGGAGTCGCGGACGGGGACGGTGCCGGGGAAGTGGTCGGCCACTTCCAGGCAGTTGCCGCCGTCACCGCCGCTGTAGGTCGACTTACGCCAGGTCGCTTTGCGGGCGAGCTCCACGCAGTTGCCGCCGCTGCCGTCGCTGTAGCTGGACTTCTGCCAGGTGGCTGTGGACAGGTCGCAATCAAAGGTCCTCGTCATGCCCGTAATCTTCCGCCACTGATGCGATCAGGGCCAGAGATTCCTGTGATGACCATGCACTGGGCGTGTGGGGGTCAGCCTGCTGTCGCTGCGGGTGGATCCGGTGCCGTGCGTGAACGCCGGGGCGTTGCCGCTGGTGGGGCTGGGCCGGTGCAATCCGGACGCCGTGGCCGCCGTACTCCAGCAGGTGCGGTCATGAGCGGGGCAGCTGCCTCGATACGGAGAGAGCCCCGCAGCGGCGGCCCGGCTGCGGGGCTCGGCTCGGGGCCGGCTGTCACCCGAGTTGGTCGATGATCCAGGAACCGAGTTCCTCGGTCATGAGGGAGTGCGCCTCGTTCCGGGACGCGAGCTTGAAGTCGTCCAGCCCGCTCTCCTCCGGGTCCAGGACGGCCACCGGGGTGTACAGGTCGTCGTGGGTCTCGACGCCCTTGATGTCCACGGCGCTCACCGACGGCACGAAGCAGTGCTCGCGGATGAGGGCCTCCGAGGCCATACCGGTGTAAGCGGGCAGGGCGTTGAGTGCGTCGGCGAGGATGCCGAAGCCCTCCAGGGTGCCGCCGGGTGCGCCGTCGATGTCGGGCAGGCCCGAGGTCCGGACCTGCGGCTTCTTCAGGGTCACGACCCGCAGCTGGGCCACGAGTTGGTCGTCGCCCTGCGACTGGGCGTACAGCTCGGTGCCGGTGATGGCCAGGCCCTTGCCCTCGAACGCCGTGGCGCCGGGCCGGATGCCGTTGCTCTGGCCGGTGGCCACGCCGTTGGCGACGCCGATCTTCCGGGGCCGCATCGGCCATCCGCCCACGCGCTCCAGCTCGGCCAGGAACTCCGTCCGGAGCGGGCTCCGGGCGGGGGTGTCCTCCCATTCCTGGATGTGCCGGCTCAGCAGCTGCTGGGCGGCCGGGCTGTTCATCTGGTCCGAGAAGCGGCTGTCGAGCTTCTTGATGTAGTGCGCGAATGCCTGGAGCCCGACGGGAATCCAGGCCCCCCGGTGCGGGCTGTCGTAGGAGAAGTAGAGGGAGGTCTGGTGGTCGACGTGCTGGGCCTCCAGCTTGGCCAGGGCGTAGCGGGTGACCAGCCCGCCCATGCTGACGCCGCCGACGGTCAGCGGGCTGTCGCCCTGCCGCTCAGCGATGGCTCGCAGGATCGCGGCGGTGGCTGCCCTGGCGTTGTCCAGGATGGAGGCGCTGCGCTCGTCGAAGCCGAGCAGTACGACGTCGTTGCCCCGGCGGCGCAGTTCGGTGAGGAACGGGTACGCGCCGTTGTCGAAGTGCTCCCAGAGCGGATCGCGTTCGCTGGGGCCGGAGTTGAAGCCGTCGGCCAGGATGAACGGGCGGGTCAGGGCTTGGCTGCCGTCGCCGTAGTACACCCAGGCGGTGCCGCCGTGCAGCTCCCATGTCTCGTCGGGCGACGGCGCGGCGGCCCGGGCGGCCCGCGCCACGGGACTGGAGGCCAGCAGGATGGGTGCCGCGTTCGTCAGGGCTTCGGCGAGCTGCTGCTCGGTCGGTGCCTTCTGGTCGGCCATGGGGGGTCTCCTCACGTGCGCTGATGACGTTCGGTGTCATCGTCGCTACGTGTGGTAGCCGTGAGGGTGTGAAAGCCGCATTCCGAACTGGCGTCGGACAATTTCCGGACGGTGTACGGGCGGTCGTCCCTGTCTGGAATGCATACGGCAGCGAGTTGCGGGGATGCCGTGGGATCCGCGTCCGGCGTGGTCGCGGGTGATGCGAACCGGACAGCAGCGTGGCTGTGGGCGCCGGTGAAGTCTGACGCGAACGGGACCGTGATCGTGGGCGGAGTCGGCCGGTCGGCTTCTCGGCAACCGCCCCGGCGGGGCTCGGGCGTTCCTGTCCTATTGATGGTGCACAGACAGGCGTGGCGTGGAGTGCAGGCCACCTGCCCGGAGCGGGCCCGGTCAAGCCAACTCCGGGGAACGCAAGGAGAGTTGCGGGGGCCTCATGCCTCTCACTGTGTCCCGCACGGGGAAGGCCGCGGTGGCGACCGCTGTTGCCACGTCAGGTCATGCCCGAGTTACGGGCAATTCCGAACCACCATCGGCGCTCCTGTCGTTGCGCATGACCCTCTCACCGCATATCGGGTCACTCGGTTCGCCGCGGCCGAGCGCCGGCCTCGGCGCGGTGGAGCATCCAGGTCTTGCGGTGGAGGGGTGGCGGTGTGCATGACGCCCGGACGCCGGCCGAGCAGGCTCTGGCCCGTTCCTGCACGACCGGTGGCGAAGCCGGCGACAGCGCTGCCGAACTCGCCGAACAGCCCCCGGCGCTCCGGCGCCTCAGCGGTCGCTGTCTCCGTATGCTGCCGCGATTTCCTGCGGCGTAGCCCAGCGGCTGTAGGTGGGGGACTGGGGCCAGCCTTCGGGGGAGTCCTGCCACTCCTCCTGGCGTCCGTAGGGCAGGAGGTCGACCAGGCCGAACAGATAGCTCAACTGCTCGGTGCCACGGCCACTGGTGTGCCAGGTGCGGTAGACCGTGCCGTTGCTGTCGCGCAGGAACACGTTGACCGCGAATCCGCCGTTCGGCGGGGCGCCGATATCGCTGCCGAACGTGCTGTCCGACGTCGAGTACCAGGTCATCGTGTTGCCCACCTTGCGCTGGTAGGCGAGGGCCTCGTCGATCGGGCCCTGGGTGACGATCACGAACCGGGCGTCGAACTTCTCCAGGCCCGCGAGCCGGGTGAACTGGGAGGTGAAGCCGGTGCAGCCAGGGCACTGCCACTCGGCGTCCTCCTGCCACATGTGGCTGTAGACAATCAGCTGCGGGTGATCGCCGAAGATGTCAACGAGCCGGACGGGGCCGTCCTCTCCCTCCAGTACGTAGTCGGGCATCTCCACCATCGGCAGCCGGCGGCGCTGGGCCGCGATGGCGTCGAGCTCGCGGGTGGCGGCCTTCTCCCGAACGCGCAGAGCGGCCAGATCCTTCTCCCAGGTGGCGCGGTCGACGACGGGGGGCAAGGCATTGCTGCGGGCGGACATGGTTCCTCCGGGCGGTCGGGTGCCTTCTGTACGTACCGACTCCCGGCCCGGCCTGAACTCATCGGTCGCCCGACGACGACGTCGCGGCGAGCGTGCGAGCGTGCCGGGCACGCGAGCCTCCCGGCCTGATCCGAGCGGGAGGCCCGGGGCGGGAGGCCCGGGGTTTTTCTCGCTCCGGATCAGGCCGTACTCGGTTCCTCCTCCGGGGCCGGTGTGGTCGGTCCGGGCGGCTCCGGGGCCTCCGGAGCCGCCTGCGGTGCTGACGGGTCCGCTGTCGTGCGGGCCGCCGCCGCCTCTTCCGCGTCGACGTTGAACTCCGTGAGCAGGGTCCTGCTGAAGCCGAAGAAGTACGTCGCCACGAAGCCCGCGACATAGCCCGCCAGCAGGCCCCCCGCGTAGATCGCGATCGAAGCGGTCAGCGTGTGGTCGCCCTTGAGCAGCGGGAACAGTGCCCAGCCCGAGGGGCCGATCGCCGTGGAGCCGACCGTGGTGCCCAACTGGTTGAAGAGGCCGACGAAGCCGCCGCCGAACGCGCCGCCGACACACGCGGTGATGAACGGGCGGCCCAGCGGGAGCGAGACACCGTAGATCAGCGGCTCGCCCACGCCCAGGAAGCCCGCCGGGAGCGCCGACTTGATGGTCCTGCGGATCGACTTGTTCTTCGGGAGGCGCAGATAGACCGCGATGGCCGAACCGACCTGGCCCGCGCCCGCCATGGCGAGGATCGGGAGCAGCACCGTGTAGCCCTGCTGCTGGATCAGCGTGGTGTGGATCGGGATCAGCGCCTGGTGCAGGCCCAGCATCACCAGCGGGAGGAAGAGGCCGCCGAGGACGAAGCCCGCGGCCGCGCCGCCGTGTGCCAGCAGCCAGGTGGCGAAGGTGCCGATGGCGCTGGACACCTGACCGGCCACGTACATGAGGCCGAAGAGCGTGACCAGGCCGGAGACCAGCACCGTGATGGTCGGGGTGAGCAGGACGTCGAGGGACTGCGGCATCCAGCGTCTGCACCACTTCTCGACGTACACCGCAAGCACGGCCGCGCCCAGAGCGCCGAGGACGCCGCCCTCGCCGGGGGAGAGCTTCTCGCCGAACGCGGTCACGTCCGTCACGCCCGCGTAGACGATGATCGCCGCGACCGCGCCGCCCAGGATCGGCGTCCCGCCGAACTCCTTCGCCGTGTTGTAGCCGACGAACACCGCGATCAGCGCCATGAAGCCGGACGCGATCGCGGCGAGCGCCGGGGTGACGCCCGGCAGCCGGCCCGCGTTGATCAGCAGACCGTTGATGCCGGCGATGATGCCGCAGCCGATGAGGGCGGGGATCAGGGGCACGAAGATGTTCGCGATCCGCCGCAGGAAGAGCTTGAACGGCGTCGCGTTCTTCGCCTTCCGCGCCGCCTTGATGGCCGCGCCCTGAGCGGCCAGCTCGTCGGCCGTTGCGGCCACGCCGCTCGCAGTGGTGCCCATGCCCGATGGGCCCGCCGGGGCCACCCCGGCCACCCCGGCTGCTGGGGCCGCCGCGCCCGCCGGGGCAGTGGGCTCCGGCCCCGGCGCGGCTGCCCGGCCCCGGCCCTCCGCCACCAGTGCTTCGAACTCCGGCGTGACACGGGCGACCGTGCCGGGACCGAGGACGATCTGGTACGTGTCGTCGTCGACCACACCCATGACGGCGGGCAGGGCCTTCAGCGCCTCTTCCTGTACGAGCGAGCGGTCGGCGAGGCCGAGCCGCAGGCGGGTCATGCAGTGGACGGCGGAGGTGACGTTCTGCGCGCCGCCCACGAGGGGCAGGATCGCGGCGGCGACGGCGCGGTTCTTGTCACCGGGGCCCTTGCCGCCGGGGCTCTTCTCTCCGGGGCTCTCGCCGCCGGGGTTTCGGCCGCCGGGGTTTCTGTCGCCGCGGTTTCCGTTTCCGTCTTCCGGTGTGCTGGGGGAGGTCATGGTGCGTGGCGCCTCTGGTTCAGGTCGCTCTCGGGTCGAGCGGGGGTTCCAGAGTCAACTGGTCCGGGCCGCGGACCCGAGAGCGGCACGCAGATGTCCCCCGGTCTCTTCGAGAAGCCGGGTGGCGGTGGGGGCGTCCACGCTGCCCAGGACGATGAGGATGGCGGTCTTCACCTCGCCCTCGGCGGCGGTCAGCGCCTGCTCGATCTCGGCGTCGTCCGCGCCGGTCGCGAGCGAGACGATGCGGCGCGAGCGGGCGCGGAGCTTCTCGTTCGACGCCCGGACGTCGACCATGAGGTTCCCGTACGTCTTGCCGAGCCGGATCATGGTGATCGTCGAGAGCATGTTGAGGACGAGCTTCTGCGCGGTGCCCGCCTTGAGCCGGGTGGACCCGGTGAGCAGCTCGGGTCCGACGACCACCTCGATGCCGTGCTCGGCGGCGTCCCCGAGGGCGCTCTGCGCGTTGCAGGAGATGCCGATGGTGAGCGCGCCGAGCGTACGGGCGTGCTCGACGGCGCCGATCGCGTACGGGGTGCGGCCCGAGGCCGAGATCCCGACCACGGTGTCGTCGGCGGTGAGCTTGAGCGCGTCCAGATCGGCCGCCGCCAGCTCCTTGGAGTCCTCGGCGCCCTCGACCGCCTTGACCATGGCGGAGGGGCCGCCCGCGATCAGGCCCAGCACCTCGGACGGGTCGGTGTTGAAGGTCGGCGGGCACTCGCTGGCGTCCAGCACACCCATCCGGCCGGCGGTGCCCGCGCCCGCGTAGACGAGCCGGCCGCCGCGGGCCATCCGCTCGGCGGTGGCGTCGATGGCGGCGGCGATCCGCGGCAGCTGCGCGGCGACGGCCGCCGGAACGGTGGCGTCCTCACCGTTCATCAGCCGGGCGATCTCCTCGGTGGGCAGCTGGTCGATCTCGGCGAGCTCGGGCCGGAACGCCTCGGTGGTGAGGGTGGCCAGCTGGGCGCGCAGCGCTCCGTAGTTGTTGGAGGCGGTGGAGGTCATGGTGTGCGGCTCTTTCCGGTTCAGCGCTTCTGCGGTGGGAGTTACGGGGTGGTGCGAGGGGCTCAGCGGCTGCTGGTGCGCGGGGCGTGGCGGTGGGCGAGCGCCTCGTACGAAGCGGAGAGCGCCGGCGCCGCCCGGTCGTACGTCCGCTGCATGACCCCGATGAACAGGCAGTCCACGACCAGGAGCTGGCTGGTGCGGGAGGACATCGCGGCGGGCCGCAGTTCGCTCTCGCGGGCGGTGGACGTGGTGAGGATGTGGTCGGCGTACTGCGAGACCCGGCCGTCCGGGCGGCCGGTGATCGCGATGGTCGTCGCGCCGTGCTCGAAGGCGGTGTGCAGCGGCTCTATGACGTCACCGGTGGCGCCGGAGTGGGTGATGGCGATGGCCACGTCGCCGGAGCGCAGCTGTACGGCGTTGGTGACGGCGAGGTGCGGGTCGCTGTGCGCGTGGGCTATCAGGCCGATGCGCAGCAGTTTCTGGGCGAGGTCCTGGCCGACGAGCGAGGAGGCGCCGACGCCGTAGATGTCGATGCGGCGGGCGGTGGAGAGCGCGGAGACCGCGGCGCCGAGCTGGACGGTGTCCAGGGCGGCGGCGGTGTCGGCGAGGGTCTGCTGTTCGTCGTAGGCGAGCTTGGTGACGACGTCGGCGATCGGGTCGTCGACGGCGATGTCCGCGGTGACGGCGGGCGCCCGGCCGGACTGCTGCTGGGCGGCGAGCCCGGCGAGGGCGAGGCGGAGATCCCGGTAACCGGGGTAGCCGAGTATGCGGGCCGTACGGACCACGGTGGCCTCGCTGGTGCCGGTGAGTTCGGCGAGGCCGGTGACCGTGAGGGCCGCACAGCCGGCCGGATCGCCCGCGACGGCCTCGGCGACCAGCTGCATCGAGCGGGTCATGGAGGGCGCCAGGGTGCGGACCTTGGCGGCGAGGGCTGCGGGGGCGGGAGGCGCGGACGTGCCGGTGAAAATTTCCTTCACATTATTGGTCACATGTGAAAGATATTTTCGCCCGTTGGGGACGTCAACCCTCCCGCAGCCGTCTTCCCCGGCGACCGGGGACAATGGAGCCATGGATCCCGTGACCCCTCTGGAACAGTCCCTGCACGAAGCGCGGGCGCTGGTGCTCGCCGATCTCGCGTCCCGCGATGTGGCAGAGGCCGATGTGGTCTCGCTGGTGGAGGACGCGGTGACGCACCGCCGCTGGTGGGTGGAGCAGTGGCCACAGGGCGCCGAGTTCGTCGCCGGTCTTGTCGCCCAGGACGTCCAGGACGCGCTGCTCGAACGGTACGGCCGCTGGCCGCTCTGCCCCGTCTGCCAGGACCCGCACGCCCTGGAGGTCGAGCCGGAACTGGGCCCTGACCCGCACTGGGTATGCGCCAAGGAGGCCGTGATCGTGGCTCCGGTGGGCGCGCTCTCGTGACGCTCTACATCGACCCGCCGACCTGGCCCGGCCACGGCAGAATGTGGTCGCACCTGGTCAGCGACGTCTCGTACGAGGAACTGCACACGTTCGCCGCGGCCATCGGCTGCCCGGCCCGCGCCTTCGAACGGGACCACTACGACCTGCCGTCGCACCGGTACGCGGACGCGGTGGCGGCGGGAGCGGTCGAGATCGGCTCGAAGGAACTGGTCCGCAGACTCACGACAGCGGGCCTGCGCCGGCCGAAGGGGCGGCCGGCGTAGGGGGCGGTCGTCGGCGCTGGGAGCCCGGAGCCCGGTGATCGGAGCCCGGAGCCGGGTGATCGGAGCCCGGAGCCGGGTGATCGGAGCCCGGAAGACCGGAGCCCGGAGTGCTGTGCCGGTCAGACCGGGGAAGCGCCCGTGTCCAGCAAGCCGCCGAAGGGGCGTTCCACCGACGAGTGAACGACGCGGCAACCCCGGCCCCGGCAGGTCAGACGTTCTCCGTGGCCACCGCATCCGTGGCCACCGCATCCTGGGCGCGGGCCGAGGAGCGGGCCACCACCCGTGAACCCGAGCGGTACAGCCGCAGCGAGAGCGTCACCGCGACGATCGCCACCACCGTCATGGCCGCGCCCGCCCAGGCCGTCGCCGCGAAGCCGAAGCCGCCGCTGATCACCGCGCCGCCCAGCCAGGGGCCGCCCGCGTTGCCCAGGTTGAAGGAGGCCGTGGTGGTGGCGCCCGCCAGGGTGGGGGCCGCGCCCGCCACGTTGAACATCCGGGCGTTCAGCGCCGGGGCCGTGTAGAAGGCCGAAGTCCCCAGCAGGAACGACAGGGTCACCACCGCGGCCGGGTGGTGGGCCAGCAGGGCCAGGGCCACCAGGAAGACGGTCGAAGCCGCGATGCCGGTCAGCAGGACGCCGAAGAGGTGCGCGTCCGCGATCCGGCCGCCCACGGTCGTACCGACCAGCGCGCCCAGGCCGAAGAGCGCCAGCACCGTCGGGACCCAGCTGTCGGCGAGGCCCGCCACATCCGTGAGCAGCGGTGCCAGATAGCTGAACGCGCAGAAGACGCCGCCCGCGGCGAGCGCCGTGACGACGATGGACAGCCAGACCTGCCGGTCGCGGTAGATGCTCAGCTCGGTACGGAGCCGGGGGCGTTCGGCGGGCAGCGGGATCCGGGGGATCAGCGTGGCCACGCCGACGAGGGCGATGGCGGAGGCGGCGCCGACCGCCCAGAACGCCGAGCGCCAGCCCAGGTGCTCGCCGAGGAAGGCGCCCGCGGGGACGCCGAGCACGTTGGCGATGGACAGGCCGCCGATCATCACGGCCATGGCGCGGGCCCGGGCGTTCAGCGGCACCATCGCGATGGCCACCGCCGCGCCGACGGCCCAGAAGCCCGCGCAGGCGAAGGCGCTGATGACGCGCGAGGCGAAGAGCAGTTCGTAGTTGGGGGCGAGTGCGCCCGCCACCTGGCCCAGGCCGAAGACGGTGATCAGGGAGATCAGGGTGGTGCGGCGGGGCAGTCGCAGGGTGGCGACGGCGAGCAGCGGGGCGCCGACCACCATGCCGATCGCGAAGGCCGAGATCAGCAGACCTGCCTGCGGGATGGACACGTTCATGTCGTCGGCTATGTCGGGCAGCAGCCCGGACAGCATGAACTCACTGGTACCCAGAGCGAAGACCGCGAGCCCCAGTATGTGGACGGCGAGCGGCATACGGGCGCGTTCGGTGGTAGCGGGCATGCCAGGTGCCAACGACGGCGTAGCAGCTGACATTCCCGCGTTCCCGCGTTCCCGCGTTCCCGCGTTCCCGCGTTCCCGCGTTCCCGCGTTCCCGCGTTCCCGCGTTCCCGCGTTCCCGCGTTCCCGCGTTCCCGCGTTCCCGCGTTCCCGCGCGCCGGGGCGGTGTCCGTTTCCGTGGCGGTGCCGGTTTCCGTGGCGGTGCCCGTCTCCTGTGTGGCCGGATGATGTGGCCAGGTGGTGCAGGTCCGGTGTGTCCAGGTGGTGCGGGTGGGTGGTGCATGGTCACGCTGTGCATGTCACGGGGGACTTGGGGGAGGAGGACAGACATGACGGTGAGCACAGATGCCCAGGAGGCGGACGGCGGGCCGGTGAACGGTTCGTATGTCATGGACACCCGGCGTGGCCAGGTCGGCGAGGTCATCGGGCGCGACGCCGGTTTCGTACGGCTGCGGCCACCGGCGGGCGGCGCCGAGTGGACGTGCCCCGATGACGCCCTCCGGGCGGTCACCGCGCGTGAGCAGTTGATCGCCCGCAACGCACTGGCCAATGCCCGCAGCCGGGGCGACGTCTGCCGGTGAGCGGCCGGCAGGGCGATGCGGGGCGGCGCGGGTGGGACCCGGCGCGCGGCCTGTTCGGCCCGGCGCTGTCTGCTCGGCCCGTTGCGTCAGAGCGTGAGCAGTTCCAGCTCCGTGGCCAGGTTCTGGCGCGCTTTGTCCTCCCACTGCGTCTGCCCGTGGTCCGTGTGGAACAGCCTCGGCAGCCCGAGCAGTTCACGCAGCACCGCCGAGCGGCCCTCGCGGAACGCCTGGTCCGGTACGAAGGCGTACTCCTCCCGTACGGCCGCCGCGTACCGCGCGTACGCGGCCGGGTCCGAGGCCAGGATCGCCAGGTCCGCGTCGCACAGCACCTCCCCGTTGGTGTCGCCGGGCTGCGGATCGTGGCCGACGGTCAGCCGGACCAGCCGGGCCACCTCGGCCGTACGGGCCTCGGGCACCCCCGCCTCGGCGAGTGCCCGCTCGGCGCCGACCACGAGGCGGGCGGCAAGTCCGGCGGTCACTGGCTCGCCGAGTACCGGCCCGAGCTGTTCGCAGGGGTCACCGAGGCGATCGGCGAGGGCGGCGGCGTCTCCTTCGCCATCGACGACACCCGCAGGCTCTACCCGATCGAGAACGCCCAGCGTGGCATGGCCTGGATGGAGCTGACCGCCACCGGCCGGGCCGGGCACGGCTCATCGCCCAACGACGAGAACGC
>NZ_JAAGLN010000410.1 GCF_010548145.1 Streptomyces sp. SID10853
GTCGGCGCGGGCGCGGGCACGGTCGCAGTGCCGGGTCCCGGCCCGGCAGCCACCGCCGTGGGGGACCGCGCCGCGGGGGACCGCGCCGGGGTGGCCGCCACCGGGATCGTCGTGCGCCGCCGGTCCGGCGATCCGCTCGCCGGGCCGGTGTCGATGGCGTTCCCGCCCGGCAGCAGGACCGCGCTGCTGGGCCCGTCAGGCGCGGGCAAGACGACCTTCGCCCGGGTGCTGGCCGGACTGACCACACCGTCCGGGGGAGAGGTGCGGTTCGACGGCCGACCGCTCCCCGGCCGTATCGACCGGCGGTCGCCCGCACAGCGGCGCGCCGTGCAGTACGTGCACCAGAGCAGCGCGGGATCCTTCGAGGAACACCGTCGGGTCCTGCCACAACTCGCCGACACCGCAAGGCTGTTGCGCGGACTGCCGGAAACGGAAGCGACAGCCGGGGCGCTGGAGGCCGCACGGCTGCTGGGACTTGACGAGACGCTGCTGCACCGGACCCCGGGCCGCCTGTCCGGTGGCCAGCTCCAGCGGTGTGCGCTGGTACGTGCGCTGACCGCGCGACCGGCGCTGCTGATATGCGACGAGGTGACAGCGGCGCTGGACACCGCTTCCCGGCAGCAAGTCCTCGACGCGCTGCCCGGTTTGCTCGCCCCGGCCGGCACGGCCCTGCTGTTCATCAGCCACGACGTGCCCGCGGTGCGGACGATCGCCGATGAGGCCGCGCTGATCGACGGCGGCCGCTGTGTGCGCCGCGGACCGGTCGACGAGGTGCTGCCCGCGGCGTGGTCGGGCGGACCATGACACAGGGCAACGGCGACCAGGCGTTCGTCGCTTCAACCCCGTTTCCGGTCTGTTGCGCCCGTTCGATGAGGGACGCTTGTACCGCGCGCTTGTGCAGAGGGAAGCTGAGCACTCAGCAGAAGGAGAATGTGATGCACGCACAGGACCGGAAGCCGGAAGAGACGCAGCGGAAAACCGCGGTCAAGCGCCACTCCGGTATATCCGCCGTGACCGTCGGGACGCACAGTCCGGAGGCGATGCGGGCGCTACAGCGGAGCATCGGCAACGCGGCGGCGACCCGCATGATCGCACAGGAACGGCATGCACATGGCGCGGGCCGCGGCCAAGCCGTCCAGCGGGCGGCGGCCGGTCCCGCCGCCGGGTACGCCGTGCAGCGGTGGCCGAAGGGAACGGCGATGCAGGGCTACGCCCGCCCGGGAATCTCCAACGCGGCGACCGACGAGATGATCAGCTATCAGGATGTTGGTCCCGAACGCCCGTCGTCGCCACGGGCGGAGAAGCGCGGCGACGAACTCAAGGGCAAGAACAAGTTCGACGTCGATCTCGCCGCCAACTGGGAGCAGGGCAAGCGCACCGGCAGCACCCATGGCACCTCGTCCGTCCCCATTTCGCGAAACCACAGGCTGTCGGATCACTACATCGGGCACATCATCGAGGAGGCTGCCGGGAGCAGACGGGCCGCCGGGGCAGCGGCCTTGCAGGTGCTGGAGATCGACACCGCAATGAGGCAGTTCTTCACCGCGTGTGCCCCCTCCACCTCGGTCGGCGGCATCATGGCCCGGTTCACCCAGTTCGCCACGCAGGGCGCCGGCTTCCACGAACTCGTCGTCGCGGCCTCGAACAACGGCCGGAACCTGCGAGCGGGCCACTCCAAGGACAACTCCACCATCCAGGAGCACTTCGACCCGGGCATCATGGCGGGTGGAACGCCGACCCCCATCACCAAGTCCATCCAGGACGCGGTGAACCATCTGGTGAGCGCGAAGGTCATCGGGAAGGCGCTGGCAGAGGAAGCGCTTCAGCCGTACCGGGGCTGGACCTCATCCGATATCCGCTTCCCCGCCTGACCCGGGAGGGGCCCGGGTAGCGTGCCCGCACGGCCCCGTCCCCGGCGTATGAGCCGGGTGGCGGCCGGCTCACCCCGACAAGTAGCCGTCCGCGGCGGCACCCAGCACCGGGTGCCGCCGCGGGCCGGTCCCTGCCGGCCGACCGGACAGGCCCTAGCCGAGTTCCAGTGTCGTGATGCCGTACACACACTGGTCGGCGACCGGTCGGATCGGGCCCGTGTACATGCGGGCCGTCTCGAAGGAGGGCGTGAGCTTCAGCGCCCTCGCCAGCGCGACGGCGGCCGGATTGGACTCGGGGACGTCCACCGCGACCTGCGCCGTACCGGTCTCCTCGGCGATCGCCCCGTACAGCGCGGCCGCGTCGGCGGGCGAGTTGGCGAACAGCGGCCCGATACGCAGAACGTCGCCCGCGGCCGGGCGGACCACCGCGTACCCGGTCAGCTGCCCGTCGTCGAAGCGTACGAACGCCCGGTGCCCCTCCGTGGTCAGCCAGTGCTTCAGGAAGGTCGGGCGGTCCGCCGGATAGCAGGCGCTGTCGTACGCGGCGATGGCCTCGTGGTCGCCCGGCCGGATCTGCCGTACGCCCGCCGGGCTGCGGGGCGGCAGGACCCCGGTGTGACGGAAGGTGGTGTGGGCGAGCGTGAACCCGGACTTGCGGTAGTTGTCCTGCTGGGCGACCACCCCGTCAAGACCGATGGTGCGGGTCCCCGCGTGGGCCTGCGCCGCCTGCCAGGTGGCCAGTCCGTGGCCGCGGCCCCGCAGATCGGGGCGGACCAGATAGCAGCCGAGAAACGCGTAGCGCGCACCGTAGTTGACGACCGAGACCGCGGAGACCGGCTCCCCGTCGAGGCGTCCGAGGAAGAACCCCTCCGGGTCCTGGGCGAAGAAGCTCCGCCCGTCGCTGATCCCCGGGTTCCAGCCCTCGTCGTGCGCCCACCCGCTGATGACGGGCCAGTCCTCCTCGGCCGCCGGCCCGACGACGAGCTGCCCGGCGGATGAGTACGTCATGCATGCTCCGTAAGTGTATGAATGCGTTGACTCGCAGTAAGCGGGACGGACGCCCCGGGGGCGCCCCCCTGTGTCCGCGTGCCCTCCAAGGGGCCTTCCCCTGGGGGTTTCCTCCTGAGGCTTTTCTCATGGCTTCGGCCGGGATGTTACGGCAGCAGACCCGCCCGCCGGGCCGCCACGACGGCCTCCAGCCGGGTGTGCGCCCCCAGTTTGCGCATCGCGGAGCGCAGATAGCCCTTCACGGTCTCCGGCTTCAGCCCCAGCCGGGCACCGGTTGCCGCGTTCGTCGCGCCGGTGGCCACCCAGGCCAGCACGTCCACCTCGCGCGGCGCCAGCGCGGCAGGCCGCTCGCG
>NZ_JAAGLN010000411.1 GCF_010548145.1 Streptomyces sp. SID10853
CCGGGAACTGCGCCTGGAGCTGCCCGCCGAGGCCGCCCCGTACCGGGAGAAGGCCCGCGAGGCGATCGCGGCCGCCCGTGGCCTCGAACCTGCCGAGGCCCGCCGCGTCCTCGCCCCCACCGGATACGCGGCGCCGCACCTGGCGGAGCCGTACGGCCTGGGCGCGGGACCGGTCCAACAGCTCGCCGTCCAGCAGGAGATGGCCGCCGCCGGGGTGCGGATCAGCGACCTCGGCATCGCCACCTGGGTGGTGCCCTCGCTGCTCACGTACGGGACGGACGAGCAGCGCGCCCAGCACCTGGCCCCGACGCTCCGCGGTGATGTGCTCTGGTGCCAGCTCTTCTCGGAGCCCGGCGCCGGTTCCGACCTCGCGTCGCTGCGCACCCGCGCGGACCGTGTCGACGGGGGCTGGCTGGTCAACGGCCAGAAACTCTGGACGTCGGCCGCGCAGTGGGCCGACTACGGGATCCTGCTCGCCCGTACGAACCAGGAGGCGCCCCGGCACAAGGGGCTCACCTACTTCCTGGTGGACATGAAGCGGACCTCGGGGATCGACATCAGGCCGCTCAAGGAGATCACCGGCGACTCGCTCTTCAACGAGGTGTACTTCGACGATGTGCTGCTGCCCGACGACGCGGTGCTCGGCGCGGTCGACGACGGCTGGCGGGTGGCCCGCAACACCCTCGGCAACGAACGCGTCCACATGGCCGACCAGTTGACCTTCCCCACCGGACTCGAAGCGCTCATCGCCCGGTCGGACGGTCTGGACGGCGCCCAGCGCGCCCGGATCGGCGCGCTCGCCGCCGAGGCGCACGCCCTGGCCTGCATCGGGCTGCGCACCACCCTCCAGCAGGTGTCCGGTCTCGAACCGGGCGCGGGCGCCTCCGTGCGGAAGCTGGTGCAGACCCCGCACCAGCAGAAGGTCGCCGAGCTGGCCCTCGAACTGCTCGGCCCGGCCGGGGCGGTCAGGGAAGGGGCGGGGGAGCGGGCCGTCCACGGCTTCCTGATGTCGCGCTGTCTGACGATCGCGGGCGGGACCACCCAGGTGCAGCTCAATGTCGTCGCCGAACGGCTGCTCGGCCTGCCGCGTGACCCGTGAGCCAACGGGGTCGCCCCGAACGGGCCTTCACTCTTCCGGGACCGCGTCATGGCCCCTTTGCGGGCATCTAGGCCGAACCTCGGATCCCGAACCCCGCACCCGCGGCCTTCCGTTGACCGCCTCCCGCTGCCACTATGCATTTAACTGACGGAGCGTCAGATACGAGAGTGTGGGGCGCGAGACCGGACACAGGGCGCCCGGCGGTGCAGCCGGGCGCGTGACCGGGGCAGCGGGCCCGGGAGGCGGGACAGGACCATGAAGGCGTACATCGTCGGCGTCGGGATGACCAAGTTCGAGAAGCCGGAGAGCCGTGACTGGCAGTACTGGGACATGGCGAAGGAGGCAGGCACCCAGGCGCTCGCCGACGCCGGCGTCGCCTATGAGCAGGTGCAGCAACTGCCCGTCGGCTACTGCTTCCAGGCGTCCACGGCGGGCCAGCGCGCGGCCTACGAGCTGGGGCTCACCGGGATACCCGTCTACAACGTCAACAACAACTGCGCCACCGGGTCGACGGCGCTGATGATGGCGCGGCAGTTCGTGGAGGGCGGTATCGCCGACTGTGTGCTCGCGCTCGGCTTCGAGAAGATGCAGCGCGGCGCACTCGGCGGCGGCGCCGACAGCGGGGACTTCAAGACGTCGCCGGTGGCCAGGCACTACGGAATCATGGCCGCGGGACACGGCTTCGAGATGTCGCCGCCCACCGCCCAGATCTTCGGCAACGCCGCCCGGGAACACATGGAGCGGTACGGGACGACCGCCGCCCAGCTGGCCGCTGTCGGCGCCAAGAACCACCGGCACTCGGCGGACAACCCGCGCGCCCAGTTCCAGGACGTCTACACCGTGGACGAGATCCTGGCGGCGAAGACCATCCACCGTCCGCTCACCAAACTCCAGTGCTCGCCGACATCCGACGGCTCCGCCGCCGCCGTCGTGGTGTCCGAGCGGTTCGTCGTCGAACACGGGCTGCACGACAAGGCGGTGGAGATCGCCGGGCAGGCGATGACGACGGACACCGAGGAGAGTTTCGCCTCCGGCTCGTGCATCGACGCGGTGGGCCGGCCGATGTCACGCGAGGCGGCACGGCAGGCGTACGAGCGGTCCGGACTCGGCATCGACGACGTGGACGTCGTCGAGCTGCACGACTGCTTCTCGGTCAATGAACTGCTGACCTACGAGGCGCTGGGCATGTGCGCCGACGGGGAGTCAGGCAAGCTGGTGGAGAGCGGGGCGACGACACACGGCGGCCGGTGGGTGGTGAACCCGTCGGGCGGCCTGATCTCCAAGGGGCACCCACTGGGTGCGACCGGCCTGGCCCAGGCTGCCGAACTGGTCTGGCAGCTGCGCGGGGAGGCCGGCGGGCGGCAGGTCGCCGGCGCCCGGGTCGGCCTCGCGCACAACATCGGTCTCGGCGGGGCCGCGGTCGTGACGGTGCTGCGGCGGGGCTGAGGACACCACCCGGGCGAGGACACCACCCGGGCGAGGGCCCGGCCGGGCCCAGGGGCCTGCGGCTGGGGGGCCGGGGGCTTGAGGGCCGGGACTGGAGCCGCAGGACCTGGGGACCAGGCGTACTGGGCCGATATGCGGATGCCCGGTGCGGTGCGCTGATGCCACGATGGCACTCATGCTGCGCACCTCATCGAACGCCCGCACCACCCCACGAAGGCCGGTCCCGACCACCCGTACCTGGCCGGTGGTGCTCGCCGCGTGCGCCGGCCAGTTCCTCGTCGTCCTCGATGTCTCCGTGGTCAACGTCGCGCTGCCGTCCATGCGTACCAGCCTGGGTCTCAGCGCCCCCGGGCTGCAGTGGGTGGTGAACGCGTACGCCATCGCCTTCGCCGGATTCATGCTCCTCGGCGGGCGGGCCGGGGACCTCTTCGGCCGCAAGCGGATGTTCCTCGTCGGGCTCGGGCTCTTCACGCTCGCCTCGCTCGCCGGCGGGCTCGCCCAGCAGGAGTGGCAACTGCTCCTCGCGCGCGCCGTCCAGGGGCTCGGCGCCGCCGTGCTGGCCCCGTCGACGCTCACCATCCTCACCTCGGCCGTCCCGGAGGGTGCCGCACGCGCGCGGGCCATCGCCACCTGGACGGCAGTCGGCGCGGGCGGCGGCGCGGCGGGCGGTCTGGTCGGCGG
>NZ_JAAGLN010000412.1 GCF_010548145.1 Streptomyces sp. SID10853
ACACCGGCAGCGCGCCGAGCACGGGCAGGGTGCCACGGTCCGAGCGCGAGACCTGGTCGTACCTAGCGCGCTGCTGGGCGGGCAGCGAGTCGAGCAGCCTGCGCGCGGTCGCGAGCTTGCCCTCGACGGTGCGCTTGTGGCGGGCGCCCCCGGTGCGGCTGCGCCGGAGTTCGGCGAGCCTTCGGGTCGCGTCGGGGCGACGCTGCGCCAGCTCGCGCCGGGCCTGCTGGACGCGGTGCAGTTCGCCCGCCTGGACATCGCCGATCTGCGCCAGGGCCGCGGCCTTGTCGAGGTACGAGTCGGGGTCGGACGAGAGCAGCAGGGCGAGCGAGGGGTCGATGGCGCCCGCGCGGTACTGGGCGCCCGCGAGCGCGCCCAGCGCCCCGCGCATCCGGTTGACCAGCTGCTGGCTGCGGGCGACGCCGTCCTGTGCCTCGGCGACCTGACGGCGCAGCTGCTTGGTCTGCTCGCCGGCCTTGTCGTACTGCTGGGTGGCCCGCTCGGCCTGCGCGTACAGGCCGTCGACCTCGCTCTTGGTGGCCGCCGCCGATTCGTGCGGCTCGGCGCCGGCCGGTGCGGCCCCGAGTCCTGCCGCGGCCGTCGCCAGCGTGGCGGACAGCACAGTGATCCGGGCGCTCCGTGCGAGGCCGGACTGGGTGGCACGGCGATGGGACACCACAGGAGCCGCACTCCTTCCGCTGCTGCGGTCCCTGCCGCCCCGATGGGCGGACCGGTTGCCGGGAACCGCACGCCGGACAGTAGCCGCGCGAACACGCCGCGGCCAAAGACCCCGCCGTGCACACAGCGTGACGCCCCGCCGCAGACCTCAAGGTCACGACGGGGCGGGGAGTCAGCTCACTGCACTGTAATTCGCCCGATCGGACGGTGTCGGCGGCGCCGTCAGGAACGGGTCCCGACCGGTCCGTACCGGATCACTGGATCCGGATCGGACCGGGGCCGGACATCCGACCGGGGTCAGATACGGACGCCGAACTGGAACGGCATGTCGCCCATCGCCTCGTACCTGACGACCGCACCGGTGTGCGGTGCGTGCAGCACCTGGCCGTTGCCGGCGTAGATGCCGATGTGGTGCATGTCGCCGTAGAAGAGCACCAGGTCGCCGGGCTTGAGGGCGCTCTGCGAGTAGATGCGCTGGCCGGCGTTGGCCTGGGCCTGCGAGGTGCGCGGGATGGTGACGCCTGCCTGCGCGTACGCCCAGGACGTCAGCCCTGAGCAGTCGAAGGAGGCGGGGCCGGTGGCGCCGTACACATACGGCTTGCCGAGCTGGGTCTTGGCCGCGTTGAGCGCCTCGGCGCCACGGGCGGAGGCCGGCACCGCGTTGCCGAGGTCCGCGCGGTCGCTGGCCCGGTTGGCACGCGAGTTCTCCGCGGCTATCGAGGCGCGCTCGGCGGCGGTCAGCGTGGAGAGCAGCTGACGCGCGGAGGCGAGCTTGTCCTGGACTTCCTGCTTCTTCTTGCCGAGTTCCTTGCGCGTCGACGCCAGGTCCTTCAGCTTGTCCTGCGCCTCGGCACGCTCCTGGGCGAGGGTGCGCTGCTTGGCCTGGATCTTCTTGACCGCGTCGGCCTGCTGGTCACTCAGCTGGTCCTGCGCGGTGGCCTTGTCGAGGAAGTTGTCCGGGTCGGACGAGAGGAAGAGCTGGACGGACGGGTCGATGCCGCCCGAGCGGTACTGGGCGCTCGCCATCGAACCGAGCTGGCCCCGCAGCTTGTTGAGGTCCTCCTGGCCGCGGGCCACGCTGTCCTGGAGGTCGTCGACCTGCTTCTTCAGCTTGCTCTGCTGGTCCTTGGCACCGTCGTACTTCTGGCTGACCGCGTCCACGTCTTCGTAGAGCTTGTCGACCTTGGCCTTGACCTCACTCTTGGTCGGCTTGGGGTCTGCGTGCGCGGCCTGAGCGGTCAGGGCCACAGCTGCGGCAGCGGTCGCGGTGAGCACGGTCACACGAGTGCGGCTCGGCTGCTTGGGACGACGGTGGGACGCCACGGGAGGCGAGCTCCTTCTTCCTCAGAGCCGCCGAACACGTTGGGGAACCGTGAAGGCATCGGCGGTTCCTTCGCTGCCACCCCGGATGAGTGATCAACCGCGCGAAGGTTCGAGGCCCGACCTTAGTGACCTTCTTGTGATCAGTTCAAATCCTGTTGCCCAAAATCTCAGTCACCAGGTGCATATTTTACAGACATCGCACAGGCAGTAACGGTCACTTGACGCTGTGATGGAGAATCCGCACCACGAAGTCGGGCATTGGGCCCAGCAGTTACTAGACGCGCGAAAGCCTCTTCAGCAACAAGACGGACGCGACGGGCCTGGCACCCGATCTCGCCACGCCGTCGGCGACCTCACGGTCGGCCGACACGACCACCACGGGACGCCCGGAAGGCTCCGCCCTGACCAGCTGCCGGATCACCTCGTCCGCTGTCACCCCGGGCTTGCTGAACAGCACCCGCACCCCGCGCGGCGGCGCGAGCAGCACCGGCGCCGCCAGCTCGGCCCCGTCGAAGACACAGGTCATCTCGGCGCCGGTCTGCGCGGCGAGCATCGAGAGACCGCCCAGCAGGCGCAGCCGCTGCTTCTCCAGCGGCAGTTGCGGATAGCCGGTCTTGGTGACGTTGTAGCCGTCCACCACCAGATGGGCCTGCGGCAGCGACAGCAGTTGGTCGAGCAACGCCGGATCGGTGTCGGAAAGCGCCCTGGCCGCGACGTCCTTGGGCGAGAGCGTGCCGGGCTCGACCGCGTCGACGGAGTCGGCGGGGCGCGAGGTCACCGGCGGCAGGGCCAGTTCGCGCCGCAGCCCCTGGGCCGCGTCGAGCACCGTGTCGAGCAGCAGCCGCAGCCGCATGTCCTCGACGGAACGCCCCTCGCGTACGGCGCGCCGGCCGGCCTCGACCGCCGCCTCCGCCTCACCGAGCCTGGCCTTCAGCCGCCGCGACTCGCTCTCCGCCGCGGCCACCCGGGCCGCCGCGTCGGCCCGGGCCGCTTCGATCTCGGAGCCGGAGCGGCGCAGCGCCGCCTCACCGCGCTTCACATCGCTCTGTGCGCTGCGCAGCTTGCGCTGAAGCGATTCAGCATCCTTGCGGGCCGCGTCCAGCTCGGTACGCAGCCGCTCGTTCTCGGTCCTGGTCTGGGCCCGCGCTTCGGCCAGCTCGGCGCGCAGCCGCTCCAGCTCGTGCCGGCCCGCCTCGTCGG
>NZ_JAAGLN010000413.1 GCF_010548145.1 Streptomyces sp. SID10853
GTGCACCGGGCTCGGCGCGCTGCGGCGCAGGCCCGAGGCGCGGTGGCGGCGGCGCCCCGACGACCTGGAGGGCTTCGCGCCGCTGCAGCGCGGGCTGCTGCGCGAGGCGCTGAGCGCGGTACGGGTCGGCGGTGTCGTCGGATACGCGACCTGCTCACCGCACCTCGCCGAGACCCGGATCGTGGTCGAGGACGTCCTGAAGGGCCGCGGCGGACAGCCGGTGGAGGCCGAGTGGATCGACGTCAGGCCGCTGATGCCGGGCGTCGCCGCGGTGGGCGAAGGCCCCGACGTACAGCTGTGGCCGCATCTGCACGGCACCGACGCGATGTACCTCGCGCTGCTGCGGCGCACTGCCTGAACCAGGCCGGTGTATGCGAGGTTTGCACGGTGTGTGCGGATCCCCGGGCCCCCGCGCCCCCTGCCGTGGCGGGCAACTGGGCCGGGGCATGGCAGGCTTGGGGCATGGCCGTGCAGATCAACCCCAGCATCCTGTCCGCCGACTTCTCCCGACTCGCGGAGGAGGCGAAGGCCGTCGAAGGTGCCGACTGGCTCCACGTCGACGTGATGGACAACCACTTCGTACCCAATCTGACCCTCGGGGTCCCCGTGGTGGAAGCGCTCAGCCGGGCCACGGAGACCCCGCTGGACTGCCATCTCATGATTGCGGACGCGGACCGCTGGGCTCCGCAGTACGTCGAGGCGGGCGCGGGCTCCGTGACCTTCCACGCGGAGGCCGCCGCCGCCCCCGTACGGCTCGCGCGTGAGATCAGGGCCAAGGGCGCACGCGCCTCCATGGCGCTGAAGCCCGCGACGCCCATCGAGCCCTACGAGGACCTGCTCCCCGAGCTCGACATGCTGCTGATCATGACCGTGGAGCCGGGCTTCGGTGGCCAGTCCTTCCTGGACATCATGCTGCCGAAGATCCGCCGCACCCGTGAGCTGATCTCCAAGCACGGACTCGAACTCTGGCTCCAGGTCGACGGCGGCGTCTCCGCCTCGACGATCGAGCGGTGCGCCGAGGCCGGCGCCGATGTCTTCGTCGCGGGCTCCGCGGTGTACGGCGCCGACGACCCGGCGGCCGCGGTCCGTATGCTCCGCCACCAGGCGCAGGAGACCACGGCGGCGGCGGGATGGGCTTGCGGCCACTGAGCGGCCGGGGAATGAACGCAGCCTTACGGGGCTGATCAAGTTGTGCCGGGTCTGACAGGATGGCGGGTCCGGGAGTGAACAGCAGTAGTGAGGAGATCGCGGTGTCTGCAATGTCGGCGGGCAGATCAGCCCTGCGGATGGGACCCGCGGAGCTGGTGCAAGCGGCGGCCATGGCCCGTCGCTTCTACCTGGAGGGAAAGTCCAAGATCCAGATCGCCGAGGAGTTCGGCGTCAGCAGGTTCAAGGTCGCCCGCGTCCTGGAGACGGCCCTGGAGCGCGATCTCGTACGGATCGAGATCCGGGTACCGGCCGAGCTGGACGCCGAGCGCTCCGACGCGCTGCGCGCCCGTTACGGGCTGCGCCACGCGGTCGTCGTCGAGTCCCCGGCGGACGCGGCGGACGACGCCCCCGACCCGGAGAACCTGGGCGAGGTCGCCGCCGACCTGCTCGGCGAGCTGGTGACCGAGGGCGATGTGCTGGGCCTCGCCTGGGGGCGCTCCACCATCCACATGGCGGCGGCGCTCAATGTGCTCCCGCCGTGCACGGTGGTCCAGCTGACCGGTGTGTACGACGCGGGGACCGCCGAGCGCGGCTCCGTCGAGGCGGTACGGCGTGCCGCCCAGGTGTCCGGCGGAGAGGCGCACCCGATCTACGCGCCGATGCTGCTGCCCGACCCGGCCACGGCTGCCGCGCTGCGCAACCAGACCGGCATCGCGCGCGCCTTCGAGTACTTCGACAAGGTGACCGTCGCCGCGGTGTCCATCGGCTCCTGGGAGCCGGGCATCTCGACGGTCCACGACATGCTCAGCGACGCCGAGCGGGCGCACTACGCCTCACTGGGCGTCGCAGCCGAGATGTCCGCGCACCTCTTCGACGCCGAGGGGCGGCGGGTCGGCCGCGACCTGGGCGAGCGTTGCATCACCGTCGAGGCCGACCGGCTGCGCCGGATCCCGGAGGTCGTGGCCATCGCGGGCGGCCAGCGCAAGGCGGCCGCGATCGGCGCCGTCCTGAAGTCGGGCCTGGTCACCAGCCTGGTCACCGACACGGCGGCCGCCGACTTCCTGCTGACGGAGACCGGTCCAGGACCGCGCCCCGCACTGGACCGCGCGGACCCCGACGGCGTCTGAACCGGCACGGCGGCCACGGCCCGCGGGCCCGCCGCACCCGCGGTCAGTCCAGGCCGCGGGCCTGCTTGAAGCGGGCCAGCCCTTCGGAGAGTTCGAGCAGGGGCCCGGGGTAGTCGTACGCGGCACGCTCGGGTCCCCGGAGCTTCCACGGCTCATGGACGGCCGCCCCGGCGAGACCGGCCAGCTCCGGCACCCAGCGGCGCACGTAGTCCCCCTGCGGGTCGTACCGCTTGCCCTGGGTCACCGGGTTGAACACCCGGTTCGGCCTGCTGTCCGTGCCGGTGCCCGCCACCCACTGCCAGTTGAGCTGGTTGTTGGCGATATCGCCGTCCACCAGCAGCTCCAGGAAGTGCCGGGCGCCGACCCGCCAGTCCACGTACAGCGTCTTGGCGAGGAAACTCGCGGTGAGCAGGCGCCCCCGGTTGTGCATCCAGCCCTCGTGCCGCAGCTGCCGCATCGCGGCGTCGACCACCGGATACCCGGTGCGCCCCTCCTTCCAGGCGGTGATGTCCCCTGCGGCGGACCGTTCGGAACGCCAACGGTCGTGCTGTGAGCGGTAGTCGGCGGAAGCGGCCGCCGGGCGCGCGGTCAGCACCTGGTGGTGGAAGTCCCGCCAGCACAGCTGCCGTACGAACGCCTCGGCGCCCGCGCCGCCGCTGCGGGTGGCGCCGCGCACCAGCTCGACGGGGGAGAGGGTGCCGAAGTGCAGATGCGGCGAGAGCCGTGACGTCAGGTCGCCCGGCAGGTCGTCGTGGCGGTCCTCGTATCCGGCGAGCCCGTTCCGCCGCCAGGCCGACCAGCGGGCCCGTCCCTCGCGCTCGCCGCCCGTGGCGAGCCCTTCCGAGACCCCGGCGACGGCGGAGCGGGACGGCAGCCGCTCCGAGCGGGCGGCCTCCGGCACCCGT
>NZ_JAAGLN010000414.1 GCF_010548145.1 Streptomyces sp. SID10853
GAGCTCTACGGCTCGGCCGGGGCCGTGGCCGCCCAGGCGCTGCGCCGGATCGGGGCCGGGCCCACATCGGGCGGCACCCCGGGCACCCGGCTGACGGTGCTGCTCGGCGGACACGAGGCGCCCCTCCCCACCGCGGCGCTCACGTATCTGGAAGGGCGCCTGCTCCAGGCCGTCAGCCCCGCGCTCTGAGCCCCGCGCCCTCCGCCGGACCACCGCCGCCCTCGCGGAAGGTGGGTAGGCTGCTACGCATGAGGGACCACAGCGAGCCCGGCTCCCGGGTCTGGACCGGCCAGGCGACCAACCACGTGCAGTGGCTGCTCTCGTTCGCCGGGGCCGCGTGCCTGGCGCTCGGGATCGAACTGGCTGTGAGTTCCGCCTGGACATCGGACGGCGCGCCCCTGCTGATGGCCGTGATCGGCTGTGTGCTGGTGGGCCTGCTGATGCTCTACGGCACGCTCGCCTTCGTCCATGTCTCGGTGAAGGTCGACGACCACACCTTCGAGGTGCGCTGCGGCTACATCGGGCTGCCGCGCCGCCGCATCCTGCTCGACCATGTGGTGGGTGCCGACTTCGATCCGGCCGTGACCCCGCGCCAGTGGGGCGGCTGGGGGTACAGGTGGCGCCCCGAGAAGGGCACCGCCGTGGTGGTGCGCCGCGGGGAGGGCCTGGTCCTGACCCTGTGGGACGGCCGGAGCTTCACCGTGACGGTCGACGACGCGGAGGCGGCCGTCCGCGTCATCCGCGACCGGCTGCGGCTCTCACCGGGCTGACCGGGCCCGCGGGCCGCGCTTGCCGGACGCACAGCCCGCCACCGTAGACTCCGCCTGGTGAGCGCCCCCACCACACCCACGGACGAGTCCGAGCGGCTCGCCCCGCCGTCCGTCGAAGAGACGCGCGTACGGCGGCTGGCCCGCCGTCTCCTGCGGCCCGCCGCCGCGGCCGCGTCCGGTCTGCTGCTGTACGCAAGCTTCCCGCCGCGGCCCCTGTGGTGGCTGGCACCCGTCGCCTTCGCCGTACTGGGGCTCGCTCTGTACGGCCGCCGGGCCAGAGCCGGACTGGGCCTCGGCTATCTGGCGGGCCTCGGGTATCTGCTGCCGCTGCTGGTCTGGACGGGTGTCGAGGTCGGCCCCGGCCCCTGGCTCGGCCTGGCGGCCGTCGAAGCGCTCTTCATCGCTGTCGCGGGCGCGGGGATCGCCTATGTCTCACGCCTGCCGCTCGGGCCGCTGTGGGGCGCCGCGGTGTGGATCGCGGTCGAAGCGGCCCGGGCCCGGGTGCCGTTCGGTGGTTTCCCGTGGGGCAAGGTGGCCTTCGGGCAGCCCGAGGGTGTCTTCCTGCCGCTGGCCGCTGTCGGCGGGACACCGCTGCTCGGCTTCGCCGTCGTCCTGTGCGGCCTCGGCCTGGGCGAGCTCGTACGCCGCCGGGCCGCTCTGCGGCGCTTCGCGGACCGCAGGATCCTCACCGCCGCCGTTCTCGCCGTAGCCCCGGTCGCGGCCGGATTCGCCGCGCTCCCGCTGGTCAGCAACAGCGCCCAGGACGGCACGGCCACCGTCGCCCTCATCCAGGGGAACGTTCCCCGGATGGGACTCGACTTCGCCACCCAGCGCCGCGCGGTCCTCGACCACCATGTGAAGGAGACGCTGAAACTGGCCGCCGATGTGAAGGCGGGCCGGGCCAAGCAGCCGGATCTGGTGCTGTGGCCGGAGAACTCGTCGGACATCGATCCGTACCTCAACGCCGACGCCTACGACGAGATCGACGAGGCGGCCAAGGCGATCAAGGCGCCCATCTCGGTCGGCGCCGTCGTCACCCCGGACAACGGCGCGGGGTCGCCGCTCAACCAGCAGATCCTCTGGGACCCCAGGAAGGGCCCGGTCGACACGTACAACAAGCGTCAGCTGCAGCCGTTCGGCGAGTACATGCCCTACCGCTCGTTCTTCCGGCTGTTCAGCTCCGACGTGGACCTGGTCCGCAAGGACTTCGTGCCCGGGCACAAGGCGGCCGACTTCGACATGGCGGGCACCAGGGTCGGCCCGGTCACCTGCTACGAGGCGGCGTTCGACTGGGCCGTGCGGGACCAGGTGAAGGCCGGGGCGCAGATCATCTCCGTACCGAGCAACAACGCGACCTTCGACCGCAGCGAGATGACCTACCAGCAGCTCGCGATGTCACGCGTACGGGCCGTGGAGCACAGCAGGGCCGTGATGGTGCCCGTCACCACGGGCGTGAGCGCGGTCATCAGGCCGGACGGTTCGATCGCGCAGAAGACCAGGATGTTCACCGCCGACGCTCTGGTGGCGGACGTCCCGAAGCGCTCGTCGCAGACCCCGGCCACCCGGATGGGAACGCTCCCCGAATGGCTGCTCGTCGCACTCGCGGCGGGCGGCGTCGGCTGGACGGCCACCCGCACGGTGCAGCGGCGCAAAGCGGTGAGGGACGACGTCTGATCGCCGGTTAGGGTCGGGGCATGGCTACTCCTGACTTCATCCGCGAGATCCGGGCCACCGCCGGTCACCAGCTGCTTCTGCTGCCCGGTGTGAGCGCCGTCGTCTTCGACGACGAGGGGCGGGTGCTGCTCAACCGGCGCGCCGACACCGGCAAGTGGTCGATCATCGGCGGTATCCCGGAGCCGGGTGAGCAGCCCGCGGACACGGCCGTACGGGAGGTCCACGAGGAGACGGCCGTACGGTGTGTGGTGGAGCGGGTGGTCCTCGTCCAGGCGCTCAAGGAGATCGAGTACCCGAACGGTGACCACTGCCAGTTCATGGACATCAGCCTGCTCTGCCGGGCCACCGGGGGAGCGCCCCGGGTCAACGACGACGAGTCCCTGGACGTCGGCTGGTTCCCCGTCGACGCCCTGCCGGAACTGGCCGACTTCGCGCTGACACGGATCAAGCGGGCCCTCGCCGAAGGCCCCACCTGGTTCGAACCGGCCACTTTCGATCCCGCCCCCGACGCCTAGGGTGTGGCCCCATGACTGAGCACCCCGCACCCGCACCCGCCCCCGCACCACTCGGCCTGGATCTGGCGGGCCGTACCGCACTCGTCACCGGGGCCGCGGGCGGCATCGGCGCCGCCTGCGCGCTCCGCCTCGCGGCCGCCGGTGCCACCGTGCGGGCCGTCGACCGCGACGAGGC
>NZ_JAAGLN010000415.1 GCF_010548145.1 Streptomyces sp. SID10853
CCCGGTGCGCGGCGTCGGCGACATCCCCCGGCACGGCCACGACCCGGGTGCCGTGCACCGCCAGTTCCCGCGCGGAGGCGTCCAGCGCCTCACCGGTCCGCGCGCTGATCACCAGATCCCAGCCCCGCTCGGCGAGCCCCTCCGCGAGCGCCCGCCCCAGCCCCTTCGATCCGCCCGTGATGACTGCCACGGCCATGACACACCCTCTTCCGTCGGTGGTCCGTCGGTTCTCCCGCTTCGAGCCACCAACGTAGGAACGCGCCCCCGCCCCGCACCTCGTCCGCGGGCCCCGGCTTCAAAGGCACTTCGGCCTAGTCCTCACGCCCCCCCTGACCTGGTTCCGAAGGACCGGGCCCGAGTTGTCCACAGCCCGATACGGTCCGGCCGACCCGCCGGTACGGTGTGGCCATGTCCCATCGACCCGCGTCCGGCCTGTCAGCGGTGAGCACCGCGCTGCTCGCCATGAGCAGACACCTGGAGGTCCGCGACGTCCTCAAGACGATCGTGGTCTCGGCACGTGAACTGCTGGACGCCGAGTACGCCGCGCTCGGGGTCCCCGACGACCACGGCGGCTTCGCCCAGTTCGTGGTGGACGGCGTCAGCGACGCCCAGTGGAAGGCCATCGGCCCGCTCCCGCGCCAGCACGGCATCCTCGCCGCGATGCTGCACGACGAGAAACCCCAGCGCCTCGACGACGTACGCCAGGACCCACGCTTCGGCGGCTGGCCGTCCACGCACCCCGACATGTCGGACTTCCTGGGCCTGCCCGTCCGCGACGGCGACGAGACGATCGCCGCGCTCTTCCTCGCCAACAAGCGCTGCCCCAGGCCCACCGGCGGCTGCGGATTCACCGAGGAGGACGAGGAGCTGCTGACGATACTGGCCCAGCACGCCGCCATCGCCCTCACCAACGCCCGCCTCTACGAGCGCAGCCGCGAGCTCACCATCGCCGAGGAACGCTCCAGGCTCGCGCACGAACTCCACGACGCGGTCAGCCAGAAACTCTTCTCCCTGCGGCTGACGGCCCAGGCCGCAGCCACGCTCGTGGACCGCGACCCGGCCCGTGCCAAGGGCGAGCTCCAGCAGGTCGCCGACCTCGCGGCGGAGGCCGCCGACGAACTCCGCGCCGCCGTCGTGGAGCTGCGCCCCGCCGCCCTCGACGAAGACGGCCTGGTCCACACGCTCCGCACGCACATCCAGGTCCTCGACCGCGCGCACACCCCCCACGTCACCTTCCGCAGCGGGCAGGTGCGGGCGCTGCCCGCCGCCCAGGAGGAGGCGCTGCTGCGAGTGGCCCAGGAGGCACTGCACAATGCCCTGCGCCACTCGGGCGCCGGGCGGATCGATGTCGTACTGGAGAGCCGGCGGCGCGGACCCGGCGCGGTCCTGCGGATCACCGACGACGGCACCGGATTCGAGCCCTCGGCCGTCCGACGGGCCGGCCGGCACCTCGGGCTGGTCTCCATGCGGGACCGGGCGAGCGGCGTCGGAGGCCGGCTCCGGGTGGAATCGGCGCCCGGGGAGGGCGCCACGATCGAGATGGAGGTGCCCGGTGGCTGACACCGCACCCAGGCCGAAGGCGGCCATCCGCGTCCTGCTCGTCGACGACCACCAGGTGGTCAGACGGGGCCTGCGCACCTTTCTGGAGATCCAGGACGACATCGAGGTCGTGGGCGAGGCACCGGACGGGGAGCAAGGAGTGGCCGCCGCCGAGGAGCTGCGCCCCGACATCGTCCTGATGGACATCAAGATGCCGGGCATGGACGGTATCGAGGCGCTGCGCAGGCTCCGGGAGCTGGCCAATCCGGCGCGGGTGCTGGTGGTCACCAGCTTCACCGAGCAGCGCACGGTGGTCCCCGCCCTGCGTGCCGGGGCCTCGGGCTACGTATACAAGGACGTCGACCCGGACGCGCTGGCCGACGCCATCCGCTCGGTCCACGCCGGGCACGTACTCCTCCAGCCCGAAGTGGCCGGCGCGCTGCTCTCCCAGGAGCCCGGCGGCGGGCAGGGGAGGGGCACCGCGCTGACCGAGCGGGAACGGGAGGTCCTCGGGCTGATCGCCGACGGCCGTTCCAACCGCGAGATCGCCCGGGCGCTGGTCCTCTCCGAGAAGACCGTCAAGACGCATGTGTCGAACATCCTGATGAAACTGGACCTGGCGGACCGGACTCAGGCGGCGCTCTGGGCGGTACGGAACGGGGCGGCGGATTGAGCGGACCGTCATATTCCGGTGTGAGATTCATACCGTCGGGTGTAAGCCACCCACATGGCGTATCCGGATGGAGTGTGGGCCGTTCTCCATGCGTGCTGCGGCGCCGGCCGCAGCCAGCTAGGAGGATCCTGAAATGAAGAACCTGAAGAAGGCCGCTGCCGTCACCCTCGTCGCCGGTGGCGTCCTCGCCGCCGGAGCCGGTGCGGCGTCCGCCGCCTCGCACGCCTCGGGTGCGGCGACCAGCTCGCCCGGAGTCGTCTCCGGAAACGTGGTGCAGGCCCCGGTGCACGTCCCGGTGAACGCCGTCGGCAACACCGTCTCCGTCATCGGCCTCCTGAACCCGGCCTTCGCCAACCACGGCATCAACGGCTGACCGCACCACGGCCAGCGGCCGACGGCCCCCCGCACACGGTGCAGGGGGCCGTTCGGCGCTTCGGGATGGCGGTATAGCGGGCCGGCCGGGAGGCAGCTGCCCGCTCCGCTCAGCGGGAGAGCGCGCCGGGGGACTGCCCCTCGCCGCCTCGCCGCCTCGCCGCCTCGCCGTCTCGCCGACACCGCGCCGGGGGCTGTTCCTCCGCTCCGGACACGTGCGGAGAGACGCCACCGCAGCGCCTCCACCGCAGCGCCTCCACCGCAGCACCTCCACCGCACCGCACCGCCTCCACCGCGCGGGCGATCACGTCAGCCGCGTTCCCGCTCCTCCACATACGCGTTGTACGCGGCCACCTGCGCCCGCCGTGCCACCCGCTCCACCGGCCGCAGCGCGTTCCCCCGCGCCGCCATCTCCGACGCGCTCACCGCGCCGCCCGG
>NZ_JAAGLN010000416.1 GCF_010548145.1 Streptomyces sp. SID10853
TGAGGCCGGGCGGCGTGCGCTGCTGCGCCGGGCTGCGGCGGCCGGGACGGTGCTGGTGCGCAACGCCGGGCAGGTACTGCCGTTCGACCCTGGCGGCCTGCGGACCGTGGCCGTGCTGGGGCCGCGGGCCGCCGAGCCCCGTATCCAGGGCGGTGGCAGCGCCGAGGTCTTCCCCGCGTCCGTGGTCTCCCCGCTGGAGGGGATCCGTACGGCGCTCGGTCCCGGGACGCGGGTGCTGCACGCGCCCGGGGTCCCGCCCGAGCGCGGGCCCGTGCCGCTCACCGGTGAGGCGGTCCGGAACCCGGAGACGGGTGAACCGGGCGTTCTCGTAAGCCTGTTGGACGCGGAGGGGACCGTACTGCACACGGAACACCGGCTGTCGGGACGGATCGTGGAACCGGCCAGGCTGGACGGCGCCGCCACGGTGGAGATCCGCGCTCTGCTGCGGCCCGTGGTGAGCGGCGAATGGACCCTGGCGGTCGGCGGATTCGGCCCGGTCTCGCTGACCGCGGACGGCCGGACCGTCGTGGCGGGCGTGTTCGCCCCGGACAGTGCCGATCCGACCCATATCCATGTGGCGCCCCCGTACCGGTCGGGGCGGATCACCCTCGCCGCGGGCGCGGAGACCGAGATCACCGTCCGGCGCGGGCTGGCCCCGGGCACCGGGATCGCCACGATCCTCGCCGCAGCCCCGCCGCCCGCCGCGCGCGCGGGCGCACTGACCGACGCGGTCGCCGCGGCCCGGGCGGCGGATGCCGTCGTGGTGGTCGTCGGGACCACGGAGGAGACCGAGTCGGAGGGCACCGACCGGGTGTCGCTGGCGCTGCCAGGCGGGCAGGACGAGCTGGTACGTGCCGTGGCCCGGGTCCGCCCCGACACGGTGGTGGTGGTGAACTCCGGCGGCCCTGTCCTCCTGCCCTGGCGGGACGAGGTGGCGGCGGTGCTGATCGGCTGGTTCCCCGGCCAGGAGGCGGGCCACGCGGTGGCGGACATCCTCTTCGGCGGGACGGAACCGGGTGGCCGGCTGCCCACCACCTGGCCGGCCCGGCAGAACGACGTACCGGTGCTCGCCGCCACGCCACGGGACGGTGCGCTGCGGTACACCGAGGGCCTGCACATCGGCTACCGGGCCTGGCTGCGGGGGACGGTGGCGCCCGCCTACTGGTTCGGCCACGGCCTCGGGTACACCAGCTGGGAGTACGAGTGGATCGACGCTCCCGCGGAGGTGCCGGCCGACGGCTCGTTCGACGTACGGGTACGGGTCCGCAACACGGGCGGCCGCGAGGGGCGCGAGGTCGTCCAGCTCTATCTGGCGCGCCCGGCGTCGGCCGTGGAGCGCCCGGTCCGCTGGTTCGCGGGCCACACCGCCGTACGGGCGCGGCCCGGCGACGCGGTGGACGCGGTGGTCCGGGTGTCCTGGCGGGCCCTGCGCCACTGGGCCGTCGATGAGCGGCGCTGGCGCGTCGAGCCGGGCACTTTCACGGTGTACGCGGGGCGGTCGGCCGGGGATCTGCCGCTCGCGGCGGAAGTGGCCGTGCCGGTGACCGCGCCCGTGGCGAGCGCGCTGCTCTGACGCGCACCGGCCCTGAGCACGGAGCCCCCGGCCCGGCCGCGGGTATCGCGTCCGGGTACCGGCACCCACCGGCGGGGAAGTGACAGACTCCGGGAGGGGGACGGGAGGCCGCACGGGGTGTGAGCGCCGTGGCCGCGCCGCCCGCCCCGCTCGTTCCCGCCACGTTCGGACCGCAACGGAGCACCCATGACGGCAGGCAGCCCCAAGCACCAGATCGACACCAGCAAGCCGCACCCCGCGCGCGTCTACGACTATCTGCTGGGCGGCAAGGACCACTATCTCGTCGACCGTGAACTGGGTGAGAAGCTGGCCGACTTCATCCGGGTCGGCGCGGAGCAGAACCGCGCGTTCATGCACCGCGCGGTCGCCTGGGCCGCGCACCGGGGCATCGACCAGTACCTGGACATCGGCACCGGGATCCCCACCGAGCCGAATCTGCACCAGATCGTCCAGGAGATCGTCCCGGCGGCCCGGGTCGTGTACGCGGACAATGACCCCATCGTGCTGCGCCACGCCGAGGCCCTGCTGGTCAGCTCCCCCGAGGGCGCCACGCACTACATCGAGGCCGACATCCGCGAGCCGGAGCTGATCCTCGAACACGCCCGTACGTTCCTGGACTTCAGCAGGCCGGTCGCGCTGTCGCTGATCGCCGTCATGCACTTCATCCTCGACGAGGAGGACCCGCACACGATCGTGCGCGAGCTGGTCGCCCAGCTGGCGCCGGGCAGCTGTCTTATCCTGGCGCAGGCCAGCCTCGACGCGTTCCCCGAGGCCGAGGAACATGTGGCGAACACCTACTCCAGCAAGATCCCCTTCCGCCCCAGGCCGCGGGCCGAGATCGTGCGGTTCTTCGACGGGCTCGACCTGGTGGAGCCGGGCGTGGTGACGGGCCCCGAGTGGTACAAGGACACGCCCGCCCCCGCACTCACGCCCTATCCGGGCTATGTCGGCGTGGGGCTGGTGCCCTGAGGCCTGTCGTCGAAGTGCCGCGTGCCGCGCGACGCGTGGCACGCGCGCACCGGACGCCGCACGGCCGCCCTCCGGGCAACGACGGCACTCTGACGACAGGGCCTGGGCGACACGGCTCGCACCTCGCTATATATCGGCAGCCGATATAACATGACCTACATGGCTTCCCGAGGCATGACCCAGGCCGCGTTCTTCATACTGACCGCCCTGATCGACGAACCGAGACACGGTTACGGCATCGTGCGCGAGGTCGAGGAGCTCTCCGGCGGCGATGTCCGGCTCCGGGTCGGGACGCTGTACGGCGTACTGGACCGGCTGGCGGCCGACAGACTCATCGAGCTGGACCGCGAGGAGGTCCAGCAGGGCCGGCTCAGGCGGTACTACGCGCTCACCGACGACGGCGCCGCCGCGGTCTCGGCCGAGGCGGCGCGGATGGCGGCCGGGGCGCGTACCGCGGC
>NZ_JAAGLN010000417.1 GCF_010548145.1 Streptomyces sp. SID10853
ACCCGCCGGGCCGGGTGGGGCCGGTGGTGTCGGGCCCGGTGGTGCCGACGGTCTCGGCGGTGTCGGGCCCGGTGGTGTCGGTGCGCCCTCCTGGCCCGGTGCGCCCTCCTGGCCCGGCCGGGCCGGTGGTCTCGCCCCGTCCGCCGCTCCCGGGTCGCCCGCCGCGTTCACATCGCCCCGGTGAGCTGATGCAGTACGGCGTCGAGCAGCCCCTCCGCGTCCAGGTCGATACCGCCGGCGCGCAGGAACACGGCGTTGAGCAGCTGGTCGGTGGCGAGTTCGCCCGGGGCGCGGCGGCGCAGGAAGACCTCGATCAGGTCCTCGGCCTCCCGCAGCGCGTCGTCGCCGAGGTGGGCCGCGACGATGGCGCGCAGCCGCTCCTCGTCGGGCACCGGCAGGTCGAGCCGGACACAGCGGCGCAGGAACGCGGGCGGGAAGTCGCGCTCACCGTTGCTGGTGATCACCACGACGGGGAACTCGGCGCACTGGACGAGCCCCCGGTGCACCCGGACGGTGCCCAGATGGTCCAGGTTCTGCACCTCCACGTCGGCCATGTCCTCGGGGAGCCTGGTCAGTTCCGGGATGTCGAAGAGGCCCTCCTCGAAGACGGTGAGCAGGTCGTTGGGCAGATCGACGTCGCCCTTGTCCATCTCGTCGATGAGCAGGGCGCGCGGGGCGGCCGACGGGACCAGGGCGGTGCCGAGCGGGCCGAGCCGGATGAACGTACCGATGGACGGCTCGCGTTCGCCGCGGTCCCGGCTGAGCGTCGTCTCGCGCAGCCGGCCGATCGCGTCGTACTGGTAGAGGGCGTCCTTGACGGTGGAGCGGCTGTTGACGGGCCAGCGCAGCAGCTCCCCCAGGCGCAGTTCGTGCGCGATGGCACGGGCCAGCGACGACTTGCCGGTGCCCGCGGGACCGGTCACCAGCAGCGGACGGCGCAGGTGCAGCGCCGCGTTGACGACATCGGCGTGCCGGGGCTCGATCAGATACGGCAGCTCGGGGCGCATCGACCGTACGGGCGTGAAACGCCGCCAGGGCGGGGCCGACGGAAGCGCGATGGCCCGGGGCACACCGTCCCCCCGGAAGAGCCGCCAGTCGGCATCACCGCCGGACGCCGGGCCGGACGCGGGCTCGCCCTCGGGAGCGGTTGTCATGTGCTCTCCTGTGGTTCGGTCAGATGCAGTCGGGGCACGGTGCGGTCGGCGTCGGCCCAGGCGAGGACCGGGCGGCCGGGGAACTCGGGCGGGCTGACCCGGGCGCTCGCACGGTAGCCGCGCACCCCGTCCGGCAGCTCCCGGGTGGCGACGTCCGCCATGTAATCGACGACATGTGCTGCTCCGTCCCCGCCGCGGTCCCACACCACCACAGGTATGCCCAGCGCGAGACAGATCTGCACGATGCCGTCCCGGGAGCCCGGTGGTACGTCCACGGAGACGCGCACCGTGTCGAGTTGGTTGACCAGACTGGAGTAGACGGTGTCGCGGTCCATGGACTCCGACACGACCACGGTCTTCCCCGAGTCGAGCCGGCTCCATCTGGTGCGCCAGTGGGACACGAAACGGCCGTGTCTGCGCAGGAGTTCGGGGCAGTGCACGACCAGCGGGAACTCCACGCCGAGCACCCCGGGCACGATCTCGTCCGGGTCGCGTGCCTCCCACTCGTCCACCGGAAGATTGAGACCGGCGCGGTCCACGAGCACCTCGACGAGGGGCGGCCGCTCGTCCCCGGCCGGCGGCGTGAGCGAGTCCAGGACGCGCAGCACCTCGCGCGCCGCCTCCGAAGCGGAGTACGACACGGTGCTGTCCGTCGACACCTGCCGGGGCCCGGCACCCTCGTCGCACCAGCTCCGCAGGTGATGGCGGCCCGGCTCGGCCCGTGTCACCTGCACCAGCACCCGTACGCGCGCCGAACGGCCCCGCACCGAGCGTTCCCACTCCTGGGCATCGGCCCTGCGCTCGCCGAGCGCCGCCCGGGTGATGCCGAGCCTCCGGGCCACCCCGTCCGCCCACAGCCGCAGTTCCGCCCGTCGCGGCCCCCCGCCCAGCGCGCCGACGTACTCCATGACGCGCAGCAGCGCCGGGACCCTGCGCTCCCCGCCGGTGGAGTGGCCGTCCCCCGGCAGGACCTCCAGATGGTCGAGGAGCGTGTCGAGGGAGTCCCCGCCGGGCAGGGCGGCCAGATGCGGCAGCGCGGCACGCACCGCTTCGGGGAACCGCCCGAGCACCGCCCGGTCCAGGGCGGCCAGTTGCCTGCGCAGCGCGGTGTACTCCTGCGGGGCCAGCAGCCGGGGCGTACGCGAGAGACCGCCCGCTGCCAGCACTCGGTCGGCGGCTGCCGGGCTGTCGCGGCGCAGGATCCCCGAGAAGGCGGCCAGGGCGCGCGGGTGGGTGAGGAGGAACGCCGCGAACTCCTCGGGGCTGGGCGGGGTGACACCACTGCCGTACTCGACGCCGCACGCGGTGGCCAGCCGCTGGGCGCGGTCGATGCGCTCGCTCATCAGCGGCAGCAAGTCCTCGATCGCCTCCACGAGCAGCAGGAAAGCGGGGTCGTCCGCGTCGGGGGGCGCGGGGAGGGCGGCGTCGATGATGCCGAGGGGGCGCAGTTCGGCCTCGACGCGCTGCCAGGGGATGGCCCAGCTGCGCCGGACCAACTGCTGGGGGCTGTACGGGAGCTGGGCGCCGGTGGCGGGGTGCACGGGCGGCATGAAGTGCGCGACGACGAGGCCGACGACGGCCCGCTCGTCCCGGCACCAGAGGGGCCCGCCGCTGTACCCCGCGCCGACCGCCATACCGGTGGACTCACCGTCCAGGTAGGCGAGGGAGCGGTGGAGCGAGGCGACGGTGAGGCGGGCGAGCGTGGCGCCCCGGCCGCCCCCGTGCCAGGCCCCCACTTTCTGCCCGGCCACCATGGCGGCCCGGCCGGGGGCGAGCAGGCTCCCGGCGGGCCCGTCGACGCGCAGCACCGCGAGGTCGCCGAGCCACTCGTCGGCGCC
>NZ_JAAGLN010000418.1 GCF_010548145.1 Streptomyces sp. SID10853
GCCAGGGCCCGCGGCGACGGGAAGAGGTGGGTGCGACCGCCCCTGGCGTCGTCGACGGGCACCCCGTGCGCGGTGACGAGCCGGGCGGCGTGGGTGCGGGCCGCCGCGGTCGAGACCTGCTGGCCGAGCACCGCGCGTACCGCGAACTCGGCCGCGTCGACGGTACGGGGCACCCGGCGGCCCGGGGCCTTGTCGACCATCGGGGCCAGCAGCGGGTCGTTGCGCAGCTCGCCGTCGACAGCGACCGGATCGGCGTCGAGGTCGAGGAGCCAGCGGCAGCGGCTGATGGCGTGGGTGAGGTCGCGCAGATCGGTGAGGGAGAGCAGACAGCCGATGTGGTCGGGGTGCGGGGTGAGTTCGGCGATGCCGTGTCCGTACGGCAGGGTGAGCGTCCTGCGGTACGCGCCGTCCCGCCACTCCTCCACGCCGGGGACCCCGGTCGCGGCGAGATGGCCGAAGAGGTTGTCGGGGTTGAGGGGCGCGCGGAACGGGAGCCGGAGCGCGATGGCGCCCGGGGTGTGCGGCCGGGCGCCGCGCGCGGCGCGGGTGCGCAGCTCGCCCGGGGCGAGCGCGAAGACCTCACGGACCGTGTCGTTGAAGGTGCGGACGGAGGAGAATCCGGCGGCGAACGCCACGTCCGCCAGGGGCAGTTCGGTGGTCTCGATGAGGATGCGTGCCGTCTGGGCGCGCTGGGCGCGGGCCAGGGCGAGCGGTCCTGCGCCCAGCTCGGCGAGGAGCTGGCGCTCGATCTGCCGGGTCGAGTATCCGAGCCGTCCGGCGAGGCCGGGCACGCCCTCCCGGTCGACGACGCCGTCCCGGATCAGGCGCATCGCGCGGGCCACGACATCGGCGCGGGCGTTCCACTCCGGGGAGCCGGGGGTGGTGTCAGGGCGGCAGCGTTTGCAGGCGCGGAACCCGGCCTGCTGGCAGGCGGCGGCGCTCGGGTAGAAGGTCATGTTCTCGACCTTGGGCGGCACGACCGGGCAGCTGGGGCGGCAGTAGATCCTGGTGGTCAGGACGGCCGTGAAGAACCAGCCGTCGAAGCGGGCGTCCTTCGACTGGACGGCGCGTACGCAGCGCTCGGTGTCGGTGTGCATGGGTCAAGCATCGGCCACTCACGGCACCGGGGGCTGGCGAGAATCCGACATCTCCCTCCCTCCGCCCGGCCGCGGCCGCCGGCCCGCTCACGTACTCCGCAGCCGCCGCCACACCGCCTTCGCCGCGTTGTGGCCCGACATGCCGTGGACGCCCGGGCCCGGCGGGGTCGCCGCCGAGCAGAGGTACACCGCGGGGTGCGAGGTCGTGTAGGGGAACAGGGAGAGCTTGGGCCGCAGGACCAGTTGCAGTCCGGCGGCCGCCCCGCAGGCGATGTCGCCGCCCACATAGTTCGCGTTGCGCGCGAAGAGTTCGGCGGGTCCCGCGGTGGCGCGGGCGAGCACCCGGTCGCTGAATCCGGGCGCGAAGCGTTCGATCTGGCGCTCGATGGCCTCGGTGAGGTCGCCGTCCCAGCCGTGCGGCACATGTCCGTACGTCCAGAAGACATGCTTGCCCTCGGGCGCTCTGGACGGGTCGACCAGACTCGGCTGGGCGCTGATCAGGAATGGCGTCTCGGGGGCGCGGCCGCCGGACGCCTGGCGCAGTGCCGTACCGATCTCACGGCTGCTCGGCCCGATCTGGACGGTCCCGGCGGTCCTGGGGGCCTCCGCCGTCCAGGGCACCGGCCCGTCGAGCGCGTAATCGATCTTGAAGACGCTCGCCCCGTACCGGTATCCGTCGTAGGCGCGGCCGAGGCCGGCGATGCGCGCGGCGGCCGTCGGGGAGGTGTCGAAGACGTACGCGCGGGCGGGCGGCAGATCGTCCAGCCGCTTCACCTCGAAGCCGGTGTGCACCACACCGCCGAGGTCGCGCAGATACCCCGTCAGCGCGTCGGAGATGGACTGTGAGCCGCCACGCGGCAGCGGCCAGCCGCCCTCGTGCGCGGCGAGCGCGAACATCAGCCCCACGGCGCCGGTGGCGAGGCCGTCGAGCGGGGCGATGACATGGGCCACGAGCCCGGCGAACAGGGCACGCGCCCGGTCGTCGCGGAAGCGCTTCATCAGCCAGGTGGACGGCGGGAGTCCGGCGAGTCCGAAGCGGGCGAGTGTCACCGGGTCGCGGGGCAGCGCGGTGAGCGGCAGCGACATGAAGTCCCTTGCCAGCGTGGGCCACCGGCCGATGAAGGGCGTGACGAGCCTGCGGTACGCGCCCGCGTCGCGCGGTCCGAAGGAAGCGGCGGTCTCGGCGACCGAGCGGGACAGCACGGCGGCGGTCCCGTCGTCGAAGGGGTGCGCCATGGGCAGTTCGGGGTGCAGCCACTCCAGGCCGTACCGGTCGAGGGGCATGGTCGCGAAGACCGGCGAGCCGACGCCCAGCGGGTGGACTGCGGAGCACGGGTCGTGGCGGAAGCCGGGGAGGGTGAGTTCCTCGGTCCGCGCGCCCCCTCCGACGGTCTCCCGGGCCTCGAAGACCTCGACCGCGAACCCGCGGCGGGCCAGCTCAACAGCGGCGGTCAGCCCGTTGGGTCCCGCCCCCACGACGACAGCATCGAGCATCGACGGCACCTTCGGACTCCTTCGTCAGCCGATGGCCAGAGGTGCCAAGGATATTCCCGTGCGCCGACAGTGCGGCCGGGGGTGGTGTCACGGCCGGTGCCTACGGTGACCGGGCCCCTGGCGGAGCAGCTCCGCACCCCTTCCCGGCAACCGTTCCCGGTAGCGGGGCGGCGGCCACGGAGCGGCCGCCGCCCCGCCGTCCGAGGTACGCGCGTTGCAGGGCTCCGGCGGCTGACAGCCCGGCCGGCCGGGGCCGGGGCGGCCGAGGCCCGGGTGGCCGAGGCCGCTCAGGGCTTGGCCGGTACGTGCTGGTCCGTGGCCGGGGCGCTGTCCAGGCCCGGCTCCGCACCGGCCATGTCCTGCGCCTCCGGCC
>NZ_JAAGLN010000419.1 GCF_010548145.1 Streptomyces sp. SID10853
CACCCTGGCCGCCGCCGCCCGCGCCGCCGCGGCGGGGATCACCTTCGGCACCTGCCCCAGGAGCGAGTCGCTGCCCGCGTCCGTGCGGTGCGGCAGCGTCCGGGTCCCGCTCGACTACGCCCGGCCGGACGGCCGGCAGATCTCCCTGACCGTCAGCAGGGCAAAAGCCACCGGCAAGCCCGCCGGCCGCCAGGGCGCGCTGGTCTACAACCCGGGCGGCCCCGGCGCCTCCGGCATGTTCTTCCCGATGGCGGCCTCGGTCCCCGTGTGGAAGCCGCTGGCCGCCGCGTACGACCTGGTGGGATACGCACCGCGCGGGGTGGGGCGATCGGCGCCGCTCTCCTGCGAGGACCCCGCCCCGTACGCGAAGCCCGCGACGACGGCCCCGATCTATCCGTCGGAGGCGTTCAAGCGGAAGAAGATCGCGCAGGCGAAGAGCTACGCGCGGGGCTGCGCGCGGCGGGCCGGTGCGGCTCTGCGGCAGTACAACTCGCTGAACAACGCCCGTGACCTGGATGTGCTGCGGGCCGCGCTGGGCGAGCGGAAGCTGACCTTCATGGGCGCTTCCTACGGCACGTACTTCGGTGCGCTCTACGCGACGCTCTTCCCCTCGCACGTACGCCGGATGGTCTTCGACTCCGCGGTCGACCCGGATCCCGCCAAGATCTGGTACCGCGACAACCTCGACCAGTCGCTCGCCTTCGAGCGCCGCTGGACGGACTTCCGCACCTGGGTGGCGCGGCACGACAAGACGTACCACCTGGGGTCCGACGCATCGGATGTGCTGGCCGCGTACGAGACGGCGCGCGCCCGGCTCGCGGACAAGCCGGAGGGTGGTGTGGGCCCCGCGCAGCTGCAGGGTGCCTTTCTCCAGGCCGGTTACTACGACGACGTCTGGCCTGCCACCGCGTCGGCGCTCGCGCAGTATCTGCGGGGCAACCCGAAGCCGCTGGTCAAACTGGCCGCGCCCGACCCCGCGGCGGCGAAGGCCGACGAGAACGGCACAGCGGTCTACACGGCCGTCGAGTGCAACGACGCGGACTGGCCGGCCGACTGGCGGGTCTGGGACGCCGACAACACCGCGCTGGCGCGCCGGGCGCCCTTCGAGACCTGGGACAACGCCTGGATGAATCTGCCGTGCGCCTACTGGCCCGCACCGCGGCAGAAGCCGCTCGACGTCCGCAGCTCCGACGGCGCGCTGCCGGCCACGCTGATCCTGGCCGCCGAGCGGGACGCGGCCACCCCCTACCCGGGTGCGCTGGAGCTCCAGCGGCGGCTGCGGGGGTCGGTGCTGATCACGGAGAAGGGCGCGGGTACGCATGGCATCGGCGGCGGCCCCAACAAGTGCGTCAACACGTACCTGGACGACTATCTGCTGACGGGGCGGACGCCGGTGCGGCGCGCTGCATGCGCGCCGCACCCGCTGCCGGACCCGGTGTCGCTGGAGAAAAGGACGCTGCCGCGGCCGCGGCCCGTTCTCTGATCTTCCGGGTCATGGACGACCGGGTCCGCCTCAGGCGAGCCCGGCCACCAGGTCGGCCACCGACTTGCGCCGGCCGGTGAAGAAGGGGACCTCTTCGCGTACGTGCATCCGCGTCTCGGAGCCCCGCAGATGACGCATCAGGTCCACGATGCGGTACAGCTCGTCGGCCTCGAAGGCCAGCAGCCACTCGTAGTCGCCGAGCGAGAAGGACGCGACCGTGTTGGCCCGCACGTCCGGAAAGCCACGGGCCATCTTCCCGTGCTCGGCGAGCATCCGGCGGCGGTCCTCGTCGGCCAGCAGATACCAGTCGTAGGAGCGCACGAAGGGGTACACCGAGATGTAGTCGCGGGGGGTCTCGTCGGCGAGGAAGGCCGGGATGTGCGACTTGTTGAACTCGGCGGGGCGGTGCAGCGCCATGTTCGACCAGACCGGCTCGACGGCACGGCCGAGGCGGGTGCGGCGGAAGAGGTTGTACGCGGTCTGCAGCTCGTCCGCGGTCTCCGCGTGCCACCAGATCATCAGGTCGGCGTCGGCGCGCAGCCCGGAGACGTCGTACGTGCCGCGGACGGTGATGTCCTTGGCCGCGAGCTGGTCGAACAGTTCCTGGACCTCACCGGCCACCGCGGTGCGGTCGGTGTCGCCGGGGAGCACGTCGCGCAGCTTGAAGACGGACCACAGCGTGTAGCGCACGACCTCGTTGAGGTCCTTGGCCTTCTTGCCCGCGTTCGGGGCCTTGGGGGACGTCACGGTCTCCGGAGCATCAGTCATGCCGCTATTCTCCCGCGCCGCCGGTGGTGCCCGACGCCAGGGTTGCTGTGATCTCCTTCGCAGCCCGCCCGGCACCCGCGATACAGGCCGGAATCCCCACCCCGTCGTAGGCCGCGCCGCAGATCCGCAGGCCCGGCAGGGCGGCGACCGCCTCCCGCACCCGGGCCACCCGTGCGAGGTGGCCGACGGGGTACTGGGGCAGCCCGCCGATCCACCGGGTCACCTCGGTGGCGACCGGCTTCGCCGTGAGTCCGACGGCCTCGCCCAGGTCGCGCAGGGAGAGGTCCACCAGGTCGGTGTCCTCACGGTGCAGATGTTCCTCGTCGCCGTGGCGGCCCAGCGAGGTCCGCAGCACGACGAGGTCCGGATCGGCGTCGGACCAGGCCCACTTGCGGCTGGAGAAGGTGGACGCCTTGATGGCGTGGCCGTCCACCGGCGGCACCAGGAAGCCGGTGGACTCGGGGAGGGTCAGCTCGGTGCGGCGGAAGGCCAGCGTGACGAGCGACATCGACGCGTACTCGACGGCGGCCAGCTCGGCCGAAGCGGCGGGCGCCTCGTCGGCCAGCAGCGCGGAGGCCGCCCAGGCCGGTACGGCGAGCACCACGGCATCGGCCTCGATACGGCGGCCGCCGTCCGCCCCGCCGGTGCGGATCAGCCAGCCGTCCGGGGTGCGCCGCAGCTCCAGCACCGGCCGGTGCAGCAGGATTT
>NZ_JAAGLN010000041.1 GCF_010548145.1 Streptomyces sp. SID10853
GGCGGTGGCCGCGGCGGCCCGGGGATGGGACAGGCGCCCACCGGGCAGGGCAACGCGAAGGGCGGCGGGACCGGGACCGCCGCGAACGGTCAGGCCCCGGGGAACGCTCCCGGCGGTCAGGCTCCGGGTAACGCTCCCGGCGGTCAGGCGGGCATACCGCCGACCGGGCAGGGCCGGCAGGGCCAGGGTCAGCAAGGCCAAGGCCAAGGCCAAGGCCAGGGTCAGGGTCGGCCCGGCAAGGGCGGGACGCAGACCGGCCGTTGGCCGGGTGGCGGCGGGCTGGCCGAGGGCGGCTTCGGCGGCGGCGGTGGCATGGGCGGTCTTCTCGACGGCCAGAAGGTCAGTGCCAAGGTCAAGGCGAAGATCAGTGCTGACGCCGACGACTACACCTGGATGGCCGCGGCCATCGGCTCGCAGAACGCGGCGAGTTACCAGCTCGCGACCGAGAAGCCGGTCATGGCGATCGGCGGCTTCAACGGCAGCGATCCCTCGCCCACGCTCGCCCAGTTCAAGAAGGACGTGACGGACGGGAAGATCCACTACTTCGTCTCGGGCGGCGGTATGGGCGGCGGCCCCGGTGGCTCCAGCAGCGGTTCCGCTTCGAAGATCACGTCCTGGGTCGAGGGTCGGTTCGTGAAGGTGACGGTGGGGTCGGTGACGCTGTACGACCTGACGCAGGTGAAGGCCGGCACGAGCGCCTCCGGCGGCTGACCGGCAGGGGAGGACGACAAGGGGCGAGCCGGGGAGCATCTCTCCCCGGCCCGCCCCTTTTCCCGCGTTCCGCCGACCCGGCCTTCCCTCCCCGCGTCCACTGCCTACCGCCGCAGCGACACGTCCGCCACGATCGGCCGGTGGTCGGAAGCGAGCGTGTCGGGTACGTCGGCGCCGCGCACCGCCACCCCGCGTGACACCGCCACGTAGTCGATCCGCTGCACCGGATGCAGCGCCGGGAACGTCGGCTTGCCCGGCTCCACATCCGTCAGCTCCCGCCACAGCGGCGCCAGCTCGGGGGCGTCCGGGGTCGCGTTGAAGTCGCCCAGGAGGATCTTGCGGACCCGGTCCCGTCCCATGATGCGGCGCGTCTCGGCGACCTGGCTCACCCGTACGGAGGGGTCGGCGCGGTAGTCCAGATGCGTCACGTACACGTGCAGCGGCACGCCCTTCACCCGCAGTTCGACCTCACCGAAGCCGGGGGCGGGCGCCGGGACCGGGTTCGGGTCCTGGGTGGAGAGGCGGGTGATCTTGTGGTTCGTGGCCTTCAGGATGTGGTACTTGGAGAGCACCGCCACGCCGAATTCCCGCCCGTCGACGCTGTATATCGGGGCGAAGAACATCTGCATCCCGAGTCGTTCCGCCAGCTCGCCCGCCACATCCCGCCACTCGCTGCGCGCGGCCCAGTGGACATCGACCTCCTCCAGGCCGATCACGTCCGCGTGCAGCGCGCGCAGGGCCTTCTCCTGGCGGTCGAGATCGAAGACGTTGTCCATCCCGGCACCCGCGTGGATGTTGTACGAGGCGACCCGCAGCGGTACATCGCGGCCGCGGGCGGGGGCATGCGCCGCCTGCGCCGGGGGCACGGCCAGCGCCGCCAGGACGCCGGAGACCAGAAGCACTTCAGCAACACGACCAGTCAGCTTCATCGGACGTAGTTACCCGCAAGCGGCTCGGCGCAAAACGAATTTACACCGTAGAAGGATGTCCTTTACGGTGTACAACTCCACCCGCCCCGCCCCGCCCCGCCCCGCCCAGGAAACAGGAGTCGGCATGACGGCCACCGCCGCCGAGCACGACAGCGTCACCACCCCGCATCCCCAGCGCTGGGTGATCCTCGGAGTGATCTGCCTCGCCGAGCTGACCGTGCTGCTCGACAACACCGTCCTCAATGTCGCGATCCCCTCCCTCACCCGTGACCTGCACGCCTCCACCGCCGACATCCAGTGGATGATCAACGCGTACTCGCTGGTGCAGTCGGGTCTGCTGCTCACCGCGGGCAGCTCGGCGGACCGCTACGGCCGCAAGAAGATGCTGATCGCCGGTCTCGCGCTCTTCGGGGCCGGATCGCTCGTCGCCGGGCTCGCCCAGTCCACCGCACAGCTGATCGCCGCCCGCGCGGGCATGGGGGTCGGCGGCGCCCTGCTGATGACGACCACGCTCGCCGTCGTCGTCCAGATCTTCGACGACACCGAGCGTGTCAGGGCCATCGGCCTCTGGTCCACGGTCAATTCACTCGGCTTCGCCGTCGGACCGCTCATCGGTGGTGTGCTGCTCGACCACTTCTGGTGGGGTGCGATCTTCCTGATCAACATCCCGGTGGCGGTCGTCGCGCTCTTCGCCGTCGTCACTCTCGTACCGGAGTCCAAGAACCCGTCCGGAGACCGCCCCGACCTGCTCGGCGCGCTGCTCTCCACCGTCGGGATGACCGCCGTCGTGTACGCGATCATCTCGGGCCCGGACCACGGCTGGGCCTCCACCCATGTCGCCGTCTCCGCGGGCGTGGGCCTCGTCTTCCTGGCCGTTTTCGTCGCCTGGGAACTGCACATCCCGTTCCCCATGCTGGACATGCACTTCTTCCGCAACCAGCGCTTCGTCGGCGCCGTCGCCGGGGCGATCCTCGTCGCCTTCGGCATGGGCGGCTCGCTCTTCCTGCTCACCCAGCACCTGCAGTTCGTCCTCGGGTACGGGCCGTTGGCCGCCGGGCTGCGGACCGCACCCATGGCGCTGACCATCGTGGTGCTGAACCTCACCGGGCTCTCGGCCAGGCTGCTGCCCCGGCTCGGCACGCCCGCCACCATCGCCACCGGGATGGCCGCGCTCGCGGCCGGGCTCGCGGCCATCGCGCTGCTCGGCGGGGACAGCTACCCCGGGATGCTGCTGGGGCTTGTGGTCATGGGGGCGGGTATCGCGTTCGCCATGCCGGCGATGGCCAACGCGATCATGAGCGCGATCCCGCCGGAGAAGGCCGGGGTCGGTGCGGGCGTCAACGGCACCCTGGCCGAATTCGGCAACGGCCTGGGGGTCGCCGTGCTCGGCGCCGTACTCAACTCCCGCTTCGCGGGCCTCCTGCCCGCCGCCCTGGGCGCCGCCTCACTGCCGGCGGCTCTCGCGGCCGCCGACGGGCCGGGCGAGCGCGGCCGGGTCGCGGACGCTTTCGCCTCGGGTCTGCAGACCAGCCAACTGGTGGGCGCGGCAGCGGTACTTGCGGGCGGGCTGCTCGCCGCGGTGCTGCTCCGGCGGGCCGAGCGGGCAGATGTACGGGTGGCGGCGGCCTAACATCGACATCGGTACCGGTGGATCCACACGTTCCGGAGGAGGCGCGCCATGGTGACTGCGGCCGACCGTGCGAAGGGTCCCGCGCGGGCCAGTGTCTGGCTGGGCGGAAAGGTGACGCGCACCCGCAGAACGGACCAGCCGGCCGGGCTCGACCTGGACAAGATCACCGCGGCGACGGTCAGGCTGCTGGACTCCGAGGGCCTCGCGAAGTTCTCCATGCGCCGCCTCGCCGCCGAACTGGGCGTCACCGCGATGTCGGTCTACTGGTACGTGGACACCAAGGACGACCTCCTCGAACTGGCCCTGGACGCGGTGATGGGCGAACTCGCCCTGCCCGACGCGGAGGAGGACGGCGGAGACGAGGGCCGGAGCCGGGGACAGGACCGGAGCGGGGACCAGGACCGGGAACAGGACCAGGACCGGAGCGGTGGGCAGGGCGCAGGCGACTGGCGGGTTCAGCTGCGCCGGCTCGCCGCCGGATACCGGAGCATCCTTGTCCGCCATCCCTGGGTCTCGCCGCTGGTCGGCGTGTTCCTCAACATCGGGCCGCACGCGGTGAAGTTCGCGGCGGCGTCCCAGGACGTGATGCGCCACTCGGATCTGCCGCTGCGCGGCCAGACCGGGGGCCTCGCCGCGGTCTTCCAGTTCGTGTACGGGTTCGGCACCGTCGAGGGCCACTTCAGGGACCGCTGCGCACGGGCCGGGATGACCCAGGACGAGTACCACCAGCACGCCATGGGCGGGATGAGCGAACAGCCCTCGCTGCGCCGGACGTTCGAACAGGCCCAGGACGTGATGGCGGCACGCGGCGGCGACACGGTCGAGGAGATGCGGGAGCGCGATTTCGACTTCGCTCTCGACCTGCTGATCGCGGGCATTGAGGCCAAACGCGAGGCAGGGGAAGAGCCGGAGCGGGGTTCAGCGGCGGCCGACGGCCACTGAGGGGACAATTCCCGTCAGGCGCTGCCGTCAAGAGCGGTGGCCTGAGGGGGAGTTGTCCTATGCAGAACATGCAGAGCACACCGGGCGGGCCCGCGCCCGTCATGGCCGTGGCGATCGTCGGCCTGGTGATATTCCGGCAGCTGCGCACCCGCCCGGTAAGGCGCTACGGCTCGTTGATCGGACCGGCCGTCCTCGGTGTCCTGGGCGTCGCGGGGATCGCCTTCGGTATCGCCACGGTCCTCCAGGACCACCGGCTGACCGTGCTGCCCATGGCCCTGCTGGTGGTGAGCCTGGCGGTTGCGGCGGGCCTGGGGGCCATCAGGTCACGGACCGTACGGCTGTGGCACGGCGCCCAGGGGGAGGTACTGCGCAAGGGAACGCCGGCCACCACCGGACTCTGGCTGGCCTCGGTCGCCGTGCACATCGGTCTGGGGCTGTGGATCGACCACGCGGCCGGAGCCGGGGTGCTGGGCACCGCGTCGCTGTACGCGTACCTGGCGATCGGGCTGGGGACACAGAACATACTGCTGCGCGGGCGGGCCGCCACGCTGTGACCCGGCGCGTGCCGGAGGCCGCCCACCTCGCAGGGGCGGCCGCCCGACTCGCGGTGCCGGCGCCTACCCGTCCTCGGCCAGCCGTGCCGGGAAGCCGCCGGTCGCGATCGGGCTCCACCGCTCCGGGGTGATCCGGATGATCGACTTGCCCTGCTTGATCATCGCCGCGCGGTACTCGTCCCAGTCCGGGTGCTCCCCGGAGATGTTGCGGAAGTACTCCACCAGCGGCTCCACCGAGTCCGGGGAGTCGATGACCTCGCCCGCTCCGTCGATCTGGACCCAGGGTCCGTTCCACTCGTCCGACAGCACGATGACGCTCACCCGCGCGTCCCGCCGGACATTGCGGGTCTTGGCGCGCTCGGGGTAGGTCGACAGGACGATCCGCCCCGAGTCGTCCACCCCACAGGTCAGCGGGGAGCCCTGCGGGCGGCCGTCGGAGCGGGTGGTGAGCAGGATCGCGCGGTGCCTGGGGCGTACGAAGTCGAGCAGGCCGGGCAGTTCCACAGGGGTGTTGGTCGCGATGTTGGGTGCCATGGCTGCACGATACGACTCCCCGTACGGGCCGGGAGGGCCGTCGCCCCCGGTGTCGGATCAGTCCTCGGCGCGGGTGCGGAAGACCGGCCAGCCCCGAGCGCCGGTACCCGGCCCGCGGATCGACCGCGGCTGGTTCGAGCAGCCCGATCTCGTGGTAGCGGCGCAGGGTCTTGACGGTCATGCGGGTGGTGCGTGAGAAATCGCCCGTCGACAGGTAGCGCGTCACCCCGCGATGGTGCGCCCTCCCCAGGGGGAGAGTCCGGCGGCGACGTCTCCCTTGACTCCCCCGACGGCCGTCCGGAGGCTGCTGTGCACGGCCGGATCCCGGCCGGAGACCGACCGAGCAGGGGAGCTGACCGAGCATGCCGCAGACCGTCACCAGGGACGTCGACCGGATCGTGGAGCGTTACGTCGCCGTCTGGAGCGAGCCGGATGCCGTCGCCCGCGAGCGCACCGTCGGAGAGCTGTGGGCCCCGGACGGCGTCGAGTTCGTCGAGGGCACCCAGTTCCGCGGTCATGCCAGCTGACCGTCCAGCCGCTGCCCGAGGCGTAGGGCCCACGGAACGGCAGCACAGGCGCGCAGAGCACGGGAACACAGCGCAGCCGTACACCACGGGAGCACAGCGAGGACAAACAGCGCAGGCCAAACAGCGCAGGCCAAACAGCGCAGCCACCCAGCACAGGCGACAGCACAACGCCCGGCCCCCGGCGGCACACGGAAAGCGTGCGCCGCCGGGGGCCGGGCGGAGTTCCGCGCAGGAGCCGCGCACGAGTCCGCGCAGAAGTCGCGCGGGCCGGTGCGGGTGCCGGCGTGGCCGGTTACGCGCCGGGCAGCGAGTCGCCCTGCACGGCCTGGATGTCCAGCTCGACCTTGAGCGTGGTCCCGATGGCCGAGATGCCCGCCTGGACGACCTGGTTGTAGTTCATCCTGAAGTCCTCGCGGCGCAGTTCGGCAGTCGCGTGGAAGGCCGCGCGCACGCCGCCCCACGGGTCGGGGCCCGTGCCCAGGTAGCTCAGGTTCAGGTCGACCTCACGGGCGACGCCGTGCAGCGCCAGCTCACCGTGGACCGTCCAGCGGTCCGGGCCCGCGGGGGTGATCCCGGTGCTGCTGTACGTGATCTGCGGGTAGGTCTCGACGTCCAGGAAGTCCGCGGACTTCAGATGGCCGTCGCGCATTCCGTTGCCCGTGTCGATCGAGGCCGTCGCGATGACCGCCTCCACCCGCGACTTCTCGACGTCCTCGGCGATCTCGATACGCCCCACGAACTCCGTGAACCGGCCGTGCACGCTGGAGATACCCAGGTGCTGGGCGACCGCGCCCACCGACGAGTGCGCCGGGTCCAGCGTCCAGGTGCCGGGCGGCGGGAGTTCCACACCGCCCTGCCTGGCCAGGACGACCGTGCCGACGTCGGCACGCCCGCTTGCCGTGACGAAGGCCGTGGACGCGGCGGGCGCGTAACCGACGGCCGTCACGATCACGGTGTGCGGACCGGGGGCGAGGGTCGCGTCGTCGCTCACCGTGCCGTCCTCGCCCACCTGCGCCCGCAGTACCTGCGCGCCGGTCATGTCGGTCACGGTCACCACGGCGTGCTGGACCGCCCAGCCGTCGCGCGTCCGTACCTGTGCGCGAAGTCCCATTCCCGTTCTCTCTCCTTCAAAAAAGTGGGCCCCGGGCGGTGGTGGCGGGCCGTCCCCTGCCCACCACCACCGCGTCCGGGGCTTGAAGGGGCCCGGCCTGACCGGGCCCCTTCGCGCCCCGCATCCGCTGGGGCAGCCTGGTGACTACTCGCCCGGGTGGGCCAGTTCGATGTCGTGTCCGTCGATGCCGCTTCCCGCGACGGTCAACGAGCCCGCCACCGGCGGGTAACCCGTCGCGATGACCGTGTAATCGCCGGAGTTGAGGTCGGCGAATCCGTAGGCGCCGTCGGACCCGGTGGTCGCCGTGGCCACCACATTGCCCGCCGCGTCCACGAGGGTCACCCGGGCGTCGGGCAGCGGGCGCCGGTCGGTTCCACCGCGTACGACACCCTGGACCAGCGAACCGGACTCCAGCGCGACCTCGATACGGGTCACACCCTGGCCGCCGACCTCCACCGGCAGGGCCATCGGCCGGAAGCCGGTCGCGTTCACCGCGACGGTCACCGAGCCGGGAATCATCTCGCTGAAGGTGAAGTCGCCCTGCGCACCGGACTTGCCGGTGGCCAGCACGTCGCCGCGTACATCGGTGACGACGACCATGGCTCCCTCGACGGCGCTGACGCCGTCGGCGGACCTCACGACACCGGCGAGACCGCTCGTACCGGAGAGGAGGATGTCGTACGACAGTGCCTCGTCCCCGACGGACACGGTGGACGCCTGCGGCTGGAAGCCGTCGGCCGAGGCGATCAGGACGTACGAGCCGGAGGCCGGCGCGTCCACGGCGTAACAGCCGTCGCCCTGCGCCATCGCGCGGCCCAGCTGGCGCCCGGCCAGCGAGATCAGCGTGACGGCCGCCTGGCCGACCGGTGCGCCCTCGGCGCCCCTGACGACACCGTGGATCGTGATACCTGGGGTGGGAACGGACTGCATCGGCATCGTCTCCTCAGTGGTCGGGACACTCTCGTAAGAAGTGGCGGTGGCCGGCCGGGTGCCGGCCGGAACGGCGTTGGTACTAACAGTCTCCGCCATCGGTGCCGGGACGGCGTCGGCGGGTGCTTCCTCCTCGGGCGCACCCACGGCGCGGGTCCGCAGCGGGACCTCCTTGATGAACAGCGTCACCAGGAAGGCGAGCAGCGCACACGCGGCGGCGTACAGGAACACATTGGCGACGCCGTGGCCGTACGCGCTCTCCATGATGGAGCGCAGCGGCTGCGGGAGGGCACCGATGTCGGGAACCGATCCGTCGCCCATGCCCTTTCCGGCCAGTGCCGCGCCCTTCGGGCCGAGGTCGTGGAGACCGTCGGTGACGAAGTGGGTGACCCGGTTGGCGAGCACCGCGCCCAGCGCCGATACGCCGACCGCACCACCGAGGGAGCGGAAGAACGACACGGTGGAGGACGCCGAGCCGAGGTCCTTCTGGGAGACCTGGTTCTGCGTGCAGAGCACCAGGTTCTGCATCATCATGCCGATGCCGAGACCCATCAGGGCCATGAAGATCGCCACGTGCCAGTACGTGGTGTCGTACCGGATGGTGGACAGCAGGCCGAGCCCGGCGGTCACCAGCACACCACCGCTGACCAGCCAGACCTTCCACTTGCCTGTCCGGGTGATGAACTGCCCCGAGAGGGTCGACGAGATGAACAGACCACCGATCATCGGGATCGTCATCACCCCGGACATCGTCGGCGACTTGCCGCGCGCCAGCTGGAAGTACTGGCTGAAGAAGACGGTGCCGGAGAACATCGCGACACCGACGAACAGCGAGCCGATCGAGGCGAGCGTGATCGTCGGGTTGCGGAAGAGCCGCAGCGGGATGATCGGCTCGCTCGCCTTCGACTCGACGAGCACGAAGAGCAGCCCGAGGACGATCGAGCCGCCGACCATGGCGCCCGTCTGCCAGGACATCCAGTCGTACTTGTCGCCGGCGAAGGTGATCCAGACCATGAGCAGGGACACGGCGGCGGCGATGAAGAACGCGCCGCCCCAGTCGACCTTGACCTCACGCTTGATGACCGGGAGCTTCAGGGTCTTCTGCAGCACGATCAGCGCGATGATCGCGAAGGGCACACCGACGTAGAAGCACCAGCGCCAGCCGAGCCAGCTGGTGTCCGTGATGACACCGCCGAGCAGCGGTCCCGCGACGGTCGCGACGGCGAAGGTGGCGCCGAGGTAGCCGCTGTACCGGCCCCGCTCACGCGGAGAGATCATCGCGGCCATGACGATCTGCGCGAGGGCGGAGAGACCGCCGACGCCGATGCCCTGGACGACACGGAAGATGATCAGCGTCGACGAGTTCTGCGACAGACCTGCGGCGGCCGAGCCCAGAACGTAGATGACCAGGGCTATCTGGACGAGCAGCTTCTTGCTGAACAGGTCGGAGAGCTTGCCCCAGAGCGGGGTGGTCGCCGTCATCGCGAGCAGCGACGCGGTGACGACCCAGGTGTACGAGGACTGGCTGCCGTGCAGATCGGAGACGATCTTCGGCAGCGCGTTGGTGACGATCGTCGACGACAGGATCGCGACGAACATGCCGAGCAGCAGGCCCGAGAGGGCCTCCATGATCTGCCGGTGGGTCATCGGCGCGCTGCTGTCGGGGGCGGGTGGTCCCCCGTGGGGTGCGGGATTCCCCCCGTGCTTGGCGTGGCCGCCCCGCACACCGGCTGGTGTGGTCGTAGCCATGGGTTTCCTCAGTCTCTACTTACGCGGGTGATACGCGGGTCCGTGCGTATCCACGCGGGTCTGTGCGGGTCTATGCGGATGTACGGGTCTGCTCGTGCTGTCCGGCCCAGGCCCGGCAGTCGCCGAAGCTGGCGCGCAGGCGTTCCAGGAGCACGTTGAGCTGCCCGACTTCGTCGTCGGACCAGTCGCTGAGCGTGCGAGCGAGAGATTCGATGTGTCGCTCGGCGAGCACGCCGAGCAGGTCGTTCCCCGCGGGGGTGAGCCGCAGGATGCGGGAGCGCTTGTCGGCGGGGTCCGGAGACCGCTCGATCCAGCCGCGCTCCGCGACGTGTGCCACATGCCGGCTGGTGACCGACATGTCCACGGCGAGCAATTCGGCAAGCCTGCTCATCCGCATCTCGCCGTGCTGGCCCAGCAGGGACAGCACGGCTGCCGATCCGGCGGGGCACTCGGGCGGGAGTATGCGGGAGAGGCCCCGCTTGACGGCGCCGATGGCACTCAGCTGCCTGGCCAGTTCTTCGTACTGACTCTGCGCTGCCACGGCACCTCCCTGTGGGCTGTCTGTGAGCACTCTATGTTGTTGCTTCAGGCAACTTTAAAGCCGTTGGTTGCTGCAGGCAAATTAAATGCGGCCAGGAAGAGTAAAGGGAAGTTAAAATATCCGCATGAGTGAGGTCAATGAGGTGACGGAAGGGTGTTCGGAAGGTGTTGCCCGTCGGCCGGGGGTTGGGCGGAACCGCAGGGTTCGCTAGGGTCCTGCCTCATGGCACACAACCCCCAAGCGCCCCAAGGCCCCGAGGGCAACTACGACCCCGCGGGCAGCACCCAGATGTTCCGCGCCTTTGTCGACGAGGGCGCACCGCAGGGCGCCACTCCGCCCGCGGCCGCTCCGCAGCAGCAGTCGGGCCCGCGGATCGGCCTGATCGCAGGGGTCATCGCCGTGATCGTGGTGCTGGCGGCCGTCGCGTTCCTCGCGCTGGGCTGACGCACCCGGCAGTCGCTCTCATCCTCTTCCGCTGACCTGGGCGGGCCGGACTCCGGCCCGCCCAGGGTCATTTCCAGCTGACGGAGACCTTCCGGGTCTCTATGTGCATCCCCAGCGGCACCCGCCAGTCGTCCACGCACACGGTGTACGTCCTGGACTTGGCCGCACCGGCGGCGATCGGCGCGGGCAGCGGCTGTTTCGAGGTACGGGTCGCCCAGTCCACCCCGAGCCCGCCGATGATGTGCGTGGAGAAGGTGACCGTGCCCGAAGCGACCGGTGAACCACCGGTGTTGCTGAAGCGCACGGTCACCTTCTCGCACCAGCGTTTGTCCGTCGCGGCCCGGTCGGGGGCGCCGGCCTTGAGTACGGCGGGGCCTGCCGAGGGGGAGGGCGAGGTGCCGGAGTCACCGGATCCGCCGGGGGAGGGTGAAGTGCTCGCTCCGGAGCCGGATTTGGGCGGGGCCGAGGTGCTGCTGCCGCTGCTGCCGCCCGGGGCCGAGGGTCCGGACGGTCCGCCCGGTGTACGTGAGGTGTCCGGGCTTCCTGCGCCGCCTGAGGCGCCCGTACCCGGCGGCTGCTGACCGGAGTTCGCCCCACCGGGCGCCGAGGAACCCTGTGTGCCCTTCCCGGACGCGGAACCGCCGGCTCCGGGTGTCGTCGGCCCACCGCCGCGCCCCGCGGCCGCTCCCGGCCCGTCCAGGGGCGTCAGGGTGACCTTCCCGGAGGGTGGCACGGGTGTGGTGAGAGCCTGGCCGGCACCCGCCGCGCCGACGGCGGCATAGCCGTGGTGTGCGGTGCCGCCCGCGCAAGCGGCCACCAGGCCGCCCAGGCAGAGGGCCGTTGCGGTGGCGGCGATGGCCGCGTGCTGGCGTCGCATCGCGCCAGTGTGTCTGACGGGTCGTCAATTAGGAACCCGGTGGGCGCAGAAGAACCGGAGGAGCCCGGTGGTGGCCGAACCCCTCCGCACGGAGGCGGCGGGAACGCGTCCCGGCTACTCCCCGATCAGCCCCTCCCGCAGCTGCGCCAGCGTCCGCGTCAGCAGCCGTGACACATGCATCTGGGAGATGCCGACCTCCTCGCCGATCTGCGACTGCGTCATGTTCGCGAAGAACCGCAGCATGATGATCTGCCGTTCCCGCGGGGGCAGTTTGGCCAGCAGCGGCTTGAGGGACTCCCGGTACTCGACGCCCTCCAGCGCGGTGTCGTCGTAGCCGAGACGGTCCGCCAGAGACCCCTCGCCGCCGTCGTCCTCGGGCGAGGGCGAGTCGAGCGAGGACGCGGTGTACGCGTTGCCCACCGCGAGCCCGTCGACCACGTCCTCCTCCGAAACGCCCAGTGCCACGGCGAGTTCGGGGACGGTCGGTGAGCGGTCGAGCTTCTGGGCCAGATCGTCACTGGCCTTGGTCAGCGCGAGCCGCAGCTCCTGGAGGCGGCGCGGGACCCGCACCGACCACGAGGTGTCGCGGAAGAAGCGCTTGATCTCGCCGACGATGGTCGGCATGGCGAACGTCGGGAATTCGACGCCCCGTTCGCAGTCGAACCGGTCGATCGCCTTGATCAGGCCGATGGTGCCGACCTGGACGATGTCCTCCATCGGTTCGTTCCTGCTGCGGAACCTGGCCGCCGCGTAACGCACCAGCGGCAGGTTCAGCTCGATCAGTGTGTCCCGCACATAGGTGCGCTCCGGGCTGTCCGGTTCCTGGGAGGCCAGGACGGCGAGCCGCAGGAAGAGGGAGCGGGACAGAGTGCGGGTGTCGATGGCGCCAGAGCTCGGCAATTCGGAGCTGAGTGTCTCCGGTGCGTCTTTCGTGAGCATCTTCGAGCTGCCCTGTTCTGCGGACATGCCACCCCCTTGAGGTCGCGGACGGTCGCGGCGGACGCTCCCGTCGGAGGAACGCAGCCTCCACCTGAATACCGGAGGGTGGACTGCGGCAAACGCGGTTCCAGCAGAATGTCACATGTCGGCAACGCGCTGTAGCGCCAAGTCGACAAATGTGCGCTGGAAAGAGGGGGTGTGGGGCATTTCTGCTTCGGGTGCGGGTCACCCGTACCGGTTACGCCTCGATCCGGTTTGCGGATCGCAGCCGGGCGAAGCTCCGGGCCAGCAGTCTTGATACATGCATCTGGGAGACGCCCAGTTCCTGGCTGATCTGCGACTGCGTCAGATTGCTGTAGTAGCGCAGCATCAGGATCCGCTGCTCGCGCTCGGGCAGCTGGACGAGCAGATGCCGGACCAGGTCGCGGTGCTCGACCCCGGCCAGCGCCGGGTCCTCGTAACCGAGCCGGTCGAGCAGCCCGGGCAGCCCGTCGCCCTCCTGGGCGGCCTCCAGGGACTGCGCGTGGTAGGAGCGACCTGCCTCGATGCAGGACAGCACGTCCTCCTCGCTGATGCGCAGCCGTTCGGCGATCTCCGCCGTCGTGGGGGACCGGCCGTGCATCGTCGTGAGGTCCTCGGTGGCGCCGGTGACCTGGACCCAGAGCTCGTGCAGCCGCCGGGGGACGTGGACGGTCCGTACGTTGTCGCGGAAGTACCGCTTGATCTCGCCGACGACGGTCGGCATCGCGAAGGTCGGGAACTGCACGCCGCGTTCCGGATCGAACCGGTCGATGGCATTGATCAGGCCAATGGTGCCGACCTGGACGACGTCCTCCATCGGCTCGTTCCGGCTGCGGAACCGGGCGGCGGCGTAGCGGACCAGCGGCAGATTCGCCTCGATGAGTGCCGAACGCACCCTGGTGTGCTCGGCACTGCCCGGCTCGACCCCTTTGAGCTGGGCGAACAGCACCTGGGTCAGTGCCCTGGTGTCGGCCCCCCGGGTCTTGGCCGGCGCCGGGGTCTCCTCGACCGTGGCCTGGCTGTCGGGGGACGAGATCTGGCCGTTCGGTGTCTGGCTGTTCGGTGGTGCCTGACTGTTCGGTGTCTGGCCGTTCGGTGTCTGGCCGTTCCGGGTCGGGTCGTTCTGCGTCCGGGAGGCCGGGGTCTGACTGTTCTGGGGCAGGGCGGTCTGGGGCGGTACTTCAGGCGCAGTACTGGCCGGCACGGTCACGCCACCCCTTTTTGGTCGACTTTTTGGTCAACTCATCGGTCAAAAGCGGTCATAGCATCACAAGACATGTGCACTGTGTGCAAGCACCGCTTGGCTCCGTGTTGACGGTGAAAAGGTGGTCAAACCGGCCCGAAACGCAGAAAAGCCCTCCATCGAAACGATGGAGGGCCGTACCCCAGAAGGGCTCAAACGGCGCTCAGGGGTGAATCGGGGATTGGCTCAGAAGGGGTAGTCGGCGATCACCCAGGTGGCGAATTCGCTCCACTGCCCGACGGCCGCCTGGTGGGCCGGGTGCTCGAGGTACCGCTTCAGGGCGTCGGTGTCCTGGACGGCCGAGTTGATGGCGAAGTCGTACGCGATGGGCCGGTCGGTGATGTTCCAGGCGCACTCCCAGAACTCCGTCTCCGGGATCAGTCCGCCGAGTTCCTCGAACGCTTTGGCGCCGGCCACGACCCGGGGCTCGTCACGTGAGACGCCCTCGTTGAGCTTGAAGAGGACCAGGTGGCGGATCAAGGGGACTCCTTACGGAACGGACGTACGGGCTCAGCTCACCAGTTCGGTCATGAACTGACCGACGCTTTTCGCGGCGTTGGAGATTCCTTCGAACCCTACCTGCACGAGGTCGGCCGACCTGGCCGGTGACGTGATGATCGTGTACAGCACAAAAACGACTGCTATGTACAGAATGATCTTCTTCACTGGCACCGTTCGGCCCTGCTTCCCCTGGGGTCCCTGAGCAGTCGCGAGAGTCTAACCGGACGGGGCGCCGGGGGATCAAGGGCCGGTGGGTGCGGGCCGGGACGGGTGTCACGGCCGGATCCGGTCGCGGCAGGCGGGCCGCACCCGGCGGTGACAGACGAGCCGTATCCACGGCCGGCACGGGGGCTGGAACCGCCCGCGGCAGACGGCCCGCGGGGCCGCCGCGGTTATTTTCCCGAGCCGACCGGGTCGACCGAGATGGCCGGACCCGACTGGGACGCGGGGATGTTGATGTTCTGGGCGATGGTGTGCGAGTGGGTCTCGTTGGGTGGGGTGACGACCAGGCTGGTGAACGTGACACCGGAGCCGCCGGAGTTGTTCGGCGGGTAGTGCAGGGTGAAGCGGGTCTCGTCGCCGGGCGCGACGCTGACATCGGGGGCGGCGGCCTTGTTGCGGGTGGCGCTGACGGTGCCGTCGCGGCCCTTGAGGTCCACACCCGGGAAGCCGTGCAGGGTGCAGGTGCCGGCGCCGTTGTTCTTGAGGTTGATGATCAGCTCGCCCTCGGCCATGGCGCCCGAGGTGGTGAACCCCAGGTTCGCGGTCCGGCAGGCGCTGCCGGAGGCGTGCCCTGAGCCCGACTTCGGGCCGGCATCGGCGGCGCTGCCGGAGTTGTTGGAGATGCGGGTGCCCGCGCCGTGCGCCGAGGTCGAGTCGGTCTTGGCCGAACCGGCCGAACCTGCCTGGTCCGAACCGGCCTGGCTCTGGCTGTCCGAGCCTGCGGCGGACGAGCTCGCGGGAGCGCTGGAGCTGTCGCTGCCGTTGTCGCAGGCCGTGAGAGAGAGGCCGGCGGCGACGGCGACGAGGGTGAGGACCGAGATCTTCTGCATGCGCATTGCTTCTCCGTAGGGTCGGATTTCCCTGCCAGGCAGGCCGTTCTCTCAGGTCCGATGCGGCCGGCACCACCGGAGTTCACCGGGCGGGGTCACCAGGACACTCCTGTGACACGGGAGTGGACCGGCCGTGACACAGGGCGGAGATCCGGGCGGAAAAGACCCGTTATGGACGGAGACGAAGGGGAGGGCGGGAGGCAGGCCGTACCGGCGCGCCGGTAGCACGCAAAACACCCCCCTGACTGCGTTTCCGCAGATCAGGAGGGTGTGAAAGCGGTAGCGGTGGGATTTGAACCCACGGTGAGTTTCCCCACACTCGCTTTCGAGGCGAGCTCCTTCGGCCGCTCGGACACGCTACCGAGAGAGAGCTTAGCCCAAGGTCGGCCGTGGTCAGAAATCGGCTTCGGCGGAGGGACCCGGAGGGGCCGTCAGCGGTCCCGGAAGAAGGCCGTCAGCTGCTCGGCGCACGCGTCCGCGAGCACCCCGGCCACCACTTCGGGACGGTGGTTGAGCCGGCGGTCCCGTACGACGTCCCACAGCGAGCCCGCGGCTCCCGCCTTCTCGTCGAGCGCGCCGAAGACGACCCGGTCGACCCGCGACTGGACGATCGCGCCCGCGCACATCGTGCACGGTTCCAGCGTGACGACGAGCGTGCAGCCGGTCAGCCGCCACTCGCCCAGCGACGCCGCGGCCCGGCGGACCGCCAGGATCTCGGCGTGTGCCGTCGGGTCGCCCGTCGCCTCGCGTTCGTTGTGGCCCGCCGCGAGCGGTGTGCCGTCCGGGGCCAGCACGACGGCGCCGACCGGCACATCGCCGGCCTTCGCCGCCCGCGCGGCCTCGGCGAGGGCCCGTCGCATCGGCGCGGCCCAGGGATCACGTAGGGGATCGGGATCGGTCATCTGCTCGTCTGTTCGATGGTGTGCCCGCCGGGGGCGCCGGCAGCGGTCTGCCGGCAGCCGTGGGTCCGGCCGTCGGGCACCTGAGGTAGGTCAGCGGACGGTTTCCAGGACTTCGGCGGCGCCCAGTGCGTCGGCGATGTCCGCCAGTGCGTCGGTGCCGAGTGTCAGGAGCTCCTTCTCCGTCACGCCGAGGTCGGCGAGGATCGCGATGTCCCCGAGCGGTCCCGGCGGTACGGCTTCGCTCTCGTCGGCCGGGTCGTCCCCGTCCTCCTCCAGCTCACCGTCCTCCGTACCGTCGAGATCGACAAGTTCTTCCAGGGCGTCCGGGTCCTGCGGGTCCCGGCCCATCAGCTCGTCGGTGAGGAGGATCTCTCCGTACGAGGAACGGCTTGCGGCTGCGGCGTCCGAGACGTAGATCCGTGGATCATCCTCGCCATCGACCCGGACGACACCGAACCAGGCGCCCTCCTGTTCGATGAAGACGAGGACGGTGTCCTCGTCCCCGGAGGCATCCCGGGCGAGATCGGTCAGATCACTGAGGGTTTCCACATCGTCGAGCTCCGTGTCGCTCGCTTCCCACCCGTCTTCGGTGCGCGCGAGCAGTGCGGCGAAGTACACCGTGACTCTCCCACTGGTCTTAGGGGTGTCTATCGAAAGGGCGCGCTGTGCGCCGCCCAGTGGGAATCGTGGCAGAAACATGGCGTTCGCGAGAGGTCTTCGGGCTCAGGTCTGCGTGTTGCTTCCCCCGGCCGGTAAAACCTTGGTACGCCGCTACCAGCGGAACGTCCGCATACGCATGGCCTGTCGCAGCCTGGCGACCTTGGCGCGCCTGGGCTGCACACGGTCGCGGAGTTCCCTGGCCTCGTTCAGCTCATGGAGAAACTGCGCCCGGCGCCGCCGCCGTTCGGCGGCGCTCTCCGGCTTGTCGCCGGCCTCGCTGCGGGCCGCGTTCGCGGGCTCGGACTCGGGCATGGACCACACCACCTTCGTACCGGCCCGCCTTCCCCGCTTCCGGCGGGTTGATGCCAGCACCGGCCGGTCCGGGGCCCGGTTACCGTTGTCGTATGCGTATCCACGTCGTCGACCACCCGCTGGTGGCGCACAAACTCACCACGCTGCGCGACAAGCGCACCGACTCCGCCACCTTCCGGCGCCTCGCCGACGAGCTGGTCACCCTGCTCGCGTACGAGGCCACCCGCGATGTCCGTACCGAACAGGTCGACATCGACACCCCGGTGACGGCGACGACCGGTGTGAAGCTGTCGTACCCGCGCCCGCTGGTCGTGCCGATCCTGCGGGCGGGGCTCGGCATGCTCGAAGGCATGGTGCGGCTGCTGCCGACCGCCGAAGTGGGCTTCCTCGGCATGGTCCGCGACGAGGAGACGCTGAAGGCGTCCACCTACGCGTCGCGGATGCCCGACGACCTCTCGGGTCGTCAGGTGTACGTCCTGGACCCGATGCTGGCCACCGGCGGGACGCTGGTCGCCGCGATCCGTGAGCTGATCGCGCGGGGCGCCGACGACGTCACGGCCGTGGTGCTCCTCGCCGCGCCCGAGGGCGTCGAGGTCATGGAGCGCGAGCTGGCGGGCACACCGGTCACGGTGGTCACCGCATCGGTCGACGAGCGGCTCAACGAGCAGGGCTACATCGTGCCGGGGCTCGGCGACGCGGGTGACCGGATGTACGGGTCGGCGGAGTAGCCGGCGGGGCGACCGCGGCGTTCCGGGCGCCGGGGGTCCCGGGCCGTACCGTCCTGGTTCCCCGCGTCAGCACTTCCCGGCGGACGTCTGCTGAGGGTGGGCCAGTGTGGCCAGCGCCTTGGCGGCGTCCTGCTTCGTGTCCAGGGCCTTGAAGCCGGTGCCGATGATCAGGTCGACATCGCCGGTCTTCCGGGTGTCCGTCTTCTGCGTGGCGCCCTTGACCTGCGTACCGAGTACGGAGAACGACGTGCCCGGGGTCCTGGCCGAGCCCAGCAGCAGCGCGGTGCCGGGGATCTTCTTGTCGAAGGCCGCCGGGGCGTTGCCCACCTTCCCGATGGTGAAGCCACGTTTCTTCAGCTCATCGGCGGTGGACTTGGCGAGACCGCCGCGCGGGGTCGCGTTGTAGACGTTGACCTTGATCTTCGCGGGCGCGGGCAGCGCCTTCGCCGGCGCGGTGGACGGCGAGGCACCGGCTTTGCAGTCGTGCTGCTGCCCGGCGGCGGACACCTTGTGGGAGTCGCCGGTGAAGAGGTGGATGAGCTGCAGGGATCCCCAGCCGACCAGGCCGAGGGCGACGACTGCGGCCACGATCCCGAAGACCAGTCGGCCACGCCGTCGGGGGCGGTGCATCCTCGGGTACTTGTCGCCCGTGATGCGGTACTTTCCGCCCATGCCGGGGGGTGTGAGCATGCTCATGAGCGCAGCGTAGTGCGGCGGGGCAGTGATGCGAACTTAACGATCATCTGATGACCGCCGGATGAGCGAAAATGGCCCCAAAAGGACCAGTAAACGGCTCTGGCCAGGGTGGATTCCGTGGATTCGCTGCGTGGACCGCTGCGGGCGCTAGCCGTGAGCCGCGCCCCGGCGGGGGGCGTGGGGAGGTGTGGCGGGGGTCGCGGGGCGCGTCAGCCCATGTCGAGCACGCGGGCGTGCAGGACCTGCCGCTGCTGGAGTGCGGCTCGCACGGCCCGGTGCAGTCCGTCCTCCAGATAGAGGTCGCCCTGCCACTTCACGACGTGCGCGAAGAGATCCCCGTAGAACGTGGAGTCCTCCGCGAGCAGCGTTTCCAGATCCAGCTGGCCCTTGGTGGTCACGAGCTGGTCCAGCCGGACCGGGCGCGGCGCGACATCCGCCCACTGGCGGGTGGATTCCCTGCCGTGGTCGGGGTACGGGCGTCCGCTTCCGATGCGCTTGAAGATCACACGGAAAGCCTACCGGGGAAGCGCCACCGGGCGCAGCCACGGTGGTGGGGCACTACGGCCCCGCAAAGGTCCCATGCCGTGACAAATCGGGAGTGAACCCGGAGTGAACCGAGATCGGAACCACTCCCTCCGGTGACCCTGTGGCCAAGATTGCGGACGTTTCCCTGTCGGTTCCCTGTCAGCTGCCCCCTCGTAACGGGCGTGCGTCCGACGCGTACGTCCGACGCGTACGTCCCCACGGCATCGGCCATGACGGCGATGTTGACGCCGAACGCCGTCATGGACGAGCTGTGCGTCGTCCGGTGAGGCGATCATGTCGAAGTTCAGACAGAGGGCGAGCTGCTTGCGCCGGGTGGCGGTGAGGCTCTTGACGTACGCCTCGGAGCCGCGCGGCCCCAGTTCCTCCGCCGACCACCAGGCGAACCGCACCTTGTTGGCGGGCTGTTGGCGGTGGGTGTGCGGTGGGCGGAGCCGGGCGAACTGCTGGGCGACCTCGACAGGTGATGGGGAAGGGCTGGTACGAGACCCGGTACCCCGCCTTCCGCAGGGTGTCGTGGACGTACCGTGCCGACGCCTCGTGGCCGGGCGGCCTGGGTGGAGTGGTGGGCGTCGGCGATGGACTGGAGCTTCCGCAACTGCCGGTAGGCGCCCTGCGCGGTCGAGGCCCGCACCAGTTCCCGGGACAGCTGCGCCGCCGCCCGCTGCGAGGGGCCGGGAAGGGAGGGATGGGGGCCGGGGCCGGGGCGTACGGGGTGCGGGGCCGCCGCGGTGGCGGGCGCGGCCGGCGGGGCAGCAACAGTGGGGCGGCGACGATGGCGGCAATGGCGGCGGCGGCCGGAGTGGGGAGGGCCGGAGCTGCGAGGGCCGCAACGGCGAGGGCACGGGCCGCGCCGCGCAGAACGCTGGTGGCAGTGCCTGCCCCGGGAACGGCGGTGGTGGCGTCTGTCCGGAGGCCGGCGGTGGTGCCGTGGTGCGTGGTGCTGCTGCGTGTCGTGGTCACCGGGGATCCATCCCGCGCGACCCGCACAGCGAACGCCGGTGTGGCGTTCGGGTGCCGGTGACGGCCGTCAGCGTACGGCGGGCAGCCCGGCGGCCAGTGCGGACAGCGTGCGGCGCAGCGTCGGCAGCAGTGGAGGCCGGACCGCCGCGAGCCGTGGTTCCTGGGCGTACAGCTCGGCCAGTACGGGCGGTGGCGTGGCCATCGGGTAGAGCATGCCCGCGAGCGCCCCTGCGGTCGAGACCAGATCGGTGCACTCGCCCTCGGTCAGTCCGGGGCGGGCCCGCGCGACCTGTGTGCTGAGCGAGGAGATGGCGGTGAGCACGGCGAGCTTGTAGGTGCGGGCCGCCTCCAGCGAGATGTTGTGCTCCAGGATCGTCGCGGCCTGGCTGAGCAGATCGCAGAAGAGCGGGCGCTCGGCCAGGCTTTCGGCGAGTGCGCCGATGGCCTCGTCACCGGCGTCCAGCCGCGCGGCCACCTCGCGCCGCCACTCCTCCCAGTCCTCTGCCGCGAGCACCAGGAAGATCTCCTCGCGGGTGCCGAAGTACCGGATGACATTGGACTTCGCGAGCCCCACGGCGTCGGCGACGCTGCCCAGCGTGACCCGTCGTACTCCGTGTTCCCGTGCAAGGCTGCGGGCGGCCGCGAGAATGGACTCGCGCCGCTGTTGCTTCTGCTCCGGTCTGCGTGCCCGGAGAAATCCATCTGATGGCATGACTCGGTCAGCATACGAGAGCGGGAAAGCGGCCGCCTTCCCTTAATAGCGCAACGCCGGTCTGTTATTGCGTTCGGTTCTCTTGGCGCCGCAGCGGCCGGAACGAATGGCGCGCCTCATGGATTTCGCGTGCGTAAGCGCTGGTCGGAGGGTATGCGGGAATGAAATCGGGTCGATGGCTAACGCTCTTCCGCCGGTGGATGTATGCGGGTATTTCGTGTCTCTATCCGCTCCGGTGCCGGGTGCTGAGTGATCGCGAATGTTCGGAGCACGGCCGAGAGTTGAGCAGTTGTTGATCATGCTGATTGGCGTGCATTTCATTGAGCGCAATTGGGGTGCATAACAGGCGAGATGGAGTTCGCGGGGCGGAGTTCCCGTCCGTACGGGCGGTGTTACGACGGTGCGCCGAGGGGCCCGTCACCCGCCGAGCAGGGAACGGACCGCGCCGCGGTCGACGTTCGTCAGGGCGTGCACGAGCTTCGGGGTGAGGAAGACGATCACCAGGCCGAGCAGGGAGAAGGCGCCGATCTGGAGTGGTGACGTCAGGTAGTACTGGTGGTGCACGCCGTGGGAGGTGTAGTCGTACACCTGGTAGCCCGGCCATCCCACGTAGCGCGGGAAGACCCAGTGGTAGGCCGGGTAGAGCGCCACGGCCCAGCCGGTGACCAGGAAGGTCAGCGAGAGTGCGAAGGCCGCCACGCGCCACGGGAACATCAGCACCTGGAACAGCAGTGCCTTCCACCCGGCGGCATCCCCCAGACGGGCCAGCAGAGCGGGCCACCGGCCGGACTGCCGCGCCGCAGGTACGGGGGCGGGGGCGGTGACGTCCAGCCCGAGCCGGGCCCTCGCCCGCCCGCGTTCGGCGGCTCCGAGCCCGCGTGCCCCGGCCAGCGTGGCCGCGGCCACCGGCAGCCCGATCACTGTCACCGCCAGGCTCGCGCTCAGCGAGAACATCGCCACGGCGAAGGTGAACCCGGCAATGGCGACCGGAAGCGACGTGAAGGTGTATCCGATCTCCCGGTACGTCCTGGAGGAGAAGGGCGCGCGCCAGAAACCGCTGCCGGTCGTGCCCGGAGCCGAATCCGGTGTTGGTGTCGGCGTCGGCGTTACGGGTGGGGTCCGCTGTGCGTACGGGAGCGTGCTGGTGGTCATCGTGGGCCTCGGAGTCGTCGCGGTGGGGGCGTGCGTCCTGATACCCCTACGATTCCGGATCCGCGCTCCTGGCGGCATGGTGCGGACTGCCGTCCCGAAGGTGGTGCTACCACCCCCTTGCGGGAAGGCCGCACGGCTCAACCGTCGCTGTTCCTCGCGTTCCTGTCGCGGTCGAACCGGTCGGCGAGTGCCTGTGCCGCCGCGTACGAAGGGATGCCGGAGGTCCCGGCGGGGAGCGCCGTGCTGTCCGCCACCGCCCTGGCCGTGGCGACCGCCGCGTGCAGGGCCGCCCGGAACAGCAGGGAGCCGGTGCTGATCCGGCGTACCCCCAGGGCGGCGAGCCCCTCGACGGAGGGTCCGCCCGGCGACACCAGGATGTTGAGCGGGACATCGAGGTCCTGGATCAGACCGGCGATGGCGTGGCCGTCCTGGAGTCCTGGGACGAACAGGCCGTCGGCGCCCGCGCGTTGGTAGGCAGCCGCCCGGCGCGCGGTCTGTTCCGTGTGCCCGGGGAGCCAGTGGGTGTCCGTGCGGGTGTTCACGAAGAGCTGGGGCGCCGCGTCCTTGACGGCCCGGATCATCTCGCACTGCCGGTCCTGGTCGGCGAGCGTGCCGTCGGCCCGCCCGTCCTCGATGTTGACGCCGACGACGCCCGCGTCCGCCAACTCGGCCGCGAGTCCGGCCACTTCACCCGGGTCGGTGCTGAAGCCGCCTTCGATGTCCACGCTGATCAGGGCGTCCATCCGGACGAGCCCCAGCGCGAGCCGCACGGTCTCGGCGCGGGTGTCACCGGTCGCGTCCGGTTTCCCCGCCGCGGCCGCGACCCCGAGGCTGGTCGTCCCGATGGCCCGGAACCCGGCCTCCGCGAGTGCGGCCGCCGATGCGTGGTCCCAGGCGTTGGGCAGGACGAGCGGCTTTCCGGCGATGGGCAGGTGCAGGGCGCGGAACTCTTCGAAGGGGGTCGTGGTCATCGGACGCTTCCTTCCGCCGGGTGCGGGGTGCGGGGTGCGGGGGGTGCCGGGTGCTAGGCGCGGGTGCGGGTGCGGGTGTGGGTGTGGGGTTTTTCGTGTGACGGGTGGTGCGTCGGCGGGACCGGGTCAGGGCTTGATCGCCTCGTCGTAGACCCCGACGATCCGCCGCAGGAAGGCCGCCACGGTGGCCTGCTCATCGGGCGACAGCGCCTCGGCGGCCGCGGCCACGCCCCGGATGAGCGGGGCGACGTGTTCGTAGGCCGTCGTCTCCCAGTGCGGGGCCGGGGTGATGATCACCTTCCGGCGGTCGGTGGGGTGGGGCTGCCTGGTGACATGCCCCCCGGCCGCGAGCCGGTCGATCACGAGCGTCGTCGCGGCGGTCGACGCGTCCAGGCGACGAGCGAGGTCGGTGGGGGTGGTCGGCCCCGCGTGGACGAGATGGTCCATCACCGCGAGTCCGGCCGGGTCCACCTGGAGCCTGCGGCTCAGATGCCGCTCGAAGCGCTGCTGGTTGAGCGTCAGGAGCCGCAGCTGTTCACGGATGACACCACCGGCTCCGGCCGGTTCACTCCCGGTTCCGGTTCCGGTTCCGGTCTCTGTCTCGGCCCCGGTCCCGGTTCCGGCCCCTGGCCCGGTCCTGGCCCCGGCCCCGGTTCCGGCCCCTGGCCCGGTCCTGGCCCCGGCCTCGGCTGATTTGACGTCCATGAGGAGCAGGATACTCTCGATATTGCTAATAAAATTGGTAATCAATCATCTGAGGTTAAATGAGCACCGTTCCGGTCCCGCCCTCCTCGCAGACCCCCTACCGGTGGCGCTGGCTGATCCTGGTGGTGATGCTCGTCGCGGAGATCATGGACCTGCTGGACGCGTCGATCGTCAATGTGGCCGGGCCCGCCCTGGAGAGGTCGCTCGGTGCGACGTCCGTGGGCCTCCAGTGGGTGATCGGCGGCTACGCCCTCACGCTGGGGGCCGGTCTTGTGCTGGGCGGCCGGCTCGGCGACCGGTACGGGCGGCGCCGGATGTTCCTGATCGGCCTGGGAGCGTTCACCGCGGCCTCACTGCTCTGCGCGATCGCGCCGGACATCGAGATCCTGATCACCGTCCGGCTGGTCCAGGGAGCGGCCGGAGCGATGCTGCTGCCCCAGGGGCTCGGTCTGCTCCGCGAGAACTTCACCGGTGCGGAACTCACCAAGGTGTTCGGGATCTTCGGCCCCGTGCTGGGACTCGGCGGCATCGTCGGCCCGGTGCTGGGCGGCGGCCTCATCCAGGGCGACTTCTTCGGTCTCGGCTGGCGGCTGGTGTTCCTGGTGAACGTGCCGATCGGCTTGGTGGCCCTGGCCGTCGCCGTGAAGTTCGTGCCCCGGAAAGCGAGCGACCGGGCCGTGGTCGTGGACGGCACGGGAGCGGCTCTGGTCGCGCTCTCCTGTGGCCTGCTCGTCCTGCCCCTGAACCAGGGTCAGGACGCCGGCTGGCCCCTGTGGACCTGGCTCTGCATGGCCGCTTCGGTGGCCGGGTTCGCGCTCTTCGCCGTACAGCAGCGACGTACGGCAGCGCAGGGACGCGAGCCGCTCGTCACCCCCGCTCTGCTGCGCAAGCCCGCCTTCACGGTCGGCCTCGGCGGCATCGCGCTGTTCTTCGGCGGGCTGGTCGGGGTGCAGCTGGTCCTGACCCTCTTCCTCCAGATCGGCCAGCGCTTCACGGCCGGGGAGGCCGGCCTCGGCAACCTGCCGCTGGCGCTGGGAACCGCGATCGGCGGCGCGGTCAGCGGAGCCGTACTCGCCGACCGGATCGGCCGCGCGGTCCTGCAGATCGGCCCGCTCGTGCAGTTGGGCGGCGCGGCGCTGCTCTGGTACGAACTCGGCCACATCGGCGGCACGTTCTCCCTCTGGGACGTCGCGCCCGGGGTGGTCGTCTGCGGTATCGGTGCCGGTCTGGTCATTGCCGCGCTGTTCAGCTTCATCCTCGCCGCGGTGGACGACGACGAGATCGGTTCGGCGTCCGGGGTGCTGTCGGCGGTGCAGTCGATCGGTGGCTCGATCGGTGTGGCGGTGTTCGGCTCGGTGTTCTTCGCCCGCGCCAAATCGGGTGACTTCACCGCCGGCTTCCACCACGCCCTCCTGGTCCAGGGCTGCCTGCTGGTCGCCTTTCTGGCGATCACGGTCCTGCTGCCGAAGAAGGGCAGGCCGGAGGAGTTCACCGCGCCGGCCGATGGTGTGCGGGAGAGCACGGGGGCGTAAGGGCGGGCGCGGCGTACGGGTACGGGTACGGGTGCGGACCGGCCGAAGCGTTGGCCGAACAGCCGCTCTTTCCCGCCGCGTCCCGGTCGGCCACACTCGCGTCGGTGGGGCGGGGAGCGAGGGGGCCACATGGCGACGAGAGGCGTAGCGAAGAGACGCGTAGTGAAGCGACGCGCGGTGAAGACACGCGTGGTGAAGAGACGCGTGGTGAAGAGACGCGCGGTGAAAAAGCGCAAGCGCCGTTCGGCTGCGCGGAGGCGGTACGAGGCGACGAGGGACACCGTGTGGGGCGGGGCCGCCCTGGTGCTGGTCCTGCTGGCGGCGTTCTGGAGCACTGTCTGGCCCTATCTGGCCGGGGCCGCCGTCCTCGGCGGTGCCGGCGCCGCGGTCGGATGGCTCCGGCATACGGACCGGCTGGTGCGTGGCAGGGAACGGCAGCGGCAGGAGCAGGACGCGATCCGCACGGGCCGCCGGTCACTGGCGGCGGTGGACGCGATGAGCTGGCAGGACTTCGAGCGGTACGTGGCGCAGTTGTGCCGGCGTGACGGCTGTACGGACGTCGAGGTCAGCGGCAAGTCCGGGGACCTGGGCGCGGACGTGGTCGCGACGCTCGCCGACGGCCGCCGACTGGTCGTCCAGTGCAAGCACTACGCTCCGCACCGCTACGTTCCCAGCGGCGACATGCAGAAGTTCGTCGGCACTGCCTGGCTGCACCACAAGGCGGACGTCGCGGTGTTCGTGGCCACGTGTCCGTTCAGCAAGCCGGCGCTCGCTCTCGCGGTTCAGCACGGGATCCTGGCCCTCCACCGCGATCTGCTGGGCCAGTGGAACACCGGCACTCCGCTCCCGGCGCTCCTGTCGCTCAACGGCACCGGCCAGGGCGACCGTGCGCACCGGCAGCGGTGGCGGGACACCCACCGCTCGTGAACGCAGGGCCGGCCGATGCCCCTGAACGCGAGTCGGTCCGCTGCCCGTTCAGTTCTTGCTCAGGGTGCGGGTCACTCCGGCCACCACGGCGGTCGTCAGCAACCAGCCGATCGCGATCAGTGCGTAGGCCATCGCCTGCAGGGCTCCGCCGGACCAGTGCCATGCCTCGCGCTGGCTGAATCCCCCGATGGGGATCAGCAGGTCGAGCGTGTAGACAACGGCGTTGAACGGCGGCCCCTCGCCGGGCTTGTTCGGACTCGGGGTGTGCGTACCGAAGGCCAGTGAGCCCACCAGGGTCAGGAAGGCGAGCCAGGCACCGGCCAGCCAGGGGCGGTAGCCGTAGCCGACGGTGCCGTCGAGCAGATAGCCCCAGACACGGCTCCAGGGACTGAGCAAGCGGCGGCGGTTGCGCTGTTTGGCCAGGAGCGTCCGGCGTGCCTCGTCGTCATGGCCGATCCGGCGGTAGTGACCCGCCAGTTGCTCGTACGGTTGTGGTGAGTACCCGGGATTGCGGTGAACCCACTCCAGCCTTCCGTCCACCGAGTCCGGCTCGGACCTGATCGAGTCGTAGGTGAAGCCCTCCAGCCGCATTTCGTTCGCCCAGCTGCGGGCGTCGTCGCGGACCCAGGCGGCGTGTGCGCCCCGCAGATCGACGGTGCCGGCGGGCGGGGCCGCCCGGCCGCAGGTCGACCTCTCGCCCCTCGGGAAACGCGTCCCACAACTGCCGTTCCGGGGACGTCAGTTCCTCGTAATTCAGCACCCGAGCAGACTACGTGGCGGCAGACCGGCCCGGCCTGCACATCCTCTACGCCCTGGAGACCTGCCCCCCCCGGAGATCGGCCCCGCCTGCAGATCCTCCCAGCCCCGCAGACCTACCCCGCCCCACAGACCCGCCCCGCCCCGCCCCGCAGATCCGTCCGGGGCGCGTGCCCCCCCCCGGGCCGCCATTGACTCTTGCGGGCGCCGCCCCCACCCTCCCGGCATGACCGCATCTCAGCAGGCCCCGTTCGCCCCGTGCGCCGGTGAGAGCTGGCGCTCTCCGTGGGAGATGTACGCGACACTGCGCGACGCGCACCCCCTGCACCACGTCCCCGAAGGCGACTACTGGGTCCTCTCCCGTTACGCGGACGTGCTCGCCGCCGCCCGCGACACCGGGCGCTACTCCTCCGCCGACGGCCTGACCATCACCTACGGCGAGCGTGCACGCCTCGGTATCACCGACGCCGCCCCGATGGTGATGCTGGACCCGCCCGACACACCGGCTTCCGCCGCCTGATCAGCCGCGGCTACACCCCGCGCCGGGTCGCCGCCATCGAGCCGGACGTCCGTGCCTTCGTCCGGGGCCGCCTGGACCGCATCGCCGATCTCGGCGGCGGCTGCGACATCGTCGCCGAACTCTTCAAACCGCTGCCCAGTTATGTCGTCGGGCGCTATCTCGGTGTCCCCGAACACGACCGCGCCCGCTTCGACGGCTGGACCCACGCCATCGTCGAGGCCAACGCGCTGGGTGACCCGCTCACCGCCGCCGAAGCCGTCACCAGCCTCTTCGGCTACTTCACCGAGCTGATCGAACGCCGCCGCAGCGAACCCGCCGACGACACCGTCTCCGACCTGGTCGGCCTGATGCCGTCCGACGACCCCGGCACCCTGCTGCGTATCCTCGGCTTCGCCTTCACGATGGTCGCAGGCGGCAACGACACCACCACCGGACTGCTCGGCGGCGCCGCCGAACTCCTCACCGCGCACCCCGGCCAACGCCGCGCCCTCCTGGACACCCCCGCCCTGCTCCCCTCCGCCATCGAGGAATTCCTCCGGCTGACCTCCCCCGTCCAGTGCCTGGCCCGCACCGTCACCGAAGACACCACGCTGCACGGCCGGACCGTCCCCGCAGGCCGCAAAGTTCTCCTCCTCTACGGCGCAGCCAACCGCGACCCGCGTGCCTTCGGCCCCACCGCCCACCACCCGGACCCCACCCGCGAAGGTCCCCAGCACCTCGCCTTCACCCACGGCCCGCACCACTGCCTGGGGGCCTCCGCGGCCCGTCTGGTCTCCCGTACGGCCCTGGAGGAACTCCTCGCCCGTTTCCCGGACTTCGAGGTGGACGCGGCAGCGGGCACCTTCGCGGACGGCAACTACGTACGGCGGTACGCGTCCCTGCCGTTCGCCGCGGCCCGGACCTGAGCGGTTCCGCCGCTCACCCGGGCTGTTCGCCTTCTCAGCGGAACGCCGCGACGTTGCGGGCGGCCCAGTCGGCGAACGAGCGCGGGGCGCGGCCGAGGATCCGCTGCACGTCGGGGCTGACGCGCAGTTCGGCCGGGCTCGGCGAGCCGAGGATGTCCAGCGTGTCGTCGGCGAGTTCGGCCGGCAGACTCAGGGTCATGGCGGCCTTGGCCTCGGCGCGGGTGAGTTCGTCGAACCGCACCGGTGAGCCCAGTGCGGTGGCGATGGCCTCCGCCTGCCGGCGCGGCGTGATCACCTCAGGGCCGGTCAGCTCGTACACGCCGTCGGTGTGCCGGTCGTCCAGCAGGCAGGCCATCGCGACATCGGCGATGTCCGCCGGGTCGACGACCGGCACCCCGACATCGCCGAAGGGCGCGGCGACCACCCCTCGTGTACGGACGGACTCGGCCCACCACAGGGCGTTGGAGGCGAAACCGCCCGGCCGCAGGACGGCCCACTCCAGGCCGGACTCCCGCAGTGCGTCCTCCACCCCTCGCATCGTGATCCGGGTCCGGCCGGAGGGCCTGGTCGCCACGCCCTGCGAGGAGAGCAGGACGACCCGGGGGACCCCGGCGGCCGCCGCTCTGCCGATGAGGTCGGCCGGCCTGGCCCCGGCTGCGTGCAGGTCGCCGGAGAGCAGCAGGAAGAGCGCCTTCGCCCCGGTCAGTACGGGATCGAGGCCGGCCGGCTCGGTCAGGTCGGCAACCAAGTGACGTACGCCGTCCGGTACTTCGGCCGCGTTCCGTGACACCGCGGTCACCTGGTGGCCCGCCTCGGCCAGCGCCCGCGTCAACGGCCGGCCCACGTTCCCGGTAGCTCCGGTCACTACGATCATGATCAGCTCCTTGTTCGGTGTTCTCTGTGGCGTTCACGCTAGGAGCCAGGCTTACTTTTTATAAGGACATACCTGAAGGTAAGCTCCTGGCATGACGGAAGGCGCGCAGTTCACACGGACCGGAGCGGGCGAGCGGTATGACGTGTTTCACACCGACTGCCCCGCGCGCGATGTGGTCGACCATGTGACCAGCAGGTGGGGCATCTGGGTGCTGATCTCCTTGCGGAGCAACGATCTCCGCTTCTATGAACTGCGCGAGAGCATCCAGGGCATCAGCGAGAAGATGCTCGCCCAGACCCTGCGCGCGCTCGTCCAGGACGGCCTGGCCTGGCGGAAGGTCGAGCCGACGACGCCGCCCCAGGTCACCTACGGGCTGACCGGGTTCGGCCGGGACATCGGCGGGCCGCTGACGGAGCTGTTCGACCGGGTCACCCGGCAGTTGTCGGAGCCGGCCGCGAGCCGGCGCGTTCCGGATGGACCGGACCGGGCTCCGCAGGAGCACTGACCGGCTCGGGCCGGATCAGACCGCGGCTCGGGCTGGAGCGGACCGCGGCTCGGGCTGGAGTAGACCGCTCTCGACGCCTGATCGCGGGGGAGTTGTCCGCGAACTCTCCCGGAATTGTGCGTGATCGGTAACGGACGCATCCCCCGGCCTCCATCTCTCGTCCTTCCCAGTGGTCACAAGGTGACCGGGACCGGCGAGGCACTGGCGAGACAAGGGGCGGACATGGCACGGCACAGCGGGCGGGGCTGGTACGGCAAGGTGCTCGGCGCGGGACTCGGGGTGACGATGCTCGCCGTCGGCGCCTCGGTGTGGACCGCGCAGGCCGGTTCCGCGGTCACGTCACCCCCGAAGGCGACCGCGCCGGCCACGCCGGGCGGCGTCAAGTCGGTCGCGGTGACCATCGCGCACGCGTCGGAGGCGGGAACGCACGGCGTCAACATCACCATCGACGACGGCCCCGACCCCGTGTGGACCCCTCAAGTGCTCGACCTGCTGCGGGAGTACGGGGTGAAGGCCACGTTCTGCATGATAGGACCGCAGGCCCAGGCCCACCCGGACCTCGTGAAGAAGGTGGTCGCGGCCGGACACCGGCTGTGCGACCACACGGTGTCGCACAACACCGCCATGGACAAGGCGTCCGAGACCTACCAGTCGCAGCAGATACTCGACGCCGAACGCATGATCACCAAGGCGTCCGGCGGCGTACGGCCGATGTACTACCGGGCGCCCGGCGGGGCCTTCACCCCGTACAGCCGCAAGCTCGCCGCTTCCCGGGGCATGCGCCCGCTGGGCTGGAACGTGGACAGCAAGGACTTCGAGCGTCCCGGCACGGACACCGTCGTCGCCACGGTCGAGAACGAACTGCCCAACGGGCCGACGATCCTCTTCCACGACGGCGGCGGTGACCGTTCCCAGACCGTCGAGGCCCTGCGCCGCCTTCTCCCCCGGCTCAAGGAGCAGGGCTACTCCTTCGGCTTCCCGGTGCGCTGAGCGCCGGTTCCCGGTGTGCTTCTACGCGGTCGGCCCGTCGCCCGGCCGCAAGGTGAGCAGCGTGATCTCGCTCGGTGCGAAGACCCGGAAGGGCGGCCCCCAGAAGCCGGTGCCCCGGCTGGTGTAGAGCTGGGTGCGCTCGCCGTGCCGGCTCAGGCCCCGCACCACCGGCTGATCGATCCGTACGAGGAAGTTGAACGGCCAGATCTGGCCACCGTGCGTGTGCCCGGAGACCTGCAGATCGATGCCGGCCGCAGCGGCCTGTCCGACGTACTTGGGCTGGTGGGCGACGAGCAGGACCGGCCGCTCCGGGGCCGCCCCCGCCAGCGCGTCGACCAGGTTCGCCCGGTGCCCGGCCAGCCCGGAGGACTCCGCGGTCACGTCGTCCACACCGGCCAGGACGAGGGCGTCACCGCCGCGCTCCACCAGGACGTGGCGGTTGTGCAGCGGCTCCCAGCCCAGTTCCGCCATCCGGTCCAGCCAGCCCTGCGCCTCCCCGAAGTACTCGTGGTTCCCCGTGACATAGACCTTCGCGAGCCGTGACCGGATCGTCCCGAGGGGCGCGGACTGCTCCCGGCGCTGAGTGGGGGTGCCGTCGGCGATGTCGCCCGCGTGGATCACGATGTCCGCGTCGAGTGCGTTGACGGCCCCGGCGACCCGCGCCGACCAGCCGGCCCGGTCGATCGGCCCGTAGTGGGTGTCGGCCAGCACCACGACACGGGTTCCGTCCAGACCGCCGCCGAGCCGGGGGACGTGCACGTCCAGCTGCCTCACCCGCGGCACGCGCATGGCCTCGTGGTGTCCCCACGCCAGCAGCACGGCGGAGATCACGGCGACGGCCACGGCAATGCTCCTGGCCCGCCCGGCGCCGCCGACGCCGAGCCCGATCAGTACGAGGTGCAGCAGGCCGCCCAGCGCCGACCAGGTGAACAGCACCCAGACCACCCCGAGGGTGGTGTCCGCGACACGGGCCGCGCGGTCGGCCCGCCGCTGTCCGTGCCCCGCGGCCATGAGGAAGGGGAAGGAGACCAGCCAGGCGGCGAAGACGACCGTGCCGGCGAGGAAGACCGGGAACGGCCAGCCGGTTCCGGAGGCGAACAGCGTCCACCAGGGCAGGAAGAACAGCAGCAGGAGGACGAGCAGGACCACGCCCCCGCCCAGCCGCCGGCGCAGGGACCGCGGAGGGCGCGGGCTGCCGGACGACCGGACGCCGTCCTCCGACGGCGACCCCGCTTCTGCCTGCACCTCCACCTCTGGTTCCGGCTCCGACTCCGCCCGGATGGATTCGCTGTCTGCCACTGCGCTGCCCCTCACGTCCGCCCGCCCCCGCCGTCAGTACCCATGGTCCGTCACCCGGCCGCCCGTCACACGGCGCCCCACGGAACGGCCGCACCCTGCTGCGCCGTGACCCGGCAGGCCGCCGTGCCGCCGACGCTTCAGCCGAAATGGTCACGATCGAGGCAACTGCGGCCAACTCCCCTGTCTCATCGCGTACTTGTGGTGCTCACCGGTCACGTGGTGCCCTTGTGGCTCACGGGCAACCGACGTCAGGGACAGGACGAGTCTCATGATCAAGCGAATAGCAGCCGTGGCGGCACTGATCCCGGCCATGCTGGGAGTGACAACCGGTGCCGCTTCGGCGCACCCGGCGCCGCCGAGGGCGACAGCGGCGGTGGTCACTCTGACCTACGACGCCAGCCAGGCCGGGCAGTGGGCGGACGCGATCACGCAGGGCGTGCAGAACTGGAACGCTGCGGACCACAACGTGCACCTGCAGCCGGCGACCTCGCCCGGCTCGGCCAACTTCGTCTACGTGGCGACCAGCGGCTGGCCCCAGACGACACTCGGGCCGATCGTCCCCGGCGGCCGCAGAGGCGAGGTCGAACTGGGCCAGGAAGCGGTCGATGAGGGCTACGACATGACCCGGGTCGCCGCACACGAAACCGGGCACATCCTCGGACTGCCGGACGACTACAGCGGCCCGTGCTCGGAGCTGATGTCCGGGCACGGCCCAGGTACGTCGTGCACCAACGCCCAGCCGAGTACGGCAGAGGCCGCCCAGGTCGACCGTAACTACGCGGACGGCGCGGCGGCACTGAGCCCGAAGCAGCACAGGACCGTGACCGACGTCTGGCGCGCACCGGCCCTCGCCGGCGCACACTGACGAACGGCGGAACCGGACGGCCGGGATGGCCGGGACGACCGGCTGGAGACGGCGCAGGGGCGGGCACGCGTCTGCCGACGCGAAGCCGAAGCCTCCGACAGGTACGGGGACTTCGGCTTCCGGCGTGTCCGGGCACACCGGGAATCGTCACCGTGGCCCAGCGGACGGAGCGGTCGCCGGTCCGGGCGGAGCGGTCGCCCGGTCCAGTCGGGCGGGGCCGTCGCCGATCACTTCGCGGTGACGCGCTCGATCCATGCGCGGTGGGCCGTCAGGTCGGTGTGGATGCCGGGACCGGTGGCGCACTCCGGATCGGCGTCGCTGTCGCGGCTGGTTGCCCCGATCAGTTCCCACCGCCCGGGACGGCCCTTGATCTGCGGCCCGCCGGAGTCGAGGATGCACGCCTGCGCGTTCTTGGTGGGGCTGTCGGTGCACAGCTCGTTGGCCGGGTTGAAGTTCTCACTGCACCGGCTGTCGGGGACGACCCTGGTGTCCAGTTCCTGCAGACGGATCGGGGGGTCCGGGCACGCGCTGCCGTCCTCGCAGGTCATTCCCCAGCCGAGGATCCGGGTGTCGGTACCGGCCGGTGCGGTATCCGTGGCCGGCTTGACCGGCTTCGCGTCCACGGGGTGGTCCAGCTTCATGACGGCCACGTCGTCGCGGAACGGCTCGTAGGAGAAGTCCGGATGTGCGATGACCTTGGTGACCTTCGCTCGGGCCCCCTTCGTCCGGTCGTGGTCGCCGACCCGTACGGAAAGCTGCTGTGGCTTGACGTTCACCGTGCAGTGCCCGGCGGTCACGATCCAGTCCGGTTTGATCAGGGAGGCTCCGCAGTAGTGATGGCCGTCCTTCTGAATGCTCACCATGAACGGGTACGGCGAGGTCGCATCGTGGCCTCCGATGATCGCCGACGCCGGCGATGCCACCGCCATGGTGAGCGTGACCGCCCCCCCCCCGCCATCGCACCCAGTACCGCCCTGCCTCGCTTGCTCATCTGTCCTCCTGTGTCCGTCCGTTGAGGGTTCGGACACCCGTGAAGCTCAAGAGCGGCCGGCCCCCGGTGACCCGTGCCGTGCCGTGTGGGCTCTCGTACTTCCGGATCCGAACACTCACGTCGGACCCGGCCCGGTCCGACGCACGTCCAGGCTGTCCCGTCGGGCACCCCCGGCGCGTCACCTTTCCCGCCCGGGCGGACTTGCCCGAAAGTCGTACGCCACGCCCGCCGGGTCATGCCCCGGGACGACCGGGGCCGTGGGCTACCGGCGACGACGGATCCCGTGGGCGGGCGATGTTGCCCCTGACACGGACGAGTGATGGCGTGAGTGACCGTCAAGGTAGTCCCCCCTCGACGACGACGAGGTGCTGGTGCGCAAGGGCATCCGGATGATCCTTCACGCCGAGCCGGACATCGAGGTGGTCGCCGAGGGCGATGACGGCTCGGTGGCGGTGGACCTGGTGGCCGAGCACCGTCCGGACGTGGTGCTCACCGACATCCAGATGCCCCGCGTCGGCGGCCTGGAGGCCGCCCGCCGGTTCGCGTGCCCGCCGCCTTGAGCCGGGTGAAGGGGCAGGAAGAGAACGACGAGATCACCTTCGCCGAGCAGGAGATCGACCGAAACTGCCGAGCCGGTGAGGAGGGTCGGTTCGTCAGCGACGCGGGGCCCATCCGCGACCTTGGGCAGTCGACCGGCGGATTCACCCTGCCTCGGATGCCTGCACAGCGGGCACGCAACTCCACGCTGATCTTGTCCGTCGAGCGGGCTGCCGCCTCTGCGGCGCTGGGGTGCCCGCCCTGGGAGCTTGGGCCCTGCGCTGAGTGTGGCCAGCTGATGCGCCGTTACGGGAGCCACGCAGCTATGTTCTGCGGTGTGTGCCGTGCGCTCTTGAACGGTCGGTAGGCGACGGCGGCCTGCTGGCGGCAACTGCAACAAACGCCGGAGGGCCCCACCGCAAGCGGTCGGGTCTTCCAGGGCAAGCGAATCGCCCGCGGATTGCACCACAGCGTCACGGACGCTGATATCGCCTGCTGCGAGTCAGCCCTGCGAATGGGCTGAGCGAACGGCCTGTCTGACGCCGATGCCGACCGGATTTCCATCCAAGGAGTACCGGGCCAGTTTTCACTTCAGCGCCAGCTATTCAATTACCCCGTGTGAAAATTTCGACGTCTTCGAGAGCGTCTGTCGCAGCGCCGCCGAGTTGCCTGTCCTCAAGCAAGTTTCGAACAGCGGAAATTGCTTGAGGTGACACCTTTTTGTGGAGTCTGGCAAGGTGTCCCAGTGCAAGGGCTGCGGCCCTGCGGACGTCGGGGTCTGGGTGACCGGCGAAGTGCACGAGCCACTGCTCGACCCAGACCCGATCGGCCACGTGCAACGCCGCAGCGACCAGTGCCTCGGAAATCTCGTACGGCTGTCCAGCCTGAAATGTCTGAGCTGCTTCTTCTGCTGTAATACTGCGGGGAGCTTGGTACTGCATGAGTCCTCACGATCTCGCTCCACTGCTGCAGTGAAGCGAATCCCTGATGGTTATTTGATCTTTCCCTTTGCCGTCACTCGCCCGGCCTTACGCAGGGCGCTCTGCATCTGCTGGCTCAGCTCACCCCACTGTCGAACATGGCCATGATATATCCCGGTTCCATTATGAGTTTCGTCGAATACCGCGAATTCGCCAGTCTCTGGGTCTGTTCCGACCCTACGGGTGGTATTCGGATTGAAGCTGATGGAATTCTCCAGCGTTTCCTGTGGGTGTGTTGGTTCCGGAGCGGCTGTCCCCCGCTGAGTCTGACCGTGTTTCGGCGAAGGTTTGAATACCAAGTCCGGTTCTGCTGTATCACCGCCCTTGTTTCCGTTGGGGCCGCCTTCGCCCGCACTTCCATCGCCACCCTGGACCGCCAGGAGGACGCCGGCTGTGCCCAAACCAGCGGCTTCGACAGCGGCGACGGATGAGGCGCCGGCCGCATCCGCGACGATGCCGCCGCCGGCGAGGACCAGGCCGCCGGGCGGGAAGATCATGATCAGGGCGGCCAGCGCGAGGATGGTGAGGGCGATGCCCGCGTACAGCTCAAGGTTTTGCAGAGCTGCGAGGAGCATCGCGAGGGAGCCGGCGACGTCCCCGTTCAATGGGCTTCCGTGGTAGCGAGCGAAGAGCAGCAGGCCAGTGGTGGCGGATGCACCGACGGCGGTGAACACCCGCAGCCGCAGGACGGCTTGGGGTTCTGCCAGCGGCTGGCGGGCGGTGGTACGCCAAGCGCGGAGCAGTAGGGCCAGCTGGATGAGGGCCCAGGCCAGTCCAGCTATGCCGAACCACATGAGCACACGTGGCCCGTTGCCGGTGGTGAAGTACTTCTGGAGGTCTTTGGTCGCGGTGAACGACCCGATGGCCAGAAAAAGCAGGGAAGGCGTCATGAGGACGAGCGGGACGGCCAGGAGAGGCCAGCGACGTCGCCAACGTTGGGGCGGATCGTCTTGAGCTGAGTACGTATGCGCGCTGTGTTCCAGGCGTCGGCGTGGTTGGCGGCGTCGATGCGCGCGGCAGTGTTGACGACTGCCTGGTGCAGCGCTTCGAGCCGTTCGGGGGCGGTGCGTCCGGCGGCGTAGAGGAGGGATCTGCGCATGCGGGCGAAGCGCAGCGCGATGAGCGGTGTCCATGGCGGGCACCGGGTGCTGAACGTGGTGAGGGGGCCGATAGCTGCGTTCCCGGTTCGCTCTGCGTTCAGGAGGATGGCAGGCATGGCCTGCTTGCTGCGCTGCAGGTGGGCGAAGTCGAGGGCCATGGCGATGGCCAGGCAGATCAGCGGCGCGTACGCCACGAGGTCGTTGGCTGTGCCGAGCAGAGAGGTGGCCCAGCTGGGCGGGTGGGCATCGCGGTTGCCGGTGTAGTTGACCAGGGTGTGGTGGGCCATTGCGTAGGCGATCGGCAGCAGTCCGAGCAGGCGTCGCCAGCCGCGGCTACGCAGTAGCAGTCCGGCGCCGAGTGCTCCGATGGCTCCCCAGGCGAGGTGGAGGTTGGTGTCCAGGCTGGGTTGGGTGAAGCTGAGGTCCAGGCTGCCCAGCGAAGCCGGTAGCCAGGTGGTCAGCACGGTGTGCCAGTCGGGTATGTACGTGGAGCTGAGGCTCAGGCCCCCGGAGAGCATCCATCCGCCGTAGGGATACGGGTCAGCGCGCTGGGCGTCGAGGAGATGGCTGAGGAGTACTTCGTACAGGCCGAGTCCCGCGCCGGTGGCGGCGCCGAGGATTACGTAGTCGGTCAGGCCGAGTTGGTAGCGGATCTTGATGTTGAGACCTGCGAGCAGTAGTGGTGTGAGTTTGGCGAGCTCCTCCACTACAGGGACGACGGTGTAGCTGCCCCGTCCCATGGCTTCGACCAGTGGCTGCGTCGCGCTCGATGCCATCGCGTGGGCGTAGCCGAGTTCGATGAGGGCGGCGACAACTCCGCTGCCGTATATGCCGACGGCGACCGTCAGCACCACGGTCGAGAGCCGTAGGGACCTCATCGGCGAGGCGATCAGGGCGAGTTGCAGCACTCCGTAGATCGCTGCCGCGACCATGATGACCGACACATGAGCCCCCGTTTGGCCATGGCGTCACGGACAGAAACCACGACATTACAAGACGGGTAAAGGTCGGCTGCAAAGAGGCTGTCAGGACAGGTCCGAAGCATCCAGCGGGATCGGTCAGCGGTTGCGGCTGGCTGCCGGGTCACTCCTCCTGGAGACGGATTGCCATCACGGTCCCGTCGGCACGGATGGACACCGCGTTCCACTTCCCTGACGAGCTGCGGTCCGGCCACTGTCCTCGGAGGCCGTGCACTTCGCCTCGGTATTCGTTGACGCGCCCGTGGTGGAGATGCGTGTACAGGCTCTTCTCGAGTCCGGAGAATGCCTCTACGCGGGTGCCGTTCAGGCGGTAGATGTGGTCGGTGCCGAGGAAGTCGATGCCGTGGATGTGATGCTCTGCATCTCGCAGTCTGGCCGTGTTGGCATGGACGTCGTGCTGGAAGTGGCGTCGACCTTGCTTCTTGGTCAGGTACTGGGCGGTGGGTTTGCCACCTCCGGTGAATGCCGTGAGCGTGGCCGCCTCCGTCCGTGCCAGCACAATGTTGAACCAGGCGAAGGAGGCAGACGTGCGGGGGGTGTGGCGGCAGAGAAGCTTCACCTGGGGTGGCTCTCAGTTTGTGAGGCACGTCACTTGATGTGCTGGTGTGGGGCTATCCGACTTGCTCAACTCGCCCTGTGTCAGTCGGGGATCCGCATCGCACCGGATCCCATGGATCTGTTGGGTCGACGAGCTCGTGCGGCACCAAGAGGATCTGGGTCCGTATCCAGGGGGAGTGACCCAGATCCCCTGTGGAGTCTGTCGAGGCGCCCATAGGCGATTGCGGCTGCCTCTACTGCACGACTGAGACCAGGTAACGGCGAAGGGGCCGGCCGCTGGACGATCAAGCAAACGGAGCGCAGAAGCTGGGGGCCATGCGCGGTGCCTCGGAGTCCTAGGCGGGCCGTCCAGGACGGACCCGATGCGGAAGCCTGTCCGTGGTCGTCCACGACTGTCCGTCCCGCGCAACTGAGACCAGAACTGGGACCACGCAACGACGAAGGGTCCGACCGCCAGGCGGTCGGACCCTTCGTTTGCCCTGGTGGGCAACTGCGGAGGATACGAGATTCGAACTCGTGAGGGGTTGCCCCCAACACGCTTTCCAAGCGTGCGCCCTAGGCCACTAGGCGAATCCTCCGCGGCAAACAATACAAGACGTTGAGGAGTGCTAGCGAACTCGATTCCACCCCGGTGGATCAGCTAGGGTGTGGGTCAGCCCCTCACGTGGCGCTATCTGACTGAACTCCCCCAGGGCCGGAAGGCAGCAAGGGTAGGTTGGCTCTGGCGGGTGCGTGGGGGGCCCTTTGCGTTCCGGGTGTTCGGCGTTCCAGGGCGTTCTGGGGGCGTGGGCCGCTCGGGGGCGTGGGTTGTCGGTGGGCCCCGATAACCTCGTAGATGTGTCGTCCCTTGCGCTGTACCGCCGTTACCGTCCCGAATCGTTCGCCGAGGTCATCGGGCAGGAGCACGTCACTGCCCCGTTGCAGCAGGCCCTGCGGAACAACCGGGTCAACCACGCGTATCTGTTCAGTGGGCCGCGCGGCTGTGGCAAGACCACCAGTGCACGGATCCTGGCCCGCTGTCTGAATTGCGAGCAGGGCCCCACACCCACGCCGTGCGGTGAGTGTCAGTCCTGCCAGGACCTCGCGCGCAACGGGCCGGGGTCGATCGACGTCATCGAGATCGACGCAGCTTCGCACGGTGGCGTGGACGACGCCCGTGATCTGCGCGAGAAGGCGTTCTTCGGGCCTGCGAGCAGTCGTTACAAGATCTACATCATCGACGAGGCACACATGGTCACGTCGGCGGGGTTCAACGCCCTGCTGAAGGTCGTCGAGGAGCCCCCGGAGCATCTCAAGTTCATCTTCGCGACCACGGAACCCGAGAAGGTCATCGGCACCATCCGGTCGCGTACGCACCACTACCCCTTCCGGCTGGTGCCGCCCAGCACCCTGCGCGACTACCTCGGCGAGGTGTGCGGCCAGGAGGGAGCCCAGGTCGCGGAGGGGGTGCTGCCCCTCGTCGTGCGTGCCGGTGCGGGTTCCGTGCGGGACTCCATGTCCGTCATGGACCAGCTGCTGGCGGGCGCGGGCGAGGAAGGTGTGACATACGCCATGGCGACCGCCCTCCTCGGCTACACGGACGGGACGCTCCTCGACGCCGTCATCGACGCCTTCGCCTCATCGGACGGGGCCGCCGCCTTCGAGCTGGTCGACCAGGTCATCGAGCGTGGCAACGACCCGCGCCGGTTCGTCGCCGACCTTCTGGAGCGGCTGCGCGACCTGGTGATCCTCGCCGCCGTGCCGGACGCGGGGGAGAAGGGGCTGATCGACGCCCCGGCCGATGTCGTCGCCCGCATGCAGGCGCAGGCTTCCGTCTTCGGCGCCGCCGAGCTGAGCCGGGCGGCGGATCTGGTCAACACCGGGCTCACCGAGATGCGCGGAGCCACGTCGCCGCGCCTCCAGCTCGAGCTGATCTGTGCGCGGGTGCTGCTCCCGGCCGCCTTCGACGACGAGCGTTCCCTGCAGGCCCGGCTGGACCGTCTGGAGCGCGGCGGCACCTTCGTATCGGGTGGGCAGGGGCCCGCCATGGGGTACGTACCGGGCGCCGAGGCCCATCCCACGATGGCGGCTCCCCCCGGACCGGCTGCTGGGACTGCTGGGCCTGTTGATTCTGCTGGGGCTTCCGGGCCCGGTATGACGGTTGCGCCCGGTACGGGGCCCGCCGCCGCGCGTGCCGCTGCCCGGGGGGACGCGGGTCCGGGTGCGGGCACGGGTGCGGCCGGTGCCGGCCCCGGGGGATCCGCCAGTG
>NZ_JAAGLN010000420.1 GCF_010548145.1 Streptomyces sp. SID10853
ACCGTTCGACGCAGCCCTGCGGACCCGGTACGGCCTCTCGCCGCACACGCTGCGGGGCAACGCGGCGTCCGCCCTGGTCGGAGCGGTGCGCGTACTGACCGGCCGGCGGCCGGACACCGAGGCGCGGGCCACCGCCCTGGCGGCCGCCGTGCTGGCGGGCGAACCCCTCGCGGGCAGCGGCGACTTCATCGTCGAGGAGGGTCTGGGCTTCGCGTTCCTGCGCAACAGCTGCTGCCTCTACTACCGGGCCCCGGGCGGCAGCCTCTGCGGCGACTGCGTACTGCGGCATCCGCTCAGCGGCCGGCCCGCCGGCTAGGACCTGACCGGGACCGACCGCAGCCCACATGGCCGCCGCCCGCCCCGTCGACGCCCCACTCGGTAAGAGTTTTCTGCAACTTGCAGGAAACTTTTGCGCAAACTCTTGAAGTGCTCATGCCTTAGCGGCAGGCTCCTCACCGTCTCCCCCACGGCGGTCACCCGCACCCGGCCGCCCGGGACACCGCTCTGCCCCACGACGAAGGAGCCACACCGATGCGCAACCGTCTGATCGGCGTATCCATGGCCGGGGTGATGGCCGCCGGCGGCCTGCTCGCCCTCACCCCGCTGTCCGCGCAAGCCGCGCCGCCCGGCGACCGGACCGTCACCGCGACGCTCTTCGAGCGCCCGTACGCGGACGTCGGCAAGATCTGCACGGACTCGCTCGGCCCGTCCGGTTACGGATACGTCGAGGTGTCGCCCGCCACCGAGCACATCGCGGGACCCCAGTGGTGGACCTCGTACCAGCCGGTGAGTTACCGGATCGCCGGGCGGCTCGGGGACGCGGACGCGTTCCAGTCCATGGTCAGCGCGTGCCACGCGGCCGGCGTCAAGGTGATCGCCGACGCCGTCATCAACCACATGTCGTCCGGCTCGGGTACCGGGACCGGCGGCACGCAGTACAGCAAGTACGACTACCCCGGCACCTACAGCGACGCGGACTTCCACACGTGCCGCCAGGACATCACCGACTACACCAACCGCGAGAACGTCCAGACCTGCGAACTGGTCGGCCTGGCCGACCTCGACACCGGCAGCGACTACGTCCGGACCACCATCGCCAACTACCTCACCGGCCTGCGGAAGATGGGCGTCGACGGATTCCGTGTCGACGCGGCGAAGCACATGGCCGCCGCCGATCTGCAGGGCATCAAAAGCAAGATGGCCGACCCGGGCTTCTGGGTCTCGGAGGTCATCTACGGCAGCGGGGAGGCGGTGCAGCCCGAGGAGTACACGGGCCTCGGCGACGTCGACGAATTCCGCTACGGCACCCACATCAAGAGCGCCTTCCAGGGCGGCGACCTCGGCGGTCTGCAGAACGTCGCCGACGGGAAGCTGCCCGGTGACCAGGCCACCACGTTCGTCGACGACTGGGACACCGAGCGCAACGGCTCGACGCTCAGCTACAAGGACGGCGACACCTACAAGCTCGCCAACGCCTTCATGCTGGCGCACCCCTACGGTTCGCCGAACGTCTTCTCCGGCTACGAGTGGAGCGACCCGGACGCGGGCCCGCCGAGCGGCACCGACGGCTGGACCAATATGCACGCGGACCCGGAGATCACCGGGATGGTCGGTTTCCACAACGCCGTCGGCGACGCGGCGGTGACCGACTGGTGGTCGCAGGGCAGCGCCATAGCGTTCGGACGCGGCGCCAAGGGCTTCGTCGCGCTCAACGACGGGGACGGTGACCTCCAGCAGACGTTCACCACGTCACTGCCCGGCGGCACGTACTGCAACGTCGCCAAGGCGTCCGCCGACAACTGCGCGGGCAACACGGTGACGGTGGGCGACGACGGCAAGGTCACCGCGACGGTCCCGGCCAAGGGTGTGCTCGCCCTGGACACCGCCGCCACGTCGTAGGCCACGGAAGGCGAGGAGCCGGGGGAGGCGGCAGTGCGCTCATGTACTGTTGCCTCCCCACGCCCGTGGACCGTACCGAGGAGGTGAGCCCCATTACCGCTGCAGCAGGCCGGGCGCTCCCCCTCACGGCCGTGCGGTTCATCTGACCCAGGTGACCGAGGGAGCCCCACAGGTATCCCGAAAGGCTCATATGCCGGTCCCACCCGTACCACTGTCACCTCCGTCACCCCAGTCGCCGTTGCCGCTCCCCGCGGTCGTCGCCAGGCTCCGGGCCGCCGGCTGTGTCTTCGCCGAGGACGAGGCGGAGCTGCTCGTCTCCGCCGCCCGCGACGCCGCCGAGCTGGCCGCCATGGCCGACCGGCGCGCCCTGGGACTCCCCCTCGAACACGTGCTGGGCTGGGCCGAGTTCTGCGGGCTGCGCGTCATGGTGGACGCCGGTGTCTTCGTACCGCGGCGCCGCACCGAGTTCCTTGTCGAGCAGGCCGTCGCCCTCGCCCCGCCGGGGGCCGTCGTGGTCGACCTGTGCTGCGGCTCGGGTGCCCTGGGCGCCGCGCTCGCCGCCGCGCTGGACGGGGCGGAACTGCACGCCACCGATGTCGACCCGGCCGCGGTGCGCTGCGCCCGGCGCAATGTCGCCGCTGCCGGGGGCCGGGTGTACGAGGGCGACCTCTACGCACCGCTGCCGCGCTCGCTGCGCGGGCGCGTCGACATCCTGCTGGCCAATGTGCCGTATGTGCCCACGGAGGAGATCGAGTTGCTGCCGGCCGAGGCCCGGGTGCACGAGGCACGCGTCGCGCTCGACGGCGGCGCGGACGGTCTCGACGTACTGCGGCGGGTGACCGCGGTAGCGCTGCCCTGGCTGGCGCCGGGCGGGCACCTGCTGTTCGAGACCAGCGAACGGCAGGCGCCCGCGGCCGTACGGACCGTCACCGCGGACGGCCTGTCCGCGCGGGTGGCCGACTGCGCGGAGCGGTACGCCACCGTCGTCATCGGGACGCGCGGTACGGGCAGCCGGGCGACCGGGGCTG
>NZ_JAAGLN010000421.1 GCF_010548145.1 Streptomyces sp. SID10853
GCGCCCCCTGGACGGTGCGCAGCCGCTCGTCCGACCAGCGCCTGAAGTACGGGGTGAAGACCGCGAAGTGGTCCGAGGCCGCCGGGGTGACCGCGCCCGGCGGCACGGCGGTGATCACCGCGTCATGGACGCACAGTCGCCGCCCGTCCGCCTCCAGCGCCGTACGCAGCCGCTCCTCCCGGCGCTGGGCGTACGCGCTGACCCCGGCCGCCATATGCACCTCGGAGGCTCCCGTCTCGGCGGCCACCCGGCAGACCTGCGCGGTCGCGGTGCCCGACCGCACGACGAGCCGGCCGCCGCGCTCCCGCAGTCCCGCGTCGAGGCCGGCCAGACAGTCGGCCAGGAACGCCTGCCGGTTGGGTGTGGCGAAGCCCGCCGACTCGATGGCCTCGTCCCGGACGAACAGCGGCACCACCTCGTCCGCCGCCGCGAGCGCAGCGCGCAGCGGCGGATTGTCGTGCAGCCGGAGGTCGGAGGTGAACAGGGCGACCGCCACGGTCATACGCCACTCCTCGGGTTCGTCGGGTCGTCGGGCTTGTCGTCGGTTCCGTCCGCGGATGTCAGCGGCCGGTGGCGGCAGGCTGCCGGCGGGCCCGGCTCGCGCCGTCGGCCGCCCCGGCGATATTGCGGGCCATCCCGCCGAAGACGAGGGAGTGGAACGGCGCGACACTCCACCAGTACGCGTGTCCGAGCAGCCCCCGGGGGTGGAAGAGGGCGCGCTGCCGGTAGCGGGTCCGCCCCTGCCCGTCCCGGTCCACGGACATCTCCAGCCAGGCGAGTCCCGGCAGCCGCATCTCGGCCCGCAGCCGCAGCAGCCGCCCCGGCTCGATCGCCTCGACCCGCCAGAAGTCCAGCGAGTCGCCGACCCTGAGCCGCTCGGCGTCCCTGCGCCCGCGGCGCAGCCCGACCCCGCCGGCCAGCCGGTCCAGCCAGCCGCGCACCGCCCAGGCGAGCGGGAAGGAGTACCAGCCGTTCTCGCCCCCGATGCCCTCGACGATCCGCCAGAGCGCCTCGGGGGACGCGTCCATGGTGAGGCTGCGCCGGTCCGTGTAGAGGCTGCCGCCCGCCCAGTCGGGGTCGGTGGGCAGCGGATCGCTCGGGGCGCCGGGCAGCGAGGCCGACGACCAGCGGGTGGTGACCTCGGCGTCCTGCACCCGCTGGAGCGCCAGCTGGAGCGCCCTGCCGAAGGTGAGCGGCACGCCCGGCCCGTCCGGCACATACCGCGCGATGTCGTGTTCGCGGCATACGACTTCGTACCGCAGCGACTCGGCCAGCGGCCTGGCGAGCGCGCGCGGGACGGGGGTGACCAGCCCGATCCAGTGGCTGGACAGGCGCGGTGTGAGCATCGGGACCGGCAGGATGAGCCGGTGCGGGAGGCCGGCGACCTCGGCGAACCCGCGCATCATGTCGCGGTACGTCATGACGTCGGGGCCGCCGATGTCGAAGGCGCGGTGCACATCGTCCGGCATCAGCGCGCTGCCCACCAGATACCGCAGCACGTCCCGCACGGCGATCGGCTGGATCCGGGTGGAGACCCAGCTCGGGGTGACCATGACCGGCAGCCGTTCGGTGAGATACCGCAGCATCTCGAAGGACGCGGAGCCGGAGCCGATGATGACGGCGGCCCGGAGCACGGTGACCGGCACCCCCGCTCCGAGGAGGATGCGGGCCACCTCGGCCCGTGAGCGCAGATGCGGCGAGAGGTGGCGCTCCGGTACGCCGTCGGGGGTGAGGCCGCCCAGATAGACGATCCGCCGGACCCCGGCGGCCCGCGCCTGTTCCGCGAAGATCCTGGCCGCCCCGCGGTCCTTCTCCTCGAAGCCGGAGCCGGTGTTCAGCGCGTGGACCAGGTAGTACGCCACGTCGATGCCCCGCATGGCCGCGGCCACCGAACCGGCGTCGGTGACATCTCCGCGTACGGCTTCCGCCCGTCCGGCCCAGGGGTGGTCGCGCAGTTTCTCCGGGGTCCTGGCCAGACAGCGGACGCGGTGACCCGCGTCGAGCAGTTCGGGCACCAGCCGGCCGCCGATGTAGCCCGTCGCGCCCGTCACCAGGCAGTGCAGTGCGGGTGTGCGGGGTGCGGGTGCCGCTTCACCTTCGGTCATGGAAGCCTCCGGGTCCTGTGGCGTGCGACGGTTCTCCCATCGTTGCCGCCCCGGCCCGTTCCTGCTTCTCCACCAGCGAGAGAAATGCGCCCGGAGGACGTGTACTGAAGACCGGACGAGCGAAGGGCTGACACCCCATGACCGACCACCGGGGCCCGCGCCGCGACGTCATCGTGATCGGCGCGGGGCTGGCCGGCCTGGCCTGCGCGGCGGATCTGTGCCGGGAGGGCCTGTCCGTGAGCCTGCTGGAGGCGTCGGACACGGTCGGCGGCAGGATGCGCACGGACCGGCGCGAGGGATTCCTCCTCGACCGCGGCTTCCAGGTGTTCAACACGTCGTACCCCCAGGTCAAACAGCGCATGTGGCTCCGGGGGCTGCGGCTGCGCCCCTTCACCCCGGGAGCCCTGGTGTACACCCCTTCGGGGCGGCTGCGGTTCAGCGACCCGACCCGGCGGCCGGGCGTGGCGGTGGACCTGCTGTCGCTGCGGCCGGTCGCCGGCCGCCGTGACCTTCTGACGCTCGGACTGCTGTCCGCGCGTGACCTGTTCGGTCCGGTGAGCGCAGTGAAGCACGCGGCGGACCGTACGACACGCACGGCCCTCGCCGACGCCGGGATCTCCGAACGGCTTGTCGATGTGTTCTTCCGGCCCTTCCTGTCCGGTGTCTTCCTGGAGGACGGCCTCGAAACCTCGTCCCGCTTCTTCCATCTGGTCTGGCGCAGCATGCTCCGGGGCACCCAGTGCCTGCCCGCCGCCGGGATCGGCGCCGTACCGGCCCAGCTCGCCGGCGCGCTGCCGCCCGGTGTGCTGCGCCCCG
>NZ_JAAGLN010000422.1 GCF_010548145.1 Streptomyces sp. SID10853
GCCCCGGCGGGGTGCCGGGTGTCGGCGTGGTGTGGGGCGGCGCGCCGAGCAGCGCCCCGAGCTGGCCGTCCGGCGCCGATCCGAGCACGACGCGGGCGCGGGTGTGGTGCCGGACGGCGTCGCTCAGCGCGTCCACGGTGTCGAACTGGTCGGCCACCACGACCGTGACGCTCGCCGCCCTGCCGTGCCGCAGGGGGACCTGCAGCAGCTCCTGGGGGTCGGTGCGGCCGTCGGCCGCCGCCAGATGCCCGAAGACACTGGGCCGGTCGAGCAGGATCCACAGCGGGCGCCTGGTGTCATCGGGCGTGGGGTGCCCGGACTGCCTGGCTCGGTTGGCCGCGATCAGCCGCCGCTCGGTCTCGTGCGCCGCCCATTCCAGGGTGCTCAGGGCCCCGGAGAGCCCGCACTCGACGGCCAGCACGCCGGAGCGGCCGGTGAGGCACGCGTACTCCCCGGTCCCGCTGCCCTCGATGATCACCACGTCGCCGTACCGCAGGGCCTGGAGCGCGATCGAGCGCAGCAGCGTGGTGGTCCCGCTGCCCGGCTCGCCCACGACCAGCAGATGCGGCTCGGTCGAGCGCGGGCCGGTCCGCCAGACCACCGGCGGAGCGTCGCTCTGCTCGTCGCCGTCCTGCACCGGCACCGTGCGCCGTACCGCGTCCGGGTCGGTGAAGCCGAGCACGGTCTCGCCGGGACCGGTGATGAAGGGCTGCGCCGCGATGGTGGTGGACAGGGCGGGCAGCACGCTCATCGCGAGCCGGTTGCCCTCCTCGTCCCAGTCGAAGCGGTACTCGCGCCCGCGCCCCGACTTGGCGTGCAGGAGCTGCTCGATCCGGGTGCGGCACTCGGCCTCGCCGTCGGTGAAGTGTGCCGGGTACGCGACGTGCAGCGCGGTGAGCCGTCCGTCGTCGTCGAACGTGAAGTCACTGAACACCTCGTCCCACGCGCCTCCGTGGCTGAACAGCGGGGCCGGGTCGTCGGGGACGGAGAAGTACGGCACCAGGGCCTCGTACAGCGCCTGGAGCCGGGCGGTCTCCGCCTCGTCCGGCCCGGTCTTCGCCACGGTCCGCTCGTGCCCCTTCCAGGCGGCCGCGGCCATCACCGTGATCAGGGCGAGCAGCGGCCCGTACGGGATGAGCGCGACCACCAGAACGCAGGCCGCGACGAGGAACAGCGCGGGACCGCGCCGGTCCTTGGGTGTCGCGGCCCACCGCTGCCGCCCGGCCGAGGCCATCTTGCGCAGGCCGCGGCCGATCATGATCAACGGGTGGAGGACATCGGTGGCGCTGTCGGCGGCCGTCCGCGCGATCTCGCGGCTGCGGGTGATCGATGCGCTGCTGCTGCTCAGAATGCGGGGAAGTGGACGCCGGGCCACGTCTGTCTCCTGGGGTGAGTGGAAAACGGTTGCCGAGGGTCAGAACTTGATTCCGCCCAGCATGCTGGCGAGGCTCGCGCCGCCGGCCGTGATGCTCGGTGCGATGGCGGTGCCCGCGACATAGAAGCCGAAGAGGGCACAGACGAGCCCGTGGGACGCCTTGAGCCCGTCCTTCTTGAAGAAGAGGAAGGCGATGACTCCCAGCAGTACGACGCCTGAGATGGAAAGGATCATGAGTGTTCTCCTGGTTGGGGGGACAGTCACCATGAGTTCTTCCAGGTTCACAGAAAGTATCTATACGATAAAAGGTGCAAATGGGTGAAATGGCGTCTAATTCACCCGACTGGCCGACGTGGGTGCCCGACTCGTGCCGGGGGTGCCCGGCGGGCAGTAACCTGTCGGTTCACTCGTACGGCCGACATGCCGTACGCCGAGGTCACGGCATGAAAGGCGGTACGCGCGATGAGCGAGGCTCCGGACCCCGAGGTGGTCGAACTGGCGACGAAGGTCTTCGACCTCGCCAGGCAGGGGGAGACCGCCGCGCTCGCCGCGTATGTCGACGCGGGGGTCCCGGCGAACCTCACCAACGACCGCGGGGACACCCTCGTGATGCTCGCCGCCTACCACGGTCACGCCGCGACGGTGGAGGCCCTCGTCACCCGCGGAGCCGAGGCCGACCGTGCCAACGACCGGGGACAGACCCCGCTGGCCGGAGCGGTCTTCAAGGGCGAGGACGCGGTGATCCGCGCCCTGCTCGCCGGCGGGGCCGATCCGGAGGCCGGGACTCCGTCCGCCGTGGATACCGCGCGGATGTTTGGGAAGACGGAGCTGGTGGAGCTCTTCGGCGCACGCTGACCGGCCTGTCGTAAATGTGGTCGCGGTGGCGATTTGGCTGGGTCATCATGACGTCGCGGGTCCACATCGGACCACCGACGAGAGGCAGAGGAAGATGAACTGCACCAAGCAGATGGCAACGGGCGGCCGGACATGTTGTTGCGCGGCCAGGTAGTCCACGTTTCCCGGTTGCGTCTACAGCTTGATGTGAGGCTTCTTCCATGATCGATCCAGTCATAGCGCCGAGCGGCACGCTGCTCGGCCTCCTCCAGCGGGGCCGCGGCGACGGCACGCTGCACGCGCTCGCCGCACCGCGCGAGGAAGCCCTGGCCGCCCTGAACCACTGCGTCCTGAGCGACCCCCGCCACGACTGGCAGGTCGAGAACCGCTCGCTCTACTACGCGCGCCTCTACCTCGACCTCGACGGCGGGCTCGAAGAGATCGAACGGCACCTCTTCCTCCCCGACGACCACATCGTCACCGAGGACAGCAGGACCGGGCTCGCTCTCGCCGTGCTGGGGCACCTCGCCTCGTACGACCGGGCCGACGCGCTCGTGCTGCTGCGGCGGTACGCGGCGACCGGCGCCAACTGGGCCTGGGCGCTGGACGAACTCGCCCTGCGCGACGACGACGCCGGGCTGCGCGCTCTGGCCCTGCCCGTGCTCGGCCGCTTCCCCGCCACCCCGCAGGGCGGCGCCGAACTGG
>NZ_JAAGLN010000423.1 GCF_010548145.1 Streptomyces sp. SID10853
CCCGGCTGCTCCCGCTGTCCCGGTCGCCCCCGCTGCCTCAGCCGGCCCTCCGCGCGTCTGGGCTCCCCCGGACTCCCCGCCGTCAGCCGCTTCGTCGACCTCGTAGTAGATCCCGGTGCCGTCGTCGGCGACCGCCCGGCCCGGTGTGCCGCGCAGGGAGCCGTACGGACCCGATGCGTCGAGGGCGAGCCGCGCCTTCTTGCGCATGCCGCGGCCCACCGTCAGCCGCTCAACCGCCACCCCCGCAGCCGCACCGGCGGCGAGCACGCCGATCGCCGCGCCGGCGAAGCCACTGGCCCTGCGCCAGTTGGCGCCCGCCACGGCCTGGGCCACATTCGCGCTGGTGCTCTCGCTCACCGTGCCGCTCTCCAACTGATCGTCCGACTACTGAACATCTGCCCCTCAACATCCCTCAACATAGGGACAACGGACCGCGGAGGGACAACGGGCAACACAGGGGCATCGGACAAACACAGCGACGTCGGGCTGCTGCACGTCGGGCTACTGCACGGCTACTGCACGTCCGGCCGCTGATCGCCCGGCCCCAGCCCCAGCCCCGGCCCCTCATTCACCATTCACGTACACACGGTCCACCCGCGGCCCGATGCGGGTGACGATCTCGTACGCGATGGTGTCCGCGGCCCGGGCCCAGTCCTCGGCGGTCGGCTCGCCCCGGTCGCCCGGCCCGAACAGCACCGCCTCCGCACCCGCAGGGAGCTCGTCCCCCTCCAGGTCCACGACGAACTGGTCCATGGCGATCCGTCCCGCGACCCGCCGCAGTCTGCCGCCGACCAGCACAGGGCCCTGACCCGAAGCGTGGCGCGGGACACCGTCCGCGTATCCGAGAGGGACCAGGCCGAGTGTGGTCTCGGACGGGGTGACGTAGTGGTGGCCGTAGCTGACGCCGTGCCCCGCCGGTACGTGCTTGACCATGCCCAGGCGGGCACTGAGCGTCATGACGGGGCGCAGCCCGAAGTCGGCCGCACTGCCGAGCTGCGGTACGGGCGAGATGCCGTAGAGCGCGACACCGGGGCGGATCAGGTCGTACTGCGTATCGGGCAGTGTCAGCACCGCAGGCGAGTTGGCGATGTGCCGGACCTCGGGGCTGAGCCCCGCCTTCTCGGCGTACGTGATGGCCTCGTCGAAGCGGTCCTTCTGCGCGGTGATGGACGGATGGCCCGGCTCGTCGGCGCAGGCGAAGTGCGACCAGATCCCGGTGACGACCGCCAGGCCCTCGGCCTCGGCCGCGGCAGCGGCGCCGACGAGTTCCGGCCAGTCGGCGGGCTGGCATCCGCCGCGGCCGAGGCCGGTGTCGGCCTTGAGCTGGATACGGGCCGGACGACCGCTCGCCCGGGCCGCGGCCCGCACTTCGTCGAGCGCCCACATGCCGCCGACGGACACGTCGATGTCGGCCTCGATCGCCTCGCGCCACGGCCCGCCGGGCGTCCACAGCCAGCAGAGCAGCCGGGCGCGGATACCGGCTGCGCGCAGGGCGAGAGCTTCCTGCGGGGTCGCGGTGCCGAGCCAGTCCGCTCCGGCCGCCAGTGCGGCCCTGGCGCAGGGCAGCATGCCGTGGCCGTACGCGTCAGCCTTGACCACAGCCATGAGCTGAGCACGGGGCGCACGGGCGCGCAGCGCGCGCACATTGGCGCGCAGCGCGCCGAGGTCGATCTCGGCGCGCGCTCGCATGGGTTCCCCGGTCATGTCCGTGCCTCAGTCATCTGTCTGTCCCCGTCGTCGCGCCCCAGTCTCTCAGAGCGCGGGCCCCTGCCCCCCGGAGCCGACTCCCGTCCGCCGGAGCCGAACAGGAACAGACGGCCCGCACGTCATCGCCCCCCATCCCCTCCACCCTCGCCGCAGTCACCTCACCCGCGGACATCCCGCCAGGCCCCCGCGATCCCGTCAGCCACGTCCTGGGCGACCACGGCCGCCCCGCCGGAAGCCCGGCGGGCCGCCAGGCCGTGCAGATAGGCCGCGACGGAGCCCGCGTCCCTGGCCTCGAGTCCGGCCGCGAGCAGCGAGCCCGCCAGGCCCGACAGCACGTCGCCGCTGCCCGCCGTGGCCAGCCAGGGCGTCCCGGTCGGGTTCACCCGGACCGGTGTGTCGCCCGAAGGGGCCGCGACGAGGGTGGTCGACCCCTTGAGCAGTACGGTCGCCCCGTAACGCGAGGCCAGCGCCCGTACCGAAGCGAGCCGCGCCCCCTCGACCTCCTCGCGTGACACGTCGAGCAGCGCAGCCGCCTCGCCCGCGTGCGGAGTGAGCAGCGTGGCCGCCGACCGGGCCTTTACGGCCGACGCGTCCAGCAGCCGCAGCCCGTCCGCGTCCACCAGGACCGGAACGTCGGACGCCAGTACGTCATCGACCGCCGACGTGTCGTCCCCGAGGCCGGGGCCCACGACCCACGCCTGGACGCGTCCCGCCTTGGCCGGCGGCCCGGCGTGCACAAGGGTCTCCGGGAACCGTGCGATCACCGCGTCGGCCGCGGGCCCCACGTACCGCACCGCCCCCGCCCCGCCGCGCAGCGCCCCGGCCACGGCCAGCACGGCCGCCCCCGGATAACGTGCCGATCCGGCGACGACGCCGACGACGCCCCGCCGGTACTTGTCGCTCTCCGCCGAAGGCTCCGGCAGCAGCTCCGCCACGTCCGCGTACTGCAGCGACTCCAGGTCCGGTACGACGGGCAGGTCGAGGCCGATGTCCACGAGCCGCAGGGCCCCCGCGTACTCGGCGGCCGGATCGATGAGCAGCGCCGGCTTGTACGCGCCGAACGTCACGGTCGCGTCCGCGCCGCACTCGCCATCCCCGGCCGGGATGCTTGCCCCACACCCCAAGACATGGTTTAATTAATGGTGTCGGAGGGGGAGGGCAACCCTCCTCCGACACGACGGGCCGCCAGTCGGCCCGAGACC